>NZ_CP015986.1:1427500-1738040 GCF_001658005.1 Sphingobium sp. EP60837 | reverse complement strand
AAATATCGAGCAGGTTTTCTGCGCCGTGAGCCAAGGCTGCCTGAGCACCGTCCGCCAAGTTCAGCCCCAGCGCCAAGTCCAGCAAGGAAATCAGGCGGGACCGAACCGTCGGGAGATCACCCAGTTCGGCCTCAGGATCGACTTTCGGCAAGATTTCTAAGCTGCAACCTGGTGCGGCGATGACCCCCACCATCTGTTTGGCCCGCAGGTGGTGACGATGATCGGTCAGGATGGCGCTCCCATCCTCTCCACCCATCGGATGTGCCCGAGCGGCAGCCAGCAGCGCCTCAGCCTGCGCCAGGGAAAAGCCATCTGGACCGATTGCTACTCGTCCCCACTCGGGCACGTGGAGATGCGTCATGCGACGTCGTTCTCCGCGTCCGGCGCATCATCCTCGTTGACCGCTGACAAAATTGCCGCTTTGCCCAGAAGACGGGCGAAAGCATCAGAGAGCGAAATTTTCGGTTCAGCACTGTAGAAATCTCGAACAAACCAACGCTCGCGATCAATACCCTCCATACCAGGTGGAGCCTTGATCACTCCCTGGCCAATGAACCCGTCGCCAAGCACCGTCCGAACGCGGCTCCAATCTTCGAAGAAATACTCCTGAAGCAGCGGAATGATCTTATCGCGCATCACGTCGACAACATCGTCGGACGTTTTGCAGCCCATGAAAAAGGCATGCCCAATACGGTGCTCACGATCGACCAGATATTCAATGCGATCGTTTATTGTCCTCAATATCTCGACGAGAGGCATGTTCGTTGCTGCTGCAGCATTCTTGAGCTGCTGGGGGTCAGGGGCAATCTCGCGAAATTTAAAGCGGCGACGGAGTGCAGTATCGAGCAATGCAATAGACCGGTCAGCGGTGTTCATCGTGCCAATGACATGAAGGTTTGCAGGAACACCAAACTCTACCTTTGAATAGGGCAGTCGAACCGTCAAAGCGTTTTCCATGCCCAACCGCTTATCCGGTTCCAAGAGAGTGATCAGTTCTCCAAAAACCTTGGAGATGTTAGCCCGATTAATCTCATCGATCACCAAGACGAATTCGTCAGGTTTCGTTGGCTTAGCAGGACCGTCATTCAATTCACCGTCAGTCGTAAGCAACCGACTCAATGCTGGAATGTTGATCCGCTTGCGAGGTATCTCGTACACGGTTCGCATCGTGAAATTGCCGTCTATGATTGCATCGAGCGGGAGTGGCTCATCTG
Organism: Sphingobium sp. EP60837; assembly: GCF_001658005.1. Taxonomy (NCBI): domain Bacteria; kingdom Pseudomonadati; phylum Pseudomonadota; class Alphaproteobacteria; order Sphingomonadales; family Sphingobiaceae; genus Sphingobium; species Sphingobium sp. EP60837. The sequence continues at coordinate 1,736,826 of NZ_CP015986.1, read as the reverse complement.
TTGTCAGCAGCCATTTCACCTTACGACGGTGGGCAAAATAGCCTTCAGCTTCTGCTATGAACTCGTAGTCACCAACAATCTGCCCCACAGCTCGAAACGCGCTATTGCCGTAGGGAATGATGACGATGTCCCCGATTGCTATGTCGTTGCGAAAGCGGTGCGTTTGAGTCCAATTGCTGGGCTCCTGGCTTTCCGGGTAGAGCGCTAACCAATGGGATTTGATCGCCTCTACCGTCGAGAAGCGATCATCGCTCCAATCTTCGGCTCTCCCCCAACCCAAGGCAATGTAATTGTCCTTTAGCGCCGCCTCGTAAACTTCTTCCTCCTGCCGAATGGCACCCAAGCCCATCTTCCAAAATTGGCAGGTGGAAAGATCGATCGACCTACCCGATTCGCCTGTTTCCGCCTTTTTCCGAGCATGTTCAGCGAGCGCACAAATCTCCCGTAGAATGCCGAGATATGGCTTTAGCCGGAAACCAGCTCCCTGTTCTTCGGCATCCTCGTCAGGCCGCAAGCCTTCCACGAAATTTTCATAATCATAGGCCTGATGGAAAGTAACGAACGCAATGCGCTTCTCTGCTTCGAGCTGGCGATAGCGAGCCATGAGAGAAGCCCGCCCTTCACCCGTTTCCGCAAAGTCGGCCAAACCATCGCACAAGCGTACGGCTTCGCGGGCCGTAGAATAGGTCTTACCCGTGCCGGGAGGTCCAAACAGTATGAGATTGGTCGGATTGAGCATGATATTGTCATCCTGCGATGCGTTGAGGCGGTCACGCCAGAAAGGTAGATTCAGAAACCAGGCGATATCTTGTGCTTCGCCTTCAAAAATGAACGCGGCGAGCTTACGCGCCGCATCACGGTCAAGTGGGAGCCGCCAAATCGTGTCATTGTTGGTGTAAAGCCACCACAGCAGAGGTTCGGGCAACGGAGTCCAATCCACTCGAACCTGACGACCGTCTTCCCCCTTGCCCGTCACAATCCCGGTTGCCCGTATCCGCATGGCGCTGACCGGTTTGCCGTTGGTTTCAAATGGCGCATTCCGCTGGTTTGGCAGATAGTCTCGCAAGACGATCCTATCGCCCGCCTGCATCTCGCGAACCATATGATTATACTTGCTGTCGCTATCGTAGAGCAGATGCCATGTGGCACGTTCCACGAAGCTGGCGAACCCGTCAGCGTCCCCATCGCGAGAAGTCACAAGCCAGATTGGCGTCTCACCGTTGTTCTCGCTGACCGCCGCTTCGGGTTCCGGTAATCGCTTCTGGCAGGTCTCCCAAACAAAACCTTGGGCGTCCCAGAGATCGCGAGGCGCCCATTGCCACTCGTCGCGCATGATACGTTTCATCGTGCGGACAAGGCGCATCACGCCGGCCAACTCACCTTCGCTCAATGGGTTTGGTCCGAAAGCGGGACTCCCGGTTAACATCCAACATGCATTGTCAGTGGGGGTGGATCGGATACCAAACATTCCGTCGGGAGCGATCAACGCCCGAAGCATGGTCGATATCGTTCGGCTTTCGGCATAAGGATTTGCTTGCGCATGAGGCAGCATCAGCGGCCAGGTAGCGCCGACGAAAGCCATGACTCCGGCAACGTCGTCCCCGGCCTGAGCGAGATCCTCAGCTGCTTGCTCCACCACTCCTGGATTGTCAGTCCGAAGCGCTTGGACAATATTGATCACCCGCCAATCAAGAAGCTCGCATGGCACCCCGGCTTTGCCGACGAGCAGGTCGAGCAACGATGAGCCTAAGGACGGCTCATCCTTCGCTTCGCCCGTGAGCTGACCTACCAAAGCTTGTGCATGTTCTACCAGATTGCGTCTTTTGCTGCCCTCATTGGACGCATAGCTGGCGCCGTCCTCGAAGCTTACAAACCCCGGATGGCGCTCAAGAAATTCAGAACGCAACCGATCCAGCCAGTCACGATCGACATAAGGGCCGGCATCGTCATACCAATCGAGCAGTTCAACAAGCTGCACTGCATCCGCTGGGCGAACGATCAAAACGGGTCGCGGCCTATGTCCATTTGCCGCCCTATGTTTCAGCCGAGGCGGTAGATTAGAATGCCGCGCCTGTGTGGGAAGGTACGTACGGTGAATAGGAAGCGGGCAAGACTCTCGATCGACACTGTCTTCAATCCAAATTTGAGCTACCGAGACCGTGCGCTCCCAGGCAAGCTGACGCCCATCTGGCAGGCCAAATGCCAGCATCTTAGCGGTATCCACAATCGGGACGCCGTATCGCTGACGCAGTTCCCCTTCGATGTCACCGTCATTTGCCGCGAGATCAAAACGCAAGACCGTTGCCGGGCTGATATTCGCGCCGACACGCTCAGCCAGTCTCACATCAGCCATTTCGCGAAACTTGCGGCCGGCAAGAGCCTGGCAGATGTTCGGCCAAGCCTCCTTCAGCCCGAGAGCCGCATTGACGTCGCGTACCAGGACCTCAACGCTATCCTCTTCGCGCTCTCGTGCCGGCTCAATGTAGTTTTCAAGGACATGCAGTCGGATAGCATCGGCGTACCGATCGCCCAGTACCGCCCCTTCCAAAAACTGTCCGTACTGGCCCAGCCAGGAGCGCCAGCTAGCCAATCGATTTAGCGGCCTCTCAGACTGCGGCATGAGCGTCTTGAAATCACTGCCGCCCTCCCGAAAGTCGGCCTGCATTGCCTTCAGACGCTGACGCAAATGTAGGAATTTGTCCGCTTGCCAGGCTTCGGCGAGATCCGAATGAGGAGAGTCCAGCGCAGCTAGGTTATTCTCGATCGTTCGCACCGCGTGCGCACGAGTGTTTCGACCGTTTTCAGTATTTGCTCCCCGCTCGGCAAGCCAAGCCTTAAACTCCGCTTCTTGCAAATCAGCCCCCCATTTTCCGCGTCCAGCTAACGCTATCGGCTCGTTGGAGCTACGATTTTCTTGTTAACTTTCCACGCCTTTTAGACGAGCCAAGTTGTGCAACATTCTGCGACAGTAATGGTCGCATGTCTGAGAACGGGTTCGCAATTCCGGGGGCCTTGGCGGAGCTCGGCTCTCTCACAATGTCAACGCGAACGGCCTGATTGTTGCGCAAGCCAGGCCAGTTGACGATCGATGTCGGCGTCAGTTTCGACCCGAGGTTCAGCATGCGGTTGCGTGTGCAAGGGGGCAACGGCTGATCGCTCCACAACAGCTTCCTTCGTGCTTGGTTTGTGAGCGGGCACTTCGTAGAACACCGGATCATTATGCTTGACCACGGTTTTTTCGGGCACGCGCTGCGCCATGAAAAGCGCGTAGCTCAACAAGCGCGGTACTCGAAGCTTGCCTATTTGCGTCCGATGTTCATCGTCCAGCGCCTTGAGCTGAGGCAATCGCACGTTCTTCGTGAACGCGACGCTGAACGATCGCCTTTGCGATGAAGGGAGACGTGCAGTTTCCTCCTTGCGCTGTTTGGTCAACCGCTCAGACAGAGCCTTCCGCTTCGCCCGGTGCGAGCGTTTCAGCTTCTCCCGTTCGAGACGCGCCAGTCGGCGCGCCTCGAAATGCTGCGTCCGGTATAGATTAAATTCTGTCCGGTCTGGTCGCACCTCTTGGACCTTAATCCCCGGGCAGGCGCGCAGATAGTCGGTATTTTCCGGCCACCACTGCTCGAATGTGATAGCGTCCGCAGGGCGGCGCTTTTCAATTTGAAGCAACCCATATCGGCGCTCCGCGGTATCCAAATCGGAGGCCTTGATTCGATTGTTGACGCTGCGCAAATCAAACAGCGTTAGCCCAATGATCTTCGCCCCTGCCTTTTTGCTTTTGCGCAAAGCAGCCTCGAAGCCGACACCGATGGCGGCGAGAGCCCGGCCAGCTTGGTGCCAGCTCCGAAGGTCCAGTGCGGCACGGATATCGTCAGCCCTTTCAAGCAAAGACCGCTCACCAGTGCGGGCCTGTCGATGTTCATGGGCGGCTTTCGTCCGACGCGACGGCCCGACTTCTCGTACGCCCTCCATCTCGAGGTGGGTACGCAATTGGCGCAGTTCGAGCCGCTTCTCGATCGCCCTGCACAGGTCTTGAAGCCGGAACAGTGCAAACTGATTGAACGATCGCCACACAACATCAGTCACGGGTAACTGCTCAATCGCAGTCTTTTTCAGCGCGAACGAAGCAACCCCTTTCTGACGCGCATGTGGCGCGAGGAAAGCCTGCTTCGAAGGTGTCTTGAGAGTTAAAGGCGACACGGTGCAGATCATGAGGTGAATGTGGTCATAGCCTTTATCGCGATGGCGAACGGCAACCAGTTGGTGGCCGTGAAGGTTAAATTCGTGGATAACATCATCAATGATGTGCTTCCATGTCTCGTCAGATAACTCCCCGTCTTCTACGGCCGCGGAAAGCGAAATGTGCATCACGACCGCTTTGGCCCTGGGCGCCTGCTCGGCGACCAAGGTCATTTCAGCAGATGCATTCCCGAGTGAAGAAACCTCACGCAGATCGAGGATCTCGTGATCGCGATTGTAGGTAAGATATATTTCCAGGCCGGAAAAGTTTCTGCCCCATGTGATTGAGGGGATCACGACGCAAGCATCCTGCGGACGGCGTCGAGCATGTCGGCATAGGCGGCTTGCAGCTCGCCCACGAGTTCGACGGAGCGCGCGGTATTCGCATGACGCGCAATCTGGTTGATGTTCTGGCCGATACGCCGGACATCATGAACCAACTGACGCGAAGGAATGAGCTGGGGGTGCGATTGCCGGACCAAACGGCGGAGCACTTCAGCAGTTGAGATGTCCGAATGTTCTGCGATCTCCTGAAGGAGATCATATTCGGCAGGTGACCAGCGCGTGGGAAGCACGACGGTGCGCACACGAACCTCGCTGCCTGAGCGATGGGTCATTTCATTTTCTCCAGAAACAAGGGTTTCGAAAAGTCTTGGAGGGAGGGGTCCAGGGGAGGGCAACGCTCCTCCCCGGCCAGGTCCGGCCTCGACTGAGGCAGCGCCAGAGCGGCCACGCGACAAAGCTGACGTCACCGCGCTGATGCGCGGTAGTCGAAGGCCAGCCCTGGCTAATTTCCTCCCAGGCTAATTTGAAAGCACACTAAACTTAAACCCGCAGCTATCTGCGGACGGAGCCGAAGGCGGAGGGGACAGCCTGTCAGTACAACATCGTTGAACTGACGGGCCTTCTACTACTGATTTGCGAGGCGGTCGGCGTATTCTGCCGCACAAATGCGAGCGTCGCTGCGGAACTGTTCCACGCCGTAATCTGCATCTTTCGCGACATTCCGCTGTTTGATCGCTGCTGCTCCGAAGACGGCATCAATGCAATGATTGAAGTTGATTTCCGAGATTGCGTGGTGGCGTATTTCCGGACGCGAGAGCCACCATTTGGTGCTGGCCCCACCAGTGACGAGGCCGAAGATCAAAACGAACAGCATCCAAAACGCGCCCCAGCGATACAGGCGCGCCATCGCGTCCCGACTGTCGACTGGCATCAGATCGCGGAAGGTATAGAAGGCAGTTTCCGCTGCCTTCTCAACTCGTTTGGGTAGGTCTCGATGAACGGTCTGTTGCGCCTCGAATGAGGCCTTCTGGACGACTTCATCAATCTGGCGGATATGTTCTGACCGGAAGATTATCTCAGCAAGGACACCGGGTGAGTCCCGCATTCCCACAGGAAGGCGCCGTAGGAATTTTTCCATTTTGACGTAATCTTCGGAACTTGCTTCGCGCTCCAACAGATCACGATACATCTGTTCGACAAGTTGTCTCATTGGACCAGCCCCGACTGTACGCAAAATGGACGAAAGGCTCGGATGATGTCGTCCCACCACAGCTCAAAATCGACCTGTTCGGACACGCTAAGCGTCAACATCGACAAATCATCGAACGGGCAACGTGCGCGGGCGATCTTCGTACGAGGCCGAATTTGCAGCGCCGGAATGAAGGTCTCCGACGCTCCGGCCGCAAGCATTTCTTCGCGCAGTTCGGACTCGTGCCACAGCACGAATGAGTGGGGGCTATCGCCGAACCGCCCATTCATCACGATCAGAGTTTGCTTTGGTGGCGCGAAATCTTTGACGCGGTTCAACAGGGTGATTCCGTCCGCCTCCTCATCAATCACCCAAACATGCAAAATGTCGCGATTGAGCTTTGCTACGGCCCGATTGACCCGGTGCATCTCGCGTTCCAGCGCGTCGCCGATATTCCCGGGCATATCGACAAGGAGGACGGCGTTTGAAGGGGAATTCTCCCACCCGTCAAGAAGCAGTCCCCAACCATCCGTATGGCGAAGATAAGCCCTCGTCACGGGCATGACCCTACGATAATATCGATCCAAATGCGCATTGCGCGCATCGCAATCGAAGCCGATGACGAGGTAGCCGGCTGACCGGAGAAATGCGGCCAAAATACGCGCAATGAGAGATTTGCCGATTCCGCCCTTGTCGCCATTGACGACAATGATAGGCGCAGGCGGTGAAGTCGCGAGTGGCGGAAATTCAGGGCAAATTGATCCTGTCTTTGCAGACATAACGTGCACTCCTCGAATAATTTGATCAATGTAGGTCGCTGATCGAGTTGATGAGCTTTCTTGACGGAAGCGCAGAGCGCCTGGCGGCAGTTCTTCAATCCATGCCGGCGCGGGTTATACGCTAGCTAATCGGCGCCTGCCGGAGCTTTCAACGCCATTTCTGCGAGGGAGCCTGTGGCCGGTTAGTGGGAGACAAACGCATAAATTTTAAGGTCTTTAATGACTTACCTGCACCTCCTTTGCCTCCGGTGACGAAGATCACAGAAGCCCCTTCAACGGCACGTGGCTCTCGGTGACTGGCAGCATTTTGATCGATAATAATGGTCACGATTTTGAGTCCTGTTGGGCGTCATTTCGAAAAAATGCGGGCAGATGACACGATCAAGGCGCCCGCCATTTTGATGAAAAGCTTTAGAAAGGAGAGTTAGTTCGGCACCATCAGGTCACTGTAGAGATCAGCGTGAGGTGCGCGCTTGGGAGCAATGACGCTGTGAGCGCTGCTCGCGTCCGCGGGGGCCGAAGTTCCCGAAGCGGTTTGCTGCCGCGGATTTTGCATCGAGACCGGCTCGGCATCGACGGGCGCATACTTCTGGCGCTTCTTTGGCCTTTTCAGCGCTGTTTCAGCGCTAGCCGATTTCAACTCCTTGCGACCAGCAGCCAGCGCCTCACGGAGGATCGACTGCGTAACGCGCGCGGCCTCCATCCAATCCTTGGCCCTCTGGTTGGCGACAATCGCGGGCAGTTTCACCCGAGGGTTCGCCGCCAGTAGCGCTTTCACGAACCGGGCGGCCGCTACCTGGGGCGCAGCAAGCAATTCGCGATCTGCCAGCAACTCACGTGCGACCTCCGCGCCGAGTTCCGCTTCATCGTTAGTCATCTTTACGTCCTCCTCTAAACCGAACCACGGTGGCTCGATGAGGACGATGTTAGACAGGAATGGAGGAACGCCGCGCGGTATACGATTCGATTTTTAATCAGACCTTTAGGGTCTTCCTCCACGGGGTGGATCCAATCCACCGGAGCAAATATACATGTTCGAAGATCTTTCAGATTTTTTTCCGCGCGGCTTTGGAAGCGGACCGGTGGACATGGAGATGATCCGCGCGTTGGCTAAGGACGTCGTGCTGCGGGTCCAGACGCATGGGATGGACCGACAAGAGTATCTAGCTCGCCTGTTCACAGAAGCGGATCTCGCTAGTTTACCCATCGGACACCTGATGGACCATCGCATCCGAATGCCACGCGATCTCGCCCTCAGCCTTGAGGACAAAAGCGAAGACCACATTATTAATGTTTTGAACCACATGCTATGTGCCTGCCCTCATGCGGAGGGCCGGGACCTTGTTGCTAAAGCTTTGAAGATTCAACTACCGGAATTGGCATCAAATCTTATCAAGATTCGTGAAAAAGATCCGCTGCTATTTGTCGATATAATTAGCGGGAATTTAGAAGACGCTCTAAATTCAATCGCAATTTCGGCCTTGGCTGGAAAACATCTGGTCCATGCGACCTCATGCACTGCGGACCTGCTGGTGCTTTATTCGATGTTCGAAATGCAACTTATCGCAGCACGAGCCGTGGCGTTGGACGCTGGCAAATTTTTGCCTTTCGGCTATACTGACGTGACGGAACGTGCTGCGTTTGACCTCGTGTCCGACATCGTCAATGCGTATATCTATCGGTTTGAGCAAAATAGACGAAAAATTAACGAGCTTCCAATGCTTCGGGGGCAACCTCCCGTGCTCGCTCAAAGATTCGATGAAAGCTTTGCGCAGCAAACTGCAAGTTCTCTAGGCATTTCCGAGGTCGATCACGACGAGAGCTTCGGTCATATCAGCAAAGAGCTATACGACTTTTTCCTCGAGATGAAAGAATACCTTGTCCAAGTGAAAGCCGATCCATCTTTTAAGGCTTCCCCGAGACATGGAAGCGATAGATTTAAAAGCACAGCTGCATCTACCTATTTTTTTGGTGTAAGCGCGGGCATTCAACTCGCCTTTGCCGCTCACCGGCTAATTAACTTATCGAGAAGAAAAAGAGATCTGACGTCGATCAATGCAAATCGACGTGAGATCGCTTTTCAAGGATGGCTAACAGCGGATCTCCCCGCCAAGAGGCAGAAGGACGCCACCGCAATTCTCTTCGTTATTAGAACACTGATCCTGAAGGATGATCAAGCCGGTACAGGATTTAGCTCGAACGGAGATGCTCTCGCTCTGTTAAAACAAATGAAATCGCATGAGCAAGATGGCAACGTGGCCGGCATATCCCTGCTAAAAGATGCAAAGCGAGATTACCCGATGAAAAGTGCGATTAGTCGAGGCACTGTGCCGCTCGCCGACACGATAGGCATGATGGGAGTGCAAGAGCTGGATTTGCTGCCCGACTACCGCTTGGGATTAAATTTGCCATCATCTACCGCGAAGTGCGCCATGGCCGAACCTAAGGTTAGCCATGACCAACGCCCGCGCAATAAATACTCAATCGTCCGCCGCTCGCGCAGCAATCCGCGCGCACCGAGCCGATTCTGACGACGTAGCGGAGTTGGTGTCGAGCTTGGCACACGCACTTAGCCATCTCCCGGCCAAAGAGCGGACAGGCCTCATCTGCGCTATCCTTCCCATATGCATGTCATATGGGACGTCATCGGGACCGAAGATGCCGACGAGCGGATCCAATTCAACATTCCTGCGCCTTCCTGACGTCATGCGCAGGACAGGGTTAAAAAGGTCTACGTTGTACAATAAAATAGCAGCCGGAACATTCCCGGCACAAATTCATATCTCCTGGAACTGCGCTGGGTGGCGGGAGGAAGAAGTAGATGCATGGTGCTCAAGCCCAAAAATTTAAATTCCGATCATTGCTCTTTGTCCATAGTGAATTTGCCGGTTCACCGCCTCATAGCGGTAGGTATGCTTGAACTGGTAGTGGAAGGCCTCTTTCAAGTAGTCCGTGATGAACCCATAGCGGTTCGTCAAAAACTCATTGCTGTTCTTTGGCATTTCCCAGCCAGAGTTATAGGCAGCGAAACGGTCCACCACCGCTAGGTCCGATTCCGGCGCCAATCTTATCTAGCAGATAAACCAATCGCGGTCACACGCTCCGGATCAGACGAATTCGTGCGCCGATATTACAGTGTCGTATAGGCCGACGTCCGCACCCTCGTGGCGATTAAGTCCAGTGTAGGACAAGCTAGCGTCCTCATATCGCTTGAACTTGTAGACGGCGTCATTCATCAGCCCGCTGTTGAAGACGCCCAGGCTGACTAAGAGTTCGAAATCCGGAATTCCCAGTCCGGTGACCTTCTTAAATAGCCTTGGCTCGAGCTGTGTAATGATGTCACGCAAGCACTTTTCGCGGTAATCCGTGAGATACATGAAGATCGGGATGCGCGTCGCGAACTTGACCAGCTTCGTCTGGATCTCCTTGCGGACACTCTTGTATTCCTTCTCCTCCTCACTGAGCTCCTTCTTTTCCTTTGCCGTCAGATCACGATCGCTGGCTTCGGCCCTCGTCTTCTTGACCGATTCTGACTTGTTGATGATCGTCTCGATTTCCTGATTGAGATTACGAAAGCCTTCGATCTTCATCAGCGCTTGCATGGCGGCGTCGCTGTTCATCAGTCGCTGCAGGGTGTTGTTGTCCACGTTCACCAGCAACGCGCTTTCCCAGCGCCGCGCGAGCAGTGTGGCTGTCGTCCCGCTCATCGCCATATCGAGCACGCCGACGGCGTCGATCTGGCGCATGGAACTGCCGTCGTAAGCCAGAACAGGGAGGAAGTGGATGAACTCCTCGACCTTCTTCTCGGCGTTCGTCTCGTCCACATTGAGACGGCAACTGTAATCAGCTACTTGCTTGAGCGCGCGGTTGGGTGCGAAGTCGAAAACGTAGCATTCCTGTTTGACGATCTCCCGCCTGGATGGAGACCCAGAATCAGGATTCTGGACGACCCAGGGCGTCTGCACGCGAAACGCCGCCTGGAAGTAGCTCTCCGGGCTAGAGATGTTTCGAAGCATCAGGATGCCGCTCCATGGTTTCACGGACACACCGGTGGTCAGCTTCCCACACGACAAAGTGATAGACTTGGACTTAAGCGGATCCTCCATGCCGTCCAGGACAGGCTGGAGCGCCGCCACGCCGATACCAGCTCTACTACCCGCGCAAACCATCACGTTGTAGTCATGATAAAAGCGGTTCTGGCGCTCGGACATCAGGTTCTTCATCGCGTGGCACGCTGCCACGGACGGCAGATACCAGAAGGTGTGCGACAAGAGATTCAGGAGGCGCACGTCTGAGAACGGCATCGGCGGTCGCTCGTTGCCAAGCCGAAGATTGTCTATCGCAGTTTCCTCGTAGGACCCGCGGATGAGATCGAGCCAGCTCTGAACCTCGTCCTTGTATTTGAAACGTGCCTGATCGCCTTCGCCCTCGGCCGAAAAGAAGACATTGAGGTCAAACTCGTCGAACTCACCCTGCATGGCAATTTCCCGGATCGCATCAGGCAATTGGTAGGTGAGCATCACCATTCGCGGCAAAGAGGCATAGGGATTGTCTTCGCCTTCCCATTGCTCCTTCGCCCGCTGTTCATCGGAATAGGTCCAGTTGTAGATCTGCTCCTCAATGAACTCCCCCGATGCAATCGCGCGGAAAGGGGTTCCTGACAGATACAGGTATGCGCCCGTTGTGATCGGCATGTTCTCCTCGGAGAAGTAGTCGAGACCATCGCCTTGGGCGAATTCCAATTCCCTGCGATCCTCGGCTTCGAACAATTCTTTCGCGCTCTCGCGCCAAGCGCCGTAATGATATTCGTCGAAGATCACGCAGTCCCAATTGGTCGCGTGAACCCACTCGTTCTTGGCCTTGATACCGCCGACGGAGTTTTTGCCGAGGAAGTCTTGGAAAGAGCCAAAGCACACGATTGGACGGGATATATCAACCTCAGCCTCGGACAGGCCGCCCCGTGACACGAACTGCCACCCCTCGAAGTCGATGTGGCCTTTGAGGTCCTCTTCCCAGGCATTCTGCACGGCCGGCTTGAAGGTGAGCACAAGCACCTTGTTCCAACCCATGCGCTTCACAAGCTGATACGAAGCGAACGTCTTCCCGAAGCGCATCTTCGCGTTCCAGAGGAAGTGCGGAGTATGGTTTCCTTCGTCATCGTTGAAGCTGGTGAAATACCGCACGGTCTTCTCCACCGCGGCCGCTTGCTCCGGACGCATCTTGAAGTTCTGCGTCCGGTTGTCTTCGTTGTCGATGCCTTCACGAACCGCCAGGACAGCGGCGCGGACATCATCGACACTGCACTTGAACCATTCGCCCGCGGGATTGCGGACCCCCTTTTTACGAAGCTGACGATGGATATCGCGGTCGGTGAAAGAGCCTCCATCATTCCAGACCGCGCTCTCCTCGAGCACGATTTCGTAGGGCAACTCACCTGGGCGCTTGGTCGGATACTGCTGCGCTACGCGGCTCTCGACATCGCGTGCCGTAAAGCCGACCTTGAGCATGCCTTCGTAAGCAGGGCTCTTATCTCGATAGGCGTAAATTTTGGGATTGATGTCGGGCTTAGGCGGAAAAAACGGATCAGGCATCGACTGACTCCAGATCGAGTTCCAATTCGATCGGCGCCACTGTCTCCTCGATGTAAGCGATTTCGGCATCGGTCAGGCCGTAGCGATTATAGAGGGCCTCATCAGTCCACATACGGTCAAAGGGGACCACTGGCACAAAGCTGTAGACGTCCTTGGACGCATGGACGGAAATTTTACGCAACGAGACCAAGAACCGGACAAAACGGGTCTTAAGATAACTCGCGCAGCGTACTACCGATTCGCGGTCGTCGAACCTGCCGGCCACATTGTAGGTTTCCGAACAAACCTCACCGGGGGCGATGATCTTGGGAGCGCTGAGGAACTTCGATTCAATGGCAGCGCTGGTTCCCTGCACGGCAGACATCAACACTTTCCACTGATCGATCCATTCAGCATTCTGCTGGACCTGGCCTCTATCAATCCAGCTGACCTTCTGTGATCCGTAGAGCTTCACTGGATCGGCCAATCCACGTCGATAAGCCCGCCCATGGAAGTTGGTCCTGAACCCGAACGGTTTTGAGCTGGACACCACGGTATCGTAGGTGCCCTCCCGCTGCCCGTTTTCCCTGAACCCCTTAACCTTCTCCAAGATCGAGATTGCTTCGTTGCGCCGAACCAGAACGTCGTATTGATTGAGATGGCGTTCCATCGGATCACCGAGCGGGAGGTTGTCCCACATCGTCTGAATCGCGCACGGACCTTGGTAATTCTTGTCGCGGAGAAAGTAGCATACCCCTCCACGGATTTTAACGCCGGGGAAGGCGTCATATAGCTTCGGGTAGTCGACGAGCTTTTTGATAGATTTGTCCGCCAGCATCTCAGCCCGAAATCCGTCCAAGCCTTTACCTCCGGAATACCAGCGCGCTGGGATGATCATGATCAGATAAGAGGGATTGAGCTTCTTCGCCTGCTCCACGAACTTATGATATATTGGGCTCGCACTTGCGTTGTGCCCACCGTCCGAGAGTTGGTATGGAGGGTTACCAATGATGACGTCGAACTTCATGTCGAAGAGGCCTTCGGGTTTGTCAGTGTGAATGAATTTATAGGCATGCGTTTCGAGATCATCGCCACGCGCCATCAAGGATTTTGAAGCACCACAGTATCTGCAGCGATTGCCATCCCATGTGTGCTCGACCCGGCTAAACCGGATGTTGCCATCTGGACCATCGAAGTCGGTGCAGGCGGAGAAGGGGCTGTTTGCGCTCTTGGAGCAGTAAACCGATCTACGGGCCAGAAGCGCAGTGAGCTCGGTGATAGCAATCCCGTACAGCTGGTTTTTGAAGATGTGATTGACCCGCTCCTGCTCGTCTGGGAACTCCCCCTTCAGACCCTCGATCAGGCGCTTTGCGATCTCGCGCAAAAACACCCCGGATTTGGTAACTGGATCGAGGAAAGTAGCGCCGCTGTCAGACCACAGGCTAGCTGGAAGCTGATCAAGAATCTCGTTCGCCAGCTCTGGCGGTGTGAAGACCTCGTCGTTGCTTAAGTTTGCCAGGCAGCTGAGGACGTCGGGATTGTAGTTGATCTCAAGCATGCTCAGCCTCAGCCAGCTTCAGGTAATGAGTCAGAGGGAATTCACGGACGGGCTTCGGGATAAAGGCCTCCTCCCCCAAATCGGAGAACAGACTGGGACCTTCCATCGGCTGATATACCAAGAGATGTGCCAGCGAGTAATCGCGGCGCTTCACGAGGCTGCCATTGACCGGAGACCACTCCGAAAAGACGATCGGTTGGGGTCGACGGCCTACGGTCGTCATCGTGAGCGCGTCACCGCAAACGATGTTACGATCCAGAACATATCTTGCCGAGGAACGACATTCATCGCGGCATTCCGGGCCGAAGTAGCGCGAGTAAATGTCGTTGAAATATTCGTAGAGTCGGTCACGGCATTCAGATACGTTGTCCTCCAGCAGGTCGACGCCATAAATCGAGCCAAGTGCCAGAATAGAGTATCGCTCGAACTCGAGTTGTCCCCGCCCATAGCGTTCCTCGACAATGCTCAGCTTGCGACGAAGGACCTCGATCAGAAAATTTCCCGATCCGCAGGCGGGCTCAAGGAATCTGCTGTCGATCCTCTGCGTCTCGGATTTGACCAAGTCGAGCATGGCATTCACCTCACGTTCGTCGGTGAACACCTCCCCGTGGTCAATGACTCGCTGTCTGGTCTTGATCATCTGGCCATCCCTCCTTCGCCTGGCGCGCGAGGGCCTTTCGCGAGATGCTGCGCACCACCCCTTCCGGATGCCTCATCAAGCGACTTCGGGACCTGTATCCACTCGACACCCAGCGCCATCAAGCACTGCAAGAGGAAGACAGCGCTGAACTTGCCGCGGCCGACCTTGTTTTTCACGTTCAACTCGTTGTCGCCGACGCCGATGCCGGAAAGCATCTCAGCCAAAGTCGCATAGGAAATGCCGCGGCGCATCATTTCGGCGCGCAGCATGTTTTTTGCGGTCTCTTCCCAGGCCCTGTCATCGAAGATGGACGCTGGACCTGAATCATCATAGCTGGTCATGACGGACATTATATGACCAACGTTTCAAAGCTCAAAGCTCTTAGCACTACTTTTAGTGTCGAAAGCATAGAATATGATGCATTATTCGTTGCGCCGGGGACATAAAGCACCGTATATAATGCCTGGAGCATCTTATACGTGGCGCAGCATTGCGCGTCACGAAAAATTGAAGATGCTTCGCCGCCAAGATTGCCCCTAACCGCACTCAACGTGTGTTAGCCCTAGACCTCCTTGGGCCGCTCAAGAGCACCGAAGCAGACTGTTGATCCTCCATAATTAGATCCGCCCATTTTTGCGCCAGCTCCCTTCTCCGCTCCATGTAAGCCGCACGATTATAGATGAGTTCGCTACCAGACATCCCTGCCGGGATGTGCGCTAGCATTAGGTCGATAATGAGCCGGTCGATCAGGAGACGATCTGAACCTGGGTGCGATCGCTCCACCAGGCCATTCATCGTGGTGGAAAAGGATGAACGCCATCCATGCGGGACATGACGCCCCTTATACCCGATCCGATTGTACAAATATCCGACGGCATTTTCACTCAACGGTTCCAAGCCGCTGCGCGCCCCAGGAAACGCTAAGGGGCCGCGACCCGAAAGAAGACGGGCGACACGAAGAACCTCCACAGCTTGGTGCGAAAGCGGGACAATATGTTCGAACACCTCATCTTCACGGAGTACGAGCATGAGCTTGATCCGGGCAGCCGGGATACGCCACAGCGGCCTATCGGCACGCTCATCTGGCTTATCCCAATCGATGCCCTCGAATTCGCTCCAGGGCGCGGTTCGAATCATCCCTGGTCGCTGAGCAGTCAGCGCCATCATTCTTGATGCGAGGCGGGTAATCGGATGAGAGGCCGAGCGATCAACGGCACGAATCAGCGCCTGAATCTCATCCATCTCCGTCAGCGCAGGCCACCTGCGTGCAGGGGGAACGGCCTTTAGGCTGACCTTCATATCAGCGGCAGGGTTCTCGCGGCACGCACCGAGACCCTTGCCATATTTGAATATCGCTGAACACCGCTGGAGTAAGCGATGAGAGGTCTCAATAGACCCTCGCGCTTCAACTTTTTTGAGTGTGGCGAGGAGAAGGGGCTCGTCGATGTCGGTTATGGGAAGCCCTCCAATGGCAGGAAAAATATCTCGCTCCAGACTGTTGATGACATCGGCCGCATGTACAGGTTTCCAACGAGCTACTTGATCGGCATACCATTGCCTGCCCACCTTCTCGAACGTGTTCTCCATCTGAGCCACGTTGGCGAGCTTGCGCTTCTTCGCCTCGATCACCGGATCGCGGCCGTCTCGTAACATCCGTTTGGCGTCATCCCGCATGCCCCTAGCCTCGACCAACGACAGATCGGGGTAGCTTCCCAACACGAGGCGCTTCTCTTTGTCTGCGAAGCGGTATTTGAGCCGCCAGCTGCGGTGGCCGGTTTTCGTTACGAACAGATACAACCCCCCAGAATCGGCAAGTTTGTAGTCCTTGTCCCTAGGCTTCGCCTTTCGAATTGCAGCGTCAGTCAGCATGCCCCCAAATCCTCAATTCGATGCCCCCAAAATGCCCCCAAATGCCGCTGGCTTGGGCTGGATATCGCTGGATGCGCTTGGACACGCGAATCGCCTAAAATCCCGTTAATACGGGATTTTATGGATGCCCTTGGATCCGGTTGGATGCTTAAGTGGCGGAGAGGGAGGGATTCGAACCCTCGGTACCGTTGCCGGCACGCCGCATTTCGAGTGCGGTGCATTCGACCACTCTGCCACCTCTCCGCAGAAGGTTCAGCATGCGCCGACCCGGTCGAGCGGCGGCCATTAGCGAATGATCGTCGGCTTGCCAAGCGGCCAGGACCGTATTTTTCTTGTAACAAGGCGCGAGCGTCCTAAATTGCCATCATGACCGACACGACCGCAATTTTCGGAGCCGACATCACTGCACCGCCCGTTGTCCATGCGCGCTTCAGCATTGGCGATGTCGTCAAACATCGCCGCTTCGGCTTTCGCGGCGTCGTGTTCGACATCGATCCCGTCTTCGCCAATAGCGAGGAGTGGTATCGGGCCATTCCTGAAGAATCCCGGCCGGACAAGCATCAGCCCTTCTATCATCTCCTCGCCGAAAATGGCGAAACCAGCTATGTCGCTTATGTGAGCCAGCAGAATCTGCTCGCCGACGATAGCGGGGAGCCTGTGGACCATCCGGCCATTGCGGGGATGTTCGGCACCTATGCCAACGGTAAATATCAATTGCGGTCGCTTCATCGGCATTGAGGTTCGCGGGTCGAGGCGAGCGTCCGGACGATCGCTCGCGGCTCTCGTCCTGCCGCTGCTTGCACCGGCGCTGGCAGTCGCGCAGACGGAGACGCCCGGATCGTCGGAAGCGCCGCGCGTAAATGCCGATCCTGTCTTTCCCTTCTCCAACGAAATCGCCGCTTTCGCCAAAGCCAATGAGGTGGACGCAACTGCGCCAGGCGCTGTCCTCTTCCTCGGCAGCTCCAGCATCCGCCTCTGGAATACCGGCGGCAGTTTTCCCGACAGGGGCACCCTCAATCGCGGCTTCGGCGGGGCTACGACGCGCGACGTCCTCCATTATTACGTCCGCCTCCTCCCCCGCGCCGCGCCACAATCGGTGCTCGTCTATGTGGGGGAGAATGACTTGGCAGGCGGCGCGACGCCTGGGGCGGTGGCGCATGACGTGCTGGCGCTGCTCAAGAGGCTGCGCGCCGACTATCCCAAGGCGCGCATCGCCTATCTGTCTCTTAAACCCAGCCCCATCCGCTGGACGCTCTGGCCGAAGATGGCGGCCGTCAACATGACGGTCGCGGCGCGAAGCCGGGTCGGGCGCTTTGACTATCTCGACGTGGGCAGCGCCTTGCTCGCGCGGGACGGCTTGCCGGACGCCTCGCTGTTCGGACCCGACGGACTTCACATGAACGCGCGCGGCTATAGCCGGTGGAACAGTCTGGTGGACGGTTGGCTCGACCGAAAGGAAATGGCCTCTGCCGCGGGTCAGAGCGTGCGGCCATCGGCCTCTGTCCACCATGCCTCACTTTCCGATTGATCCACGGTCCGGCAACATTATTACCATACATCTGTAAAAGACACCCGAGGGGGAGACGCTGGTGACGACTGATTCGGCCAAGGCCGCGCCCATGGCGGAGCTGACGCTTCGCGGCGTCATATTAGGCGCGCTCATCACGCTGCTCTTCACCGCGGCCAATGTGTATCTCGGCCTCAAGATCGGCCTGACCTTCGCTACATCGATCCCCGCGGCCGTCATTTCGATGGCCGTGCTGCGGCTCTTCGCGACGGGCACGATCCTGGAAAATAATATTGTCCAGACCATCGCCTCGGCCGCGGGCACCTTGTCGGCGATCATCTTCGTATTGCCCGGCCTCGTCATCATCGGCTGGTGGACCGGCTTTCCCTACTGGTTGTCCGCCTTCACCATCGCGTTGGGCGGCATATTGGGCGTCATGTATTCGGTGCCGTTGCGCCGCGCGCTGGTGACGGGTTCGGACTTGCCCTATCCCGAAGGCGTCGCCGCCGCCGAAGTGCTGAAAGTCGGCGCAGGATCGCGCGAGGGGCTGGAAGAAAATAAACGCGGCCTCGCCGCCATCATCATGAGTTCGCTCGCCGCCGCCGCCTTCTCGATCATCGCCAAGACGAAGTTGATCGCGGAGGAAGCGGCGACCTTTTTCAAGTTCGGCAGCGGCGCGACATCCCTTTCGACCAGCTTTTCCATGGCGCTGATCGGCGTTGGCCATCTCGTCGGTCTGTCGGTGGGCGTCGCGATGTTCGTGGGGCTGCTGATCAGCTGGGTCGGGCTCGTTCCCTGGCTCACCTCGCCCCTGCCGGCCGGGGCCGATATCGCAGAAGTGGTCGGCACCACCTTCCGCATGAAGGCGCGCTTCATCGGTGCAGGCACGATCGGCGTGGCGGCGATCTGGACGCTACTCAAGATATTGGGACCGATCATCAGCGGCATCCGCTCCGCCATTGCCGCGGCACAGCGGCGCAAGGCGGGCGAGGGCGGCCTGCTTGAACTCACCGAGCGCGACTTGCCGATCGGCATTGTCGGCGGCACCATCCTCGCCTCGCTCGCGCCGATCGCGGTCCTGCTCTGGTATTTCGCGCAAGGCGGGCCGATCGCGCTCAATCCTGTGCCGATCCTCATCCTGACCTTGGCCTATATCCTGGTCGCGGGCATCGTTATCGCTTCCGTCTGCGGCTATATGGCGGGCTTGATCGGCGCGTCGAACAGCCCGATTTCGGGCGTCGGCATCCTCGCGGTGCTGGGCGCGTCGCTGATCCTCGCGGCCATCTACGGATCGGGCGGCGATCCCAAACAGTCCCAGGCGCTGATCGCCTATGCGCTGTTCGTCACCGCCATCGTCTTCGGCATCGCCACCATCTCGAACGACAATCTCCAGGACCTCAAGACCGGCCAACTGGTCGGCGCGACGCCCTGGAAGCAGCAGGTCGCGCTGGTCCTCGGCGTCATCTTCGGCGCGCTGGTGATCCCGCCGGTCCTCGACCTTCTCAACAGCGCCTTCGGTTTCGCAGGCGCACCGGGTGCCAAGGCCAGCGCCCTCCCCGCGCCCCAGGCCGCCCTGATCTCCGCCCTCGCCAAGGGCGTGCTGGGCGGCGATCTCGACTGGAACCTGATCGGCACCGGCGCGCTGATCGGCGCGGTGGTGGTCGCGATCGACGAACTGCTGGGGAAGGCCGGCAAGCTGCGCTTGCCCCCGCTTGCCGTCGGCATGGGAATCTATCTGCCGATGGCGCTGACCCTGCTGATCCCTGTCGGCGCGGTCATCGGCCATCTCTACAACCGCTGGGCAGTGCGTCAGCCCAACCCCGACTTTGCCGAGCGCATGGGCGTGCTGATGGCGACCGGCTTCATCGTCGGGGAAAGCCTGTTCGGCGTCGCCTTCGCCGGGATGGTCGCTGCGACGGACAGCGACGCCCCGCTCGCTCTTGTGGCGGAAAATCCCTGGGCCGTGCCGCTCGCCCTTCTGATCTTCGCAGGCGTTATCGCTGCACTCTACACCCGCCTCAAGCGGCAGGCGTCCCTCGCCTTCTGACAAGAAAAGACGGTGGATCGCTCCACCGCCCTTCCCTCACTTCTTCGCGAACCAGCTTACCAGAGCGGGCTTCAGCCTGGCCCGCGTCTCGATCCGCGTCTTGATGGCCGAGATCGACCGATCCACCACCTTGCGCGATTCCGGCGTCAGATACTGGCTGGCATAAGCGTCGAGCTTCGTCACCATCGCGGGGTCCGCCGATCCGCCGCCCAGCCGCGCGATCGCCTGGCTCCGCGCCGACACGTCGATCAGCGCCTCATATTGCGCCCGGTGCGCCAGCACATAATCCACCGCCAGCATCGGATGCTCCGCCCCCACGGCGGAGATGATCGCCGCGCTGGTCGTCTTGCCCGGCTCGTCGGTCATCGCCAGGTCCAGCGCCTTACGCGCCAGCCCCTCATCCTTCGCCGCCCCCAGCAAAGCGAACAGCGTGCTCTTCTCCAGGTCGCTCTTCGCTCCATTGGCCATGGCGCGCAGCTTTTCCCATGTCGCCGCATCCGCATTCTGGCCGATGATCCGCAGCCACACATTGCGCAGCGGCCCGTCGAGCAAGGCAGGTTCAGCAAAGCGCCGCTTCGCCTCCGCCACTACCGCCTTGTCGCCCATGCCCCCCAGCGTCGCCACCAGCGCCGACCGCAGCACCGGAACCTGCGGCCCCTCACCAGCCTTCGCATCAAAGCCGACACCCGCCAGCACCGGTCCCAGCTTGCGCGACGCATAAGCGGCCACGCGCGCCTGCGCCGCCTTGTCGCCCTCCAACATCAGATAGGCGCTGTCGAGATAATCCGGCACCTCCGCCAGCACCGCCGGGCTCGCGCTTGCAGGCACCGCATCCACCATGTCGAGCGCCAGCCCGATCGGCTGGTAGCCCCCCAGCCCCAGCTGGAAATTATCCGCCATCAGCCCGATCTGGTCCATCGATGGTAGCCGCGTGAACCCCTTCACCAGAGCCTGCACATTCGCCTGCGGATAGAGCGAGCGGTAATAGCCCGTCTGCCCCGCATTGATCACATAGGCCCCGCAGCCCGGCAGCGTGACCGACGCCGTCCCGTTCAGGATCAACCGCTGCGGCGCCCCGCCGATCGTCTGCGCCATCACCGGCACATTCCACTTGAGCGGTGCCTTGTCCTTCCGGTCGCGGCTGAACTCTCCCTGCGACAGGGCAAGGACAGTCGATCCGCCCTTGCACTGCGCACTCTCCACCTTCACCAGCGGAATGCCCGGCTGGCTGGTAAAGTCATGCGCGATCGAAACGAGCCCCTGGGCTCCCGCACCCTCGACCGCCTTCCACAGGTCGTCGGTCACGGTATTCCCATAGGCGTGCTGCTTCATGTAGCTACGGATACCCTGCCGCCACACATCCTCACCCGCATAGCCTTCCAGCATGGTGATGACCGCCTCACCCTTTTCATAGGTGATGTCGTCGAACGCCTGGTTCACCTCATCGACGGTATGGATCTTCTGCACCACCGGATGGGTCGTCGCCAGCGCATCGAGCGCCATCGCCCGCTCGCGTCCGCCCACGCGGGTCAGCAGCATTTCCCAGTCCGGCTGCAGCTTGTCGGTAACCTTGGTCGCCATCCAGCTGGCGAAACCCTCGTTCAGCCACAGATCGTCCCACCAGGCCATGGTGACAAGGTCGCCGAACCATTGATGCGCCATTTCATGCGCGACGATCGAGTAAATGGTCCGCCGCGTCCCCTCCGACGTAAAGCGTGGATCGACCAGCAGCGCGCGCTCGAAGGTGAAGATCGCGCCCCAATTCTCCATCGCGGAGAAGAACTGGCTCTGACCCGGACCCGCGACATTATCGAGCTTGGGCAGCGGGAAAGGCACGCCGAAATAGTCATTATACCATGGCAGGATCGCCGCCGACGCATCCAGCGCCAGCTGCGCCTTCCCCGTATTCCCCTTGCCGGTAATGACACCAACCTCGGTCGCCCCCGCCATCTTCGTCGCCCGCTCCAGATCGCCCAGCCCGAAGAAGAGCAGATAGGAGGACATTTTGGGGCTGGTGCCGAACGTCACCCGCGTCTTGCCGCCGCCCAGATCCTTCGACGTCGCGACCGGCATGTTGCTGACCGCCAGCTGCCCCGTGGGCACGATGGCGGATAGGTCGAAGGTCGCCTTGTAGCTCGGCTCGTCAAAGCTCGGGACAAAGCGCCGCGCATCGGGCGCTTCGAACTGGGTGAACAGCGCCCGCTTCGCCTTCCCCGCATTGTCGGTATAGTCGAGCGCGAACATCCCGTTCGCCTGCGTGTTGATCACCCCGGCATAGACAATGTCGAGCTTGTAGCTGCCCGGCGCCACCGGCTTGCCGAAATCCAGCGCCACCGTCTGCGCAGCCGCATCGATCCTGGCCGTTCCCTTCATCGCCTTGCCCTTGGCAGGGGTCAGCGTCACGCCACTGATGGTCAGATCGGCGGCATTCAGCACCAGCACCGGCATCGCCTGCGCCACATCAAGGTCGATCGTCGCCTTGCCGCTGAATTTCAAATTCGCCGCGTCAGGCGTCACCTCGATCGCATAATGACGGGGCGCGGCGCCACGCGGCAACTGGGTCGTGATCCCCGGCGCAGGGCCAGCGGACGCCTGCGCCCATGCGGGCTGGGTCAAAGCCAGCGGAGCAGCCGCCAGCAACAAGGACGAAATTTTGGAAAAGGACATCAGGTTCGCAACTCCGACACGTTGAGAACGGCGCAGCCCCAACGGCCTAGCGCCACGATAGTTGCGGGATCGAACCTTTCTCGCCCGCGGTCAAGCGGTTGGTCGAACTTTGTTGTTCATTTGTTTAATAGTAAGGCTGCTGCGGATGCTGGCGAGCACGCCATCCAGATTCTCAATAACCTCATGATTCCAGAATCGGGTCACGGCATATCCCTGCCGCTCCAGGAACCGCGTCCGTTGTAGATCAAGGTCATCCCCATGCTGGCCATCGTCCACTTCCACGATCAGGCGATATTCGGCGCGCAGCAGATCGACGACATAAGGACCGATTGTCGCCTGCCGCCCAAACTTGAAGCCATCCAGTTGCCGATTACGGAGCACCGCCCACAGCCGCTTTTCGCATTCCGTCGCGTCTCGTCGCAACCGAACGGCGTTCGGATTGATACGCCTGATAGCCAGCATAGCTCTCCGCCCTCACCCAACCCTCCCCCGCCAGCGGGAGAGGGCTTTCGCGTCCTTCCAGATCCTTCTCTCGCGAGCGGGAGAAGGATACGCAGCCTTGCCGACCCTGTCGGCTAGGCGAAGTTGGATGAGGGTGCTCACCCCCGCCCGCGATACCCCGGCACGTCCTGCGCAGGCAGCCATAACCCCACAGGCGGCTCGCCCGATTGCCAGAACACATCGATCGGAATCCCCCCGCGCGGATACCAATAGCCGCCGATCCGCAGCCACAAAGGTTGCATCTCCGCAAACAGCCGCCCGCCAATCCCCACCGTGCAATCCTCATGGAATGCCGCATGGTTACGAAACGCGCCGAGGAACAGCTTCAGCGACTTCGATTCGACGATCGTCGCGCCGGGCGCATAATCGATCACCAGATGGGCAAAGTCAGGCTGGCCTGTGACGGGACAGAGCGAGGTAAATTCCGGCGCGGTGAAGCGCACCAGATAGGGCTTTCCGGGCCGCGGATTGGGCACATAGTCGAGCACCGCCTCTTCAGGAGAAGCAGGCAAGGCGCTGCTCTGCCCAAGATGGATTGGTTTTACAGTTTCAGGCGTATCAGTCATGACCGGCCATCTACGTCATTGCACGCCTAATGTCACCGCAGCGCCGATGCTCCTCCTCGTTCACCTCCCGTTCAGCGGACCCATTGCCTTGGCTGCTCCCCATGGGGTTGCGTCCAGTCATCATCATTGCCGCCGTGCCGCTGCTGCTGGCCACGCCTTCCTTCGCTCAGGAGCAGGAGGGCGGCGAACCCGTCTTCAATCTGCCCCGCACCAATCAGCCGCCTGCCGACCCCAGCCGCCAGGGCCCCGAGCTTGACGTCTTCCGCGGCGCGCCTGTCACGCCGCCACCCGTAACGCCGCCTGCCACCGTTACGCCACCACCGCCGATCGTCGCACCGCCCGCACCGCAGCCGCAGACGCCCTCCCCGGCCGAGCGGCGTCCGGCTACCGTCGCGCCTCGCCCGGAACCCGCTGAGCCCGCAGCTCCAGCGGGAAGCAGCAGCCCGGCGCCTGCCCCGGCCGCACCGCAGTCAGCTCCCGCGTCCCCCACCGCCCCCCGCGCCGCCCCGCCGCCGATTGCCGCCCCGCCAGCCCCCAAAGCACGACCCAGCGCGTCCGCCGAATCCTCTTCCTGGCCTTGGATCGCGGGCGGCATGGCCCTGCTGGCCGCCCTCGCCGCATGGCTATTCTTCCGCCGCCGCCGGGACGACACGTTGGCGGAGGAAAGCCTTGTTGAGGAGCCTCTCGCCGAGCAGCCAGCCGTCACGCCGACCCCGCCGCGTCCCGCGCCGCCGGCTCGGCCACCCGCCCCGGCAGCCAAGCCGCAGCTCAAACCTGCAGCCCCGGTTCCCACGCCAGCAGCGCCTCCGGCAGCCGCCACTGCGGCAACCGATCGCCCCTGGCTCGACCTGTCGCTGGAAGTGCGCAACGCCCGCCTGTCGCTGATGGGCGCGACGATCGGCTACAGCCTCACGCTTCACAATCGCGGATCGCACGCGGCCGACGACATATTGATCCGCACCCTCATCGCTAATGCCGACACCCGTCAGCAGGCGATGCTGCAGCAATTTTTCGCCGGGGCCGCTGGCATGCCCGCCCATTCCGCCGTGTCGATCGCGCCGGGTGAAAGCCATTGCGTAACCGGCGAACTGCGCCTTCTGCCCGATCAGATCGCGCCGGTGCAGATGGGGGACCGCGCTCTGCTGATCCCGCTAGTGGCCTTCGACGCCCAATATCGCTGGGCCAATGACGCGAGCGCCGCCCCCACCGGCACCGGCCGCACCGGCCGCGCCTACATCGTCGGCCAGGAAAAAACCCCACCCGCTGACCGCCTTGCGCCTTTCCGCATGGACCAGGGCCCACGCCAGTTCCGTTCCCCCGGCAGCCGCGCAACCGCGCTTGAACTGGCGAGCTGACCCTTTTCCCTCGCCCCTTTAGGGTGTCATCGGAGGCATGCGACTCTGATCGAGGTGGCAGCCCCGCCTGACCGGGCTGACGGGAGAGGGGCCCGTAGCCCCTTCCCACCACCTCCGCCCGTCCCTAAAAAGCTGGAAACGGCACCGAAAAGAGGCGGCATGGACATTCTTATCTCCACCGATTGGCTCGCGGCAGAGCTGAGCAAAGGCGACCTCAAGATACTGGACGCTAGCCTCTTTCTCCCCGGCACTCCGCGTGACCCGCGCGCCGAGTTCGAGGCCGCTCATATCCCCGGCTCCGCCTATCTCGACCTGCCCACCCTCGCCGACGCCGACGATCCGCGCCCCGGCATGCTCCCCAGCGACGCCTTCATGCAGGAACGCTGCCGCGCGCTAGGCATCGATACGAACAGCCGCATCATCCTCTATGACAACAGCCCGACCCACAGCGCCGCGCGCGCATGGTGGATGATGCGCCTGTATGGCGTAGGCGCGGCCGCAGCCATACTCGACGGCGGCCTCCCCAAATGGGTCGCAGAAGGACGGCCGACCGAAACCGGCTGGCCCGTCATCCCGCGCGGCAACGCCCTCGCTCGCCGTGCAGAAGGGCAGGTGCGCACGAAGGACGACCTGATCGCCAATCTCGACGACCAAGCCGCCCAGGTCATCGACGCACGCGGCGCGGCCCGCTTCACCGGCGAAGAAAAGGAACCGCGTCCCGGCATGGCCTCGGGCCATATACCCGGTTCGCGCAATATTCCCTCGGCAAGCCTCTTCAACGCCGACAACAGCATGAAGACGGGCGAGCAACTGCGGCGGCTCTTCCTTGATGCCGGCACGGATTTCTCGCGCCCGATCGTCACGACCTGCGGCAGCGGCGTCACCGCCGCGATCCTGCTCGCGGGGCTTGAGCTGCTCGGCAAAACGGACGTCACCCTCTATGACGGCAGCTGGTCCGAATGGGGCCTCGATCCTGCCACGCCCAAGGCGACGGGGGCCGCGGCATGACCAAGGACCGCGACGACCGCAAGCCCCTCACCCGGCTGGCGCAGGCCGGTCGCAAGCCTGAATGGACCGGCATGCCGGGGCAGCCCGGCGGCATCGTCAATCCGCCGGTCTGGCGCGCCTCGACCATTCTCTATGACGATGTCGCGCATCTGCGCCGCGCCGCCAGCAGCAGCACGCATGAGCGCCTCTTCTACGGCCGCAAGGGCACGCCGACCGCCTGGAGCCTGGCCGACGCGCTCACCGAAATGGAGCCGGGCGCGGAAGGCACGATGCTCTTCCCCTCCGGCGTCGCCGCGATCGCCTGCGCACTGCTGTCGGTACTGAAACCCGGCGACCATCTCCTCATGGTCGACAGCGCCTATGACCCGACCCGCAACTTCTGCCAGCAAATGCTAAAAAGTTACGGTATCGAAACGACTTATTATGACCCGCTCGCCGAAATCGCTTCAATTCGCGGTTTAATTCATGAAAATACCCGAGCCATCTTCCTCGAAAGCCCCGGCAGCCTGACTTTCGAGGTCCAGGACATCCCCACCATCACCGCCCTTGCAAAGGAGCAGGGGATCGCCACTTTGCTCGATAATACCTGGGCCACACCCTATTTCTTCCCCGCCATGGTCCACGGCATCGACATCTCGATCCTCGCCTGCACCAAATATATTGTCGGCCACAGCGACGTCATGCTCGGCTCGGTCACCGCGACCCCAGATCTCTTTCCTAAGATCCGCCAGACCGCCTATCTCCTCGGCCAAATGGTCAGCCCGGACGACGCCTGGCTCGCCTCTCGCGGCCTTCGCACACTCGGGGTCCGCCTGAATCACCATCAGGAAAGCGCGCTCCAGATCGCCCACTGGCTCGCCGCCCAACCCGACGTCGCCCGCGTCCTCCACCCCGCGCTCCCCAGTTGCCCCGGCCACGAACATTGGCAACGCGATTTCTCCGGCTCCAGCGGACTCTTCAGCTTCGTGCTCAAGGGCGGCGACGAAAAATCACGTGCCGCCCTGATCGACGGCCTCGCCCATTTCGGGATCGGCTACAGTTGGGGCGGCTTTGAAAGTCTCGCCCTGCCGGTTGATCCTGCCCGTTACCGCACCGCCACAAGCTGGCAGGCGGAAGGCCCTGTGGTCCGCCTGCAGATCGGTCTTGAAGATCCGGCTGACCTCATTGCCGACCTCGACGCTGGCCTCCTCCGCTTCCGAAAAATGCGGGGGTAAGAGGCCGCTCTGCTCATTGTTGCAGTCTAGCAACATTTCAGCATCAAAAAATAAATTTGAGCAATAATTTCTTGTGCGGCGCGGCAACGGGCGGCATGCCCTGCTTTGTTCAGAACACCCGGTCCGGCCCTTGATGGGAAAAGAGACTTCGGGATCCTGACGCAGGTGGGACTGTCGCAGACATCACCAAGGGGAATCCAATGCGTAAGTCCATTCTCGGCCTCTCGGCCGTCGCTCTCGCTGCTCTTTCCGTTCCGGCATTTGCCCAGGAAGAGCCCACTCCGGCGCTCACTGTGACCGGCAACGCCGCTGTCGTGACCGACTACCGTTTCCGTGGCATCTCACAGACCGACAAGCGCTTCGCGCTGCAGGGCGGCATCACCGTCACCCATGAGTCAGGTTTCTATGTTTCGACCTGGGGTTCGTCGATCGATGATTATGTCGCAGCTGGCAGCGACCAGGAACTCGACCTGATTGCGGGCTATTCGACGACCTTTGGCGCAGCCACCGTCGATGTCGGCGTCCTCTATTACTACTATCCGGGTTCGGGCGGCGCGAACACCGACTTCGTCGAACCCTACGCTTCGATCAAGGGCACCTTCGGCCCGGCCACCGCAAAGCTCAGCGCAGCCTATGCGCCTAAAGCAAAGGCGCTGTCGATCGGCGGCGGCAAGGAAGACAATCTCTACGTGGCAGGCGACCTGTCGGCCAGCGTTCCTAACACCCCCATCGGCGTATCGGCGCATCTCGGCCATAGCTTTGGCCCGAGCTATCTGACGATCGGTGACGAATATACCGACTGGAGCGTCGGCGCGACTTACACTTGGAGCCACCTGACCTTCGGGGTCAGCTATGTGGACACCAACAAGTCGCTCTACAGCCCGAGCGGCCGCAACATCAGCAAGGCCGGCGTGGTGGGTTCGATCACCGCTTCCTTCTGATTTCATCCGGATAATGAAGAGGAGGGCCGCGATCCGCAGGGTCGCGGCCTTTTTCATGTAAGCGGCATTACGGGTCGCGCGCTTCCATCTACGCCCCTATATAGAGCGCCATGTCGGCCCTCTTGCCATTCCTGATCTTCGCCGCCACGGTCGCTGCAATGGAGGGCTTCGCCTATGTCATGCACCGCTGGGTCATGCACGGCCCGGGATGGTTCCTGCATGCGAGCCATCACCGCGTCCGCACCGGCTTGTGGGAAGCGAACGATCTTTATTTCGTGATCTTTGCAATGCCTTCCATCCTGCTGCTGCTGGGCGGCGTGCAATGGAACTGGGGCGTCTGGGCGACTGCTTGCGGAGCGGGCATCGCCGCTTATGGCCTCATCTACCTCGGCTTTCATGACATTCTGGTCCACCGCCGGATCGGGCATCGCCATGTGCCCCGCACGCGTTATATAAAGCGGATTGTTCAGGCACACCGGCTGCACCATGCGGTCGAAACGCGGGAAGGCTGTGTCAGTTTCGGTTTCCTGATCGCCCCGACGCCCGAAGAGCTGAAACGCCAATTGGCACGCGGCGGCCGCGGCGGGTTGCGCGCGGCCAAAGGGTTAGTGGAAACTGACTAGAAGCATGGCGCGCATTGGCCTTTTGGGCGGCTCCTTCAACCCGGCCCATGGCGGCCATCGCGCGATTTCGCTGTTCGCGGCGGAGGCTCTGCGGCTTGACGAGGTCTGGTGGCTGGTGTCCCCAGGAAACCCACTCAAGCCGCGCAAGGGCATGGCTCCGCTCACCGCAAGGCTTCGCCACGCGCGGAACATGGCTCGCCGCGGGCCGATTCGCGCCACTGCGATCGAACAGACGCTGGGGACCCGCTATACGATTGACACGGTCAGGGCGATCACCCGCCGCTTTCCTCGGAACCGCTTCATATGGCTGATGGGCGGCGACAATCTGGCGCAGTTCGGCCAGTGGAAAGATTGGCGCGGCATTGCGCGGCATATGCCCATTGCCGTAATCGCCCGTCCCGGTTATGATGGTGCTGCCCGTGGCTCTGGGGCCATGGCCTGGCTGCGGCGTTTCGTCCGGCCCGCGCGCCAGAGTGCAGACTGGACGGATTGGAGACCGCCGGCGCTTGTGCTTTTGCGCTTTCGCCCTGATCCAAGATCGGCGACCCTGCTACGGCAGGCGAAACCCCTCTGGCATCGCGAATATGAACTTGCACGCGTGCGCGATCCGCTCACGCGCCGGTTGATTGTCTAGAATGGAGCATTTTTGACCAGACCACATCCCGCCAACGACACGGCCCAAAGTGCCGACAGCGTTGCCGCCCTGCACGACCTTGTCCTAAAGTCGCTCGACGACGACCAGGCGCAGGAAACCATCTCCATCCCGCTTGAAGGCAAAAGCAGCATTGCCGACCATATGGTGATCGCCAGCGGGCGTTCATCGCGTCAGGTCGCGTCAATGGCGCAGAAGCTGGCCGAACGCATCAAGCAGGCCACCGGCCGCTCTGCGCGCGTCGAAGGCTTGCCGGTCGCTGACTGGGTGCTGATCGATGCGGGCGACGTGATCGTGCACCTGTTCCGCCCCGAAGTGCGCAGCTTCTACAATCTTGAGCGCATGTGGGGCTTTGTCGATGCGCCGGTAGCTGGCACCGCCTGAAGCGGTCTTCGACAAGCGGGCGCTGACAGGTTAGGGGCACAGCCATGCTCCTCCATATCATCGCGCGCGGGAAGATTGGACGGTCGGCCGAAGCCGAGTTGGTCGATCGCTATATGAAGCGGCTGACGATGCCGCACAGGATTACCGAACTGCCCGATCGCGGCGGAAAGCTGCCGGCCGCGCAGCCGGGCACCATCACCGTCATGCTCGATGAAAAGGGCAAGCAGCTGAGCTCCATGGAGTTTGCCCGACGTCTGGAGGGATGGCGAGACGCGGGCACGCGCGAATGCCGCTTCCTGATCGGCGCGGCCGACGGCTTTGATGATGCCGACAGGGCGAATGCCAACCTGCTGATCGCGTTCGGCGCCATGACCTGGCCGCATATGATGGCGCGCGCGATGCTCTCCGAACAACTCTGGCGCGCCTGTTCGATCCTGACGGGCCACCCCTATCATCGTGAAGGCTGATGCGCTCATTGCTCGACAGCTACCCGGATTTCCGGATAATCAGCTTTGGTGGGCTCTGAACATGGCCGACGGGGGGCAAGGGTGAAACGGTCGGCGATTGGCGCAGTGGGCATCGGCATTGTAGCGCTCATCGCCGCCGCGCGCCTGGCCGCCATGCCCGCGCCCGGCCTCATCCTTGGCGGCACAGGCGAGACCAGCCTTCAACACGAACAAGCTGCGCTCAAGGCAGCCCGTATTCAGTCCGAACAGGCACGGGAGCGATCGGAACGGCTGGAGCAGCAGGCCAGCGCCGCCCGAGATGAGGCTGATCAAGCGCGCCGCCGCGCCGCCGCCATGGCTGCTCGCATCCAGCAGGCCGAGGCTGACATCCAGGCTGCTCAGGCACGCATCGCGATCATCGCCCGCATGCAGCGCGCCCAAGCCGCGCGACTTGCAGCAAAGCAGGAACCTGTCGTGCGCCTGACCGCGGCCCTTCAGATGATGGCGCGCCGTCCATTGGCGCTGGCGCTGGTGCAGCCCGGATCGGTTAGCGATGCGGTGCACATGCGCGCCGTTCTGGGTCAGATCCTTCCCGTCATCCAAGATCGCACAGCGGGTTTGCGCGCCGAACTGGAACGTAGCCGGGCGCTGCGCGAAACCGCCGAACAAGCTGCCGGATCCTTAGCGCAGAGCCAAGCTGATCTGCGGGATCGCCAGTTGGCCCTTCAGACACTCGAAACCCGAAAAAGGCTGGCGGCAAAGGATTATCGCTCCAACGCCAGTCTGGAGAGCGATCGTGCTTTGGCGCTTGGCGAACGGGCACGCGACATCGTCGATCTGATGGATCGGCTTCAGGCGGCCGGCGATCTGCGTGACGAACTGGCGGCACTACCGGGCCCCCTCCTCCGTCCCGCTCGCCCTGACCTCACGGCTGCGCCAGCCCCGACGCTGAGACGCCAATCGGGCGGCCCGCCGCCTTATCGGCTGCCAGTCATGGGCCAACTCGTTACCGGGATGGGTGAATTGTCAGAAAGCGGGGTGCGATCGCGCGGTCTCACCATCGTGACCCAGGCTGGTGCGCTGGCTGTCGCACCCACAGCGGGGCGAGTGGTCTTCGCCGGGCCTTATCGTGGTTACGGACAGATTATGATCCTCGATCATGGTGGCGGCTGGACGACGCTGATCACCGGGTTGCTCCGCCTGTCCGCGTCGGTGGGTGATAATGTGCGCCAGGGCGATCCGCTGGGCAGCGCCGGCCCCGGACGGCCGAGCATCACCATCGAACTGCGGCGTAATGGGCGGCCCGTCGATATCGTTCCGCTGGTAGGATTGGGCTGAGGGGTTAGCTATGCTGGACCGCCGCAGCTAACGCTCAGCGCCGCCAACGCGCCCAGATCGCCGTAGGTAATGCTAAGCTACGCGCTTCCTCCCGCACGGCCAACTCGCCCGCCTCTACATCACCGGGGAGGTCGGCGAAGACTTGTCTCAGCAGTTCCCCGATTGCGAGCGCAGACATGCGCACCGCATAGACCGTGAGGAACAGGAAGCGGCTGTCTGCATCGAGCAGTTGACGGCAATTGGCGATAAGGCCTGGCAGATCTTCTTCAAGCCGCCAGACCTCGCCATCTGGCCCACGGCCATATTTTGGGGGGTCGAGCAATATGCCGTCATAACGTCGC
This sequence comes from Sphingobium sp. EP60837, assembly GCF_001658005.1. Taxonomy (NCBI): domain Bacteria; kingdom Pseudomonadati; phylum Pseudomonadota; class Alphaproteobacteria; order Sphingomonadales; family Sphingobiaceae; genus Sphingobium; species Sphingobium sp. EP60837. Next base: position 1,705,107 of record NZ_CP015986.1, on the reverse strand, counting down.
CCTCGCCGCACTTCCCGCGCGACAAATTTTGCCGCATCATCGACGATCCAGCGGACAGGCCGATCCTCCAATCCCGAAGCAGCGGCATTGGCTCTCGCCTGGGCCACCGACTTCTTGGACGCATCGACATGGACCATCTGTGCACCCGCAGCCGCCATCGCCAGCGTGCCGACGCCAGTATAGCCGAACAGGTTCATGATGTGAGGCTGCTCGACCCCTTCGACCTGCTCGCGCATCCAGCTCCAGACCGGGGCCATATCCGGGAAAAAGCCCAAGTGGCGAAAGGGTGTGCAACTTGCTTCGAAAGTGACTTCGTTCCAGGACAGAGGCCAGCCTTCTGAAGGCACCGGTCGCGCATGCACCCAGCGGCCGCCACCTTCTTCGTCCGAACCGGGAACAAACTCCCCGTCTGCCTTCCAATCGGCACTTGCAGGCGCCCACATCGCCTGTGGCTCCGGCCGGATGAAACGAAAGCGGCCGTAGCGTTCGAGCTTGCGTCCATGCCCCGAGTCGATCAGGCCATAATCAGCCCAAGGCTCGCCGATGAGAGTATGGAGCTTCATGCCCTTGGCGTAGCGCGCTCCGCGACATAGGCGGTTATCGCATCGAAGGAGGCAGGCAGCTTGGCATAAGCCTCTTCGCGCGCAAACAGGTCGCCCATGCGTGCAGGCAGAGGCGGACGGATACCAGTGGCGCGCTCGACCGCGTCACGGAACTTGGCCGGATGGGCGGTCGCCAATGTAACGATCGGAACGCTCGAATCGATTTCCAGCTCGCGTGCTGCGGCGAGGCCGACTGCGGTGTGAGGATCGATCACCTGGCCAGAACCGTCAAAAGCCCAACGGATCGCCATGTTCATGGCGTCACCATCCACGCGGGCCGAGGTCAAGAGCTTGGCCGCACCCGCGCGCTGCGCATTTGTGAGGCGCATCGCACGGCTCGCTTCAAACCCCTTCATCTGTTCCGCCAGCGCAGTGCCATCCCGCCCGCCTGCATCGAAAAGCAGCCGCTCGAAATTGGAGCTGATCTGAATGTCCATGCTAGGCGTCGCCGTCTGCACGACCTGCCCCTGGCTGTAGTCGCCATCAGCCAGCGCGCGATGCAGAATATCGTTCACGTTGGTTGCGACCATCAGCTTGGCGACTGGCAAGCCCATCTGAGCGGCCACATAGCCGGCGAATATATCACCGAAGTTGCCGGTGGGGACCGAGAAGGCCACCGGTCGGTCGGGTGCGCCCAGACGAACCGCGGCATAGAAATAATAGACGACCTGTGCCATCAGCCGGGCCCAATTGATGCTGTTCACCGCCGACAGGTTGAAGCGCTTGGAAAATGCGGCGTCGTTGAACATCGCCTTCACCAAGGATTGGGCGTCGTCAAAGCTGCCCTCGATCGCGATATTATGGACGTTGGGTGCACGCACCGTCGTCATCTGCCGCCGTTGAACGTCGGAAACCCGGCCTTCGGGATGCAGCATGAAGATATCGATCTTATCACGCCCCGCCACGGCATCGATCGCCGCCGATCCTGTATCGCCCGAGGTCGCACCGACGATCGTCAGATGATCATCCCGCCGCGACAGGAAACGCTCGAACAACTGGCCGAGCAGTTGCAGGGCCACGTCCTTGAACGCCAGCGTCGGGCCGTGAAACAGCTCCAGCAGCCAATGCTGGTGATCCAGTTGCGCCAACGGCGTCACCGCTTGGTGGCTGAAGCGACCATAGGCCGTAGTGCACAGATCCCGCAGTTCATCCTCGCTGAGCGATCCGGCGACAAAGGGGGCCATGACCCGCACCGCGGTCTCGACATAGGGGAGACCCGCGAGGGCTCTGATCTCGGCCTCCGGAAAACGCGGCCAGCTTTCAGGGATGTACAGCCCGCCGTCGGACGCCAGCCCTGCCAACGTCACATCTTCGAAACCCAGCGCGGGGGCGCTTCCTCTGGTGCTCACATATTGCATGATGGGAAAGCGCGGTAGCGGTGCGAAGCCCGCGGAGCAAGTTTTTACGACGATGCGCCGGGAGGCGTCCGCCTATTCAGCGCCAGCACGTAAATGAACGCGGCGACAGCGGCGAAGAAAAACCACTGAACCGCGTAGGCGAGATGGTTGTTCGGCACATCCTCGACACTCGGCGGAGCGACAGACTTCAGCCCTTCGGGAGCCCGCTCCGCAATCAGCATAGGCCGTAAGGGAAGCACATTGCCGCCAAGCCGCGAAAGAAGGGCCCGGTGATCCGGCTCCTCGGAGATCCAGCCCCTTATCTGACCGCCTTTCCAACGGGGTGCCAGGTCCGGTTGCTTGGCGACGCCCAACGCTACGAGCGCCCCGGGGCCTTCCGCGCCGGTCGAGCATTGAGCGATATAGCGATAGCCGACCGATCCATCGGCCGCGCGGCCAGCCTCCGTCTGCCATCCGACCACATCGAGGCAATGAAGAGACGAACGGCGGAACAGCATTTCGGCCGGCACGGGCGGCATGGCTGGAAAGCTGATTGGCGGTTTGGCGGGATTGGCCGCGGCCAGCGCGAGCATGGCCTCCTTTCCGCCACGCCTTTGTAGCTGCCACACACCTAGGCCGATCATGACGAGAATGGCGGCGGCGACTACTAAGGTGGCCAAAAGCGGAAAGCGTACATTCTTCATCGCCGCTGCTCCGTTGAGATCACGCCCACAGTCGGCGACGGCGGGAGCGTCTGACTAATATCAGTCGATACTCGAAAGGAAACGCTGGAAAAGAATGGGCGCAGCGTAGGTTCGGACAGCAGCATCCTCACAGCCATAATTATCCTAGCGGCAAAAGGAAACGGCCGGGACAAGCCCGGCCGTTCACTGTTCAGACGTATCAGCGCTCAGCCGCCATGCATCGGAGCGCCCCAGCCACCCCACACGTAAATCGCGACGAAGAGGAACAGCCAGACGACGTCAACGAAATGCCAGTACCAGGCAGCGGCTTCGAAGCCGAAATGCTGGCGCGGAGTGAAGTGGCCCTTATAGACGCGGACCAGATTGACGATCAGGAAGATCGTACCGATCAGAACGTGAAAGCCGTGGAAGCCCGTCGCCATATAGAAGGCCGAGCTATAGGGGCTGCCACCGAACGGGAACGGCGCATGCGCATATTCATAGGCCTGGATCGACGAGAAGAGCAGACCCAGGATCACCGTCAGCCACAGGCCGGTCTTGAGGCTCTCCCGATCGCCATGAATCAGTGCATGATGCGCCCAAGTAACGGTGGTGCCCGAGCAGAGCAGGATCAACGTGTTGAGCAAGGGCAATTCAAACGCGTTCATCACCTCGATGCCCTTGGAGGGGAACATCCCTTCAATCGGCGCAAGTTGGCTCGGGAACAGCGAGAAGTCGAAGAAGGACCAGAACCAGCCCACGAAGAACATGACTTCAGAGGCGATGAAGAGGATCATGCCATAGCGCAGGTGCAATTGGACTACGGGCGTGTGATCGCCAGCATGCGCCTCTGCAATTACGTTGGCCCACCAGCTGTACATCGTAAACAGAACGCCGGCGACGCCGATCAGGAATACCCAACCGCCGCCCGCAGGCATGGCGTCGGGATGCAGCCACATGATCGCGCCAGAGGCCATCACCAGCGCCGACATGGATCCGAAAAGCGGCCAGATGCTGGGCGGTAGAATATGATAATCGTGCTGCTTGGCGCCTGCCATGACGTACTCTTCCCTGTTCGCGGTTCGCGTTATCGTGGATTGCCTTAGCTTGGCTTTTTATCCTGCTCAACAGGATAGAAGGTGTAGCTAAGCGTAATTTGCTGAGTATCCCGGTTGTCGGGATCCGCCAGAATCTTTGGATCGACATAATAGATCACCGGCATCCGCACCTCTTGGCCCGGCTGCAGCGTCTGCTGCGTGAAGCAGAAACATTGGATCTTGGTAAAGTAGGCTCCCGCCTGCGTTGGCGTAACGTTGAAGCTGGCGGTTCCCGTAACCGGCTTGTCGGACATATTCTTGGCAATGAAAATCGCCATGTCCCGCGCACCGACTGTCACCGTGTCCGTCCGATGCTCCGGATAAAATTGCCAGGGCATGCCCGGTTGAACATTCGAATCGAACCGTATTGACAGGCTGTGGCCCACGGCTGGCTGGATCTTCAGATCCCCTGATGCGCGCTGCGTCGTACCCCCGAAACCCGTACGCTCACAAAAGATGCGATAAAGCGGGACCGACGCGAAACCCAGCCCGAGCATCGCGAAGCCGACGCCCGCCATCGCCACAAGCGTCCGCCGATTACGACGATCCCGGTCGAAAGGCGAAGGCGGCAAGCTGGCCATCAATGGCCTCCGCCGATCTTGGCGATGGTGATGGCGTAGAAAAGAATGACCAGCGCGCCGAGCAACAACCCCGTCACGATCGCGCGTGACTTCTGCCTGCTGCGCACCTGCTTTTCCTCCTCGGGTGTCATGCCAGCACCCACCGATCAACCACCACCGCTCCAAAGAGAAGGAAGAGGTATAGGATCGAATATTTGAACAAGCGCCGCTCCGGCCCCATGCGGCTTGAGTCGCTTTCCCTCCGCCGAAAAACCTGGAATGCGAAGACGACGAACAGCCCGGTGCCCAGTAGCGCGACAACGCCATAGATCAGCCCCGTCAGGCGCAGCAGAACGGGTGCCATCGCCGCCACAGCCATGATCGCGGTGTAGAACCAAATCTGCCGCCGCGTCGCGACTTCGCCAGATACGACCGGCAGCATCGGTATGTTGGCTGCAGCATAATCGGTCTTCACAAACAGCGCGAGCGCCCAAAAATGAGGCGGCGTCCAAAAGAAGGTCAGCATGAACAGTGCGACGGGCAGAGCGCCAATGTCACCTGTAACAGCGGCCCAGCCGATCACTGGAGGAAATGCTCCGGCAGCTCCGCCGATCACGATATTCTGCGTCGTTCGCGGCTTCAGCCAGATCGTATAGACGAACACGTAAAAGAGGATGGACACCGCCAAAACAGCCGCAGCGAGCCAATTGGTCGCCACGCCCATCAACAAAACCGAGAAAAAGGATAGGCCCACGCCAAAGTGGAGGGCCGACTGCCGATCCATGCGGCCGGCCGGCAGCGGCCGGTTCGCCGTTCGCTTCATCTTCGCATCGATATCGGCTTCATACCATTGGTTGAGCGTCGCAGCAGCGCCGGCTCCCAGCGCAATGCAGAGGATGGCGGTGAAGGCCAGAACCGGATGAATGTGAGCCGGGGCCGCGAGCAGACCGCACAGGCCGGTGAAGACAACAAGCGTCATCACCCGCGGCTTGGTCAGGGCGATAAAATCCCGCCAATGCGCGATAACTGTGGAAGACGAGCTTCCAGCCATGAACGGCGAACTTGCCATATGCTCCTCATGCGGCAGCCCGGCGCCATCAAAGACGCCGGGACTGCTTATATCGGGTCCGCGGCCGTAACCGCTACCCCGCGCCCCGTCGATCGGAGCGCCTTTGTTTTCGCCGATCGTCAGTCGATGACCGGCAGGGTTTCAAACTGGTGGAACGGCGGCGGACTTGGCAGCGTCCATTCCAGCGTCGTGGCGCCTTCACCCCACGGATTACCTTCGGCCTTCTTGCCAGCAACGAGCGACCAGAAGACGTTCACGAAGAAGATCAGCACGCCCACCGCCATGATTTCATAGCCGTGGCTGGCAACGCCGTTCCAGTAAGCGAAAGCTTCAGGATAATCGGGATAGCGGCGAGGCATGCCCGAAAGGCCCAGGAAGTGCATCGGGAAGAACAGCATGTTCACGCCGACGAAGAAGACCCAGAAGTGCAGATGCCCGAGGAACTCGTTGTACATCCGGCCGGACATCTTGGGGAACCAATAGTAGAAGCCTGCGAACAGGCCGAACACCGCGCCCAGCGACAGCACATAGTGGAAGTGCGCAACGACATAATAGGTGTCATGCAGAACGTCATCGACGCCGCCATTCGCCAGGACAACGCCGGTGACACCACCTACCGTGAAGAGGAAGATGAAGCCGAGCGCCCACACCATGGGAGTTTTATAGCTGATGGAACCACCCCAGATGGTCGCGATCCACGAGAAAATCTTAATCCCGGTCGGGACGGCGATGACCATCGTCGCGGCCGTGAAATACATCTTCACGTTCACGGACATGCCGGTGGTGAACATGTGGTGCGCCCAGACGACGAAGCCCACAACACCGATAGCGACCATGGCGTAAGCCATGCCCAGATAGCCGAAGACCGGCTTGCGGCTGAAGGTCGAGATGATCTGGCTGACGATGCCGAAGCCCGGCAAAATCATGATGTACACTTCAGGGTGACCGAAGAACCAGAAGAGATGCTGGTACAGCTCCGGGTCACCACCGCCGGCGGCGTCATAGAAGGTCGTGCCGAAGTTACGGTCCGTCAGCAGCATGGTGATCGCCGCAGCGAGAACCGGCAGCGCGAGCAGCAGCAGGAAGGCGGTAACCAGCACCGACCAAACGAACAGCGGCATCTTGTGCAGGGTCATCCCCGGCGCGCGCATGTTGAGAATGGTGGTGATGAAGTTCACCGCACCCAGGATCGAGCTGGCGCCCGCGATGTGGAGCGACAGGATCGCCATATCCACCGCCGGACCCGCAGAACCGCTGGTCGAGAGCGGCGCATAGACCGTCCATCCGGTGCCCGCGCCATTTCCGGTGCCGCCGGGAACGAAGGTCGAACCCAGAAGAAGGGCAAAGGCGGGGATGAGCAGCCAGAAGCTGATATTGTTCATCCGCGGGAACGCCATATCCGGCGCGCCGATCATGATCGGAACGAACCAGTTGCCGAAGCCGCCGATGATGGCGGGCATAACCATGAAGAAAACCATGATTAGACCGTGCGCGGTAATCAGCACGTTCCAAAGGTGATAGGCTTGGTCGAGCGTGGCCGAAGGGCCGTCGCTGAGCTGCGCCCAGGTATGGAGGTACTGAATACCCGGCTCGGCCAGTTCGGCACGCATCAGGCCCGAAATCGCGCCGCCGATCACGCCGGCGAGGATCGCGAAGATCAGGTAGAGGGTGCCGATGTCCTTGTGGTTCGTCGACATGAACCAGCGCTGGAAGAAGGCTGGCTTGTGATCGGCGTCATGATGCTCATGAGCATGATCGCCGTGATGATCTGCGGTAATGGTTGTCATGGCGTCTATGCCCTTACATCAAAGCTTTTCGGCGGGTGCGGCAGCCGGGGCAGCAGCGGCGGCAGTCGCCGCTGCAGCAGCGCCCTGGAGCTTGCCGCCCTGCGAGAGAACCCATTGGTCGAACTGGGCGGGAGGCAGCGCCTCGACGGCGATAGGCATGAAGCCATGGCGCGCGCCGCAAAGCTCCGAACACTGGCCGTAATAAACGCCGGGCTTCTCAATGGTGACGGTCTTTTCGTTGAGACGGCCAGGGACCGCATCCATCTTCAGCCAAAGCGACGGTACAGCAAAGGCGTGGATCACATCGGCGCCCGTTATGATCAGCTTGATCGGACGGCCGACCGGAAGAACAATGCGATTGTCAGGCGCGAGCAGATAGGGCTCGCCATTCGCCTCGGCCTTGTCCCGGGGGAGCATGTTCGAAACATATTCGGGGATCCCGTTGTCGGGATATTCATAGCCCCAATACCACTGATAGCCGGTCACCTTGACGGTCAGCGCATCCTTGGGCGCGGGTTTATACTGGTCCGCCAGCAGGCCGATCGAGGGCACCGCGATGACCAGCAGAATGACCACCGGCACCACCGTCCAGATCACTTCGATGAGCGTGTTGTGCGAGGTCTTCGACGGCACCGGATTGGCGCTGCGGCGAAAACGCACCATCACATAGAGCATCAGGAGCAGAACGAAGACCGAGATGATAGTGATGAGCGGCAGCAACAGCACGTCGTGCAGCCAACGGGCCGTGTGGCCGGTGGGGCTGAACTGCTCCTGCAGGGTGATTTCGCCCGGACGCGGCATGCCGATACCTTCGGTCGGCTTCATCCGGGGCGGCGCGGCGACCTTGGCTGCCGGAGCAGCTTGCGCAACCGGAGCCGCCGCATTGGCGCTCGAGTCGGCCGGCGCGGCCGCATTGTCAGCAGCGGAGGCTGCGACAGCAGCATTGTCCTGCGCCAACGCCTGACTGTTCAACGCCGCGGCCGGCGCGAAGGCCAGCAACCCGGCGAGAACGAGCGATTTCACCATTTTCATAAGCGTCTTCTTACCCCGTAACCCCTTGGCGCCGCTGCAACGAAGGCGCGCGCATACGCGTCCCCCTCCGCCCGGTCGATCTGCCGCGGCTTATAGGCATGGTTTTTTGATGCCTCAAGCGGGCAGGAGCAGATTTTCTTCACTGTTGCAACGCCCCTGTCCTCCGCCTATCTCGCACCTCGCGCACAGGGGCGCGTCATGGGCGCGGCTCATGTTTGAATAAGAAGTGCCAGCCGGCCCTGAAAAGAGGCCGCGGCATGCGCGGATGGATCGAAATCGGATGACCGACGAGGAAGTACTGGCGGAATTCAGGGCAGCAGGAGCGTTGCTGGAGGGACATTTCATTCTTTCCTCCGGCCGCCGTAGCGCCAATTATCTTCAATGCGCGCGCGTATTGATGAACGCTGAGCGCGCGGGCCGCCTAGCGCGAGCCGTTGTGCAGAAGCTGCCCCGAGAATTGCGGCAGGAAATCGACCTGGTGGTTTCGCCCGCCATGGGGGGCCTGATCATCGGTCATGAAGTCGGCCGGGCGCTCGACAAGGATGCCGTGTTCCTTGAGCGGCCCGAAGGCATATTTGAACTTCGCCGTGGTTTCACCATCACTCCGGGACAGAAGGTGCTGATGGTTGAGGATGTGGTCACGACCGGCCTTTCTTCGCGTCAGGCGATAGAAGCGGTTGAAGCGGAAGGCGGCATCGTCATCGCGGAGGCTGCGCTGGTTGACCGGTCTGCGGGTGAAGTCGAGTTGGGCGTACCCTTCTATCCGCTCGTAAGCATCAACTTCCCGGTTTATGAAGCAGAAGAGGTGCCGCCCGAATTGGCGGCCATACCCGCGATCAAGCCAGGAAGCCGGAAGCAATAAGTAGCATGCAGCATCCCCCCGCTCATCTGCGCCTGGGCATCAACATCGATCATGTTGCGACCATCCGAAACGCACGAGGGGGAGAACATCCCGATCCCGTCAAGGCCGCACTGCTGGCGGTGAAGGCCGGTGCCGACGGCATCACGGCACATCTGCGCGAGGACCGGCGTCATATTCGGGACGAGGATATCGTGACGCTGATGGCGGCGCTCACCGTGCCGCTCAATCTGGAAATGGCGGCTACCCAGGAGATGCTGGAGATCGCGCTGAAGCATCGGCCGCACGCAGCGTGCATCGTGCCGGAAAAGCGCGAGGAACGGACGACCGAGGGCGGTCTCGATGCGGCAGGCCAAATCGAAGCGTTAAAGCCGATCGTGCAGGCACTTGGGGACGCAGGAATTCGCGTCAGCCTGTTCATCGAGGCTGATCCAGCGCAGATCGCAGCAGCAATCCGCCTTGGCGCACCAGTCGTGGAGTTTCATACGGGCCGCTATGCCCATGTTTCGGGCACTGAACGGGCGGACGAGTTGCGACGGATCGCCGACGCCGCAGCCCTTGCCGCCAAAAACGGTATTGAGCCGCATGCAGGCCATGGCCTCACCTTCGACAATGTCGGCCCAATCGCCGCCATTCCTCAGGTTGCTGAACTCAACATTGGGCATTTTCTGATCGGCGAGGCGATCTTTGGCGGGTTGGAAGGCAGCATTCGGGAAATGCGGCGGCAGATGGACTTGGTGCGTTGATCATCGGCTTGGGCTCCGACCTCTGCAATATCGAGCGGATCCAGAACTCGCTTGATAGGTTCGGTGCGCGATTCGAGCAGCGTGTCTTCACGGATATAGAGCGCACAAAAGCGAATCGCCGCCCCTTCACCAAGGCTGGAACGCTGGCGAAACGTTTCGCTGCGAAGGAAGCCTTTTCCAAGGCCGTGGGCACCGGCTTCAACCGCGGTGTGTTCATGAAGGATATCGGCGTCGTCAACCGCCCGGGCGGCGCGCCAACGCTGGAGCTGACCGGCGGAGCGCTCGCCCAGCTTCAGTCCATGGTCCCTGCGGGTCACAAGCCCATCATTCACGTCACGCTAACCGATGATCATCCATGGGCACAGGCGTTCGTCATCATCGAGGCCATGCCGCAGTGAAGGCCGCACCCCCTGCATCCGAGAAGCCCAGCATGACGGCAACCGATATGAGCGAGAATGATCCGCTGCCTGCTGAAGAGCCAGCGCCGCCGGTTCAAGCGCGGGCGGACAAGGGCGCAATCGATTGGTGGCATGAGGTGAAGAGCATCGCTCTTCTGATCCTCGCCGTGCTGGCCTTTCACAGCTTTGTGGCCAAGCCCTTCTACATTCCCAGCGAATCCATGATGCCGGTGTTGCTCAAAGGCGACCGGCTGGTGGTGAGCAAATTTCCTTATGGATGGTCCTATGTTTCGCCCAGCTTCCATCCCCTGCCCTTCCTGAAAGGGCGGATTTTCGGCCACCTGCCCGACCGAGGCGATATCGTCATCGTCTCACCGCACAATCGGCGCGAAGACTATATCAAGCGCGTAATCGGACTGCCCGGTGACATTATAGAAGTGCGAGGCGGCCAGGTTGTTCTAAATGGCGTAGCGGTCCCGCAGAAGGCGTTGAGGCCCGTGCGCATCCCCGTTGATGGCAATGCGCCTTGCTCTCCCACCCAGTTCCCAGGTGCGCGCGTCACGGGTGCCGATGGGGAGGACTATTGCCAGTTGCCCGTCCGGCAGGAAATTCTACCGAACGGCAAACGCTACCTCACCATCGACATGGGCCCTAGCGCTCTGGATTGGTATGGGCCGGTGCGCGTGCCGCCGCACCATGTTTTCCTGATGGGCGACAATCGCGACAATAGCGCCGACAGCCGTGCGCCGCTGGAAGAAAATGGCTTGGGCGGCCCGGTTCCATGGGAAGCCATCGGCGGCCGGGCGGAATTCATCACTTTCTCGCTGGATGGCGATTCCACCTGGAACCCGCTCAGCTGGATCCATGGCCTGCGCGGCGGCCGAGCCGGGAACAGCCTGCGACCCGAGAGCGTTCCACCCCCGAAATAACGTGTCTAACAAGGGGCTGGTGATTGAGCGGCAAGCACGTCCATATCGAGGAACCCGGCCCCAGCGAACTTCGCAGCCCCCTCGTCCAGCATGAGATTAAGCGCGCGAGCGTATGGATCGGCATGGCGTTCGCCGCAGGGCTTCTGGTGCTGCTCGCTCAACCGATCATGTTGATCATGGGAGCGCTGGTCCTGACAACGATGATGGATGGCGGGACACGCCTGCTGCGACGCGTCCTGCCCATCGGCAGGGGCTGGCGGCTGATCATCGTGCTGATCGCGGCGCTGCTCTTTCTCGCCTACACATTCTATCTGACGGGATCGAGCCTGGCGCTGCAGGCCCAGGCTATGCGGTCGATCGTCGAAACGCAGATCAACCGGCTTGGCGACTGGATGCAGCAATTGGGCGTCACCGCCACGCCAAACGACTTCAAAAGCCTCGCGAGCCAAGCTTTCAACTCCATCGGCCGCGTGACTGCGGCGGTCAGTACGATGATGGGTGCGGTGACCAGCGGTGTCATGATGCTGGTGCTGGCGATCTTCATAGCGGCCGAGCCCCGGTTGTATGAACGCGGCGTCGCCTGGATGTTGCCAATGGGCAAGCGGCTGAGCTTTTATAATGTGGTCGATAGGATGGGTTGGACCTTGCGCCGGCTGATGTTCGGGCGGCTGATCGGCATGGCGGTCGAGGGCGTGGGCACCTGGTTGCTGCTGCTTGCGGGGGGCGTGCCGATGGCGGGGCTGCTCGGTATCCTGACGGGGCTTTTTGCCTTCCTGCCGAATATCGGGTCGATCATCTCCGGCGTGCTGATCGTCCTGGTGGGATTTTCGGCAGGGACCGATGCCGGGCTATATGCCTTTTTCGTCTATCTGGTGGTGCAGATCGTGGACGGCTACCTGATCGTGCCCATGGTGGCGAAGCGTGCGACCGACCTCGCTCCAGCGCTAGTGCTGGCCGCGCAGATTCTGTTCGGTGCGCTGTTCGGAATATTGGGACTGTTCCTGGCCGACCCCATCGTCGCGATGATCAAAGTGTATCTGGAGGAACGCTCGAAGGCGCAGGAAGACGAGCCCGGCGCGGGCGCTATCGTTGTCGTGGAATAGAAAAGGGCCCGGAAACCGGGCCCTTCCAATGCAGATGATCTGATCAGTTTCCGGGAAGCGGTGGCGGGGTAGCGCCCTGTTGCATCATCTGCTGCATGCGCATGATGTCCGCCTTCGACTTGAAGTCGTGCAGTTGAACATCGAACACCAGCACCGAATTGGCGGGGATCGGGCCAGCGGCCTGCTCACCATAGCCAAGCTGCGGCGGAATCCAGAGACGGTATTTGCCGCCCTTCTTCATCTTCTGCAGCCCTTCGGAGAAGCCAGGCACAACGCCGTCCACCGGCATCGCCGTCTGCGGGTTCTCGTCGAAGACGGTGCCGTCGAGCAGCGTTCCCTTATATCCTACCAAGGCCACATCGGCGGGGGTGGGGCTGGGTCCCGCACCCTCTTCCAGCACCTTATATTGCAGGCCCGATTCGGTCGTGACCACGCCGTCCTCTCCCGCATTATGTGCGAGATAGCTTGCGGGCGAAGCCTCAACTCCGCGCTGCCCGGCCCAGGCCAGTCCGCCAGCGGCGATCGCGACGGCGGCAACGCCGATCCAGAGACGCGTCAGCGACCCCTTGGCGATGGGACGAAGGGGAACAGCGGTCGTGGACATGGACCTAAGCCTCGCAGGTGCGGGAATCAGCAGGGAAGGACGGCCGAACAGCCGCCCCGGACAACGAACGTCTTAACGGACGCCGTCGCGCTCAGCGCGCTTGCGCTCCAGCTTGCGCGCGCGGCGAACCGCAGCCGCCTTTTCGCGGGCGCGCTTTTCCGAAGGCTTTTCGTAGTGACGGCGCAGCTTCATCTCGCGATACACGCCCTCACGCTGCAGCTTCTTCTTGAGCGCGCGCAGGGCCTGGTCGACATTGTTGTCGCGAACGATGATTTGCATAAGCCAGTCAAACTCCAGTCGAAAGCGGGCGGTTCGCCAGGAAACAAACCCCTCCCGACGGGCCTACCGAAAGTAATAGCGATGAGTCGTCGCAGGCCAGCCTGCGCCGTGTGGGGCGCGCCCTACCAGCAGAGTCGGCCTAATTCAACCCTAAAGCCGTTTCGCTCGACAGCGGCGCCGCGACGGCGGATAGTCGCATTACAGGATAAGAGGAGGATCGCCATGGCCACCGCCATTTCCGTATCCAATGCGCCCGCTGCGGAGTGGGAAGCGCGCCAGCAGCTTGCGGCCTGCTACCGCATATTCGACCATATGGGCTGGTCGGAGCTGATCTACAATCACATCACATTGCGCGTGCCGGGCGAAGATAACGCCTTCCTGATCAATCCCTTCGGCCTGCTCTATTCGGAAGTGACCGCGTCCAACCTGGTCAAGATCGACATAGACGGGCATGTGCTGGACGGCAGTCCCTATCCGGTGAACCGAGCCGGTTTTACACAGCACAGCGTCTTTCACCGTCATTTGCCTGACGCCCATTGCGTGATCCACACCCACACGACTGCGGCCATGGCGGTCAGCGCGACCAAGGAAGGATTACGTCCTACCAATTTCTACGCGGCCGCCTTTACCGGGCGAATCGCCTATCACGACTTTGAAGGCATCACGCTGCGGCCTGAAGAAGGGGAAAGGCTGATCGCTGATCTCGGAAACCGACGACTGATGATGCTGCGCAATCATGGCACGCTGGTCATGGCGGACAGCCTGCCCAATGCATTCCTCATGCACTGGATGCTTCAACGCGCTTGCGAAATCCAGGTCGCCACGGGCGCGGCTGGCACACCGCTCGATATCCCTGATGAAGTGATCGCCGTGCATCAGCGCGACATCGGCGGCGTGCAGCTTCCGGTCGGCCCCGGCGTTCCCGACTTTCAGGCGATGGTGCGGCTGATCGACCGCATCGACCCCAGCTGGAAAAGTTGACCCATCGCGCGGTGAAAACGCAGGCGCAATCTAGATCAAGGACAGTGCCCTCAAAAGAACATATCATGAACTTATGTCAGTCCTGTCTACCCGCCACAAGCTCGAGATTCTTGCCGATGCCGCCAAATATGATGCGTCCTGCGCGTCATCGGGCACGAAGAAGCGCGACAGCCTGTCAGGCCGCAAAGGCGGGCTGGGATCGACCGAAGGCATGGGCATATGTCACGCCTATGCTCCGGACGGCCGATGTATCTCACTGCTCAAGATATTGCTCACCAACAGCTGCATATTCGACTGCCATTATTGCATCAATCGTCGGTCCAGCGATGTGCGCCGGGCGCGCTTCACCGTTTGGGAGGTGGTCGATCTGACCCTGAACTTTTACCGCCGCAATTATATTGAGGGGCTGTTTCTATCATCCGGCATCATCCGGTCGCCGGATTACACGATGGAGCAGCTGGTCGGCGTCGCGCGAGCGCTGCGGGAAGAGCATGACTTTCGCGGCTATATCCATTTGAAGACGATCCCGGACGCCGACCCTGAATTGACGCATCAGGCCGGGCTTTATGCCGACCGGCTGTCCATCAATGTCGAATTGCCGACCGAAGAGGGACTGAAACGGCTCGCCCCAGAAAAGGACGAGAAGCGGATCGAAGGCGCGATGAAGGAGTTGCGCACGTCGATCGAGGATATGGGTGACGCGAGAAAACGCTACCGCCATGCACCGCGCTTCGCCCCGGCCGGGCAGTCCACACAGATGATCGTTGGCGCTGACGGCGCGGATGACCGAGCGATCCTCCGGCGGGCGCGCTCCCTCTATGACCGGCACGCCCTGCGTCGGGTCTACTACAGCGCCTTCTCCCCCATCCCGTCCCCCAGCGCCGTCCTGCCGCTCAAACGCCCGCCCCTTCTTCGTGAGCATCGGCTGTATCAATCCGACTGGATGATGCGCTTCTATGGCTTTTCGGTTAGCGACATTGAACAAGCGACCGATCCCGAGACCGGCCATCTGCCGCTCGATATCGATCCCAAACTCGCCTGGGCGTTACGGCACCGGGGTATCTTTCCCATGGATGTGAACCGCGCGCCCCGCGAAATGCTCCTGCGGGTGCCTGGCTTGGGCGTGAAGGCCGTCGATCGCATTTTAGCCAGCCGCCGGCAACGCCGCCTCAGACTGGACGATGTCGCGCGGCTGACCAGTTCGATCGCCAAACTTCGGCCCTTCCTCATCGCGAGCGATTGGCGGCCCCTGCACCTGATCGACAAAGTTGATCTGAAGAGACGGCTGACCCCTCCCCCGACTCAATTCGAGCTTTTTACCTGAACCCTTGCTTTTGCCGTTGATAAGCGCGGCGCTTCATGTTTTCTTGAGCGCAGGAATGGAGGGGATTGCTGGTGGCGACGCTATTCAAAAACGCTTCTGCGCAGAATCATGGCGGCCGCTACGCCAAGCGCATGAGCAGCCATCTCGCGACCGCGCTTGTCGTCTTCTGCCTGCTCCAGATCGGAATCGTCGCGAGGATGGGCGGTTCGCTGCTGCTTCACCTTGCGCTTATCGTCGCGATCGGCGGCTTCGGCGTGGCTGCGCGCAGGCTTGAGCGCAGGTGGGAAATATTGGACGACAGCGGCCTTTCCAGTGCAGGGCTCGACCTCCGTTTTCGCCGCGATGTCGCACAAGTCTGGCTGGCCAGCATCGCCAGCAGTCTGCTCTGGATACCAGTCGCGATCATCTTCCGCTTCCTGTTCGGCTAAACAACGGGACCCAAAGTTCGGCAGCCTTCGTTGTGCCCTCTGTATCTAGAGGAGCACCCCATGGCCAATGCGACAATTTTCGACCGCCTGAAGCAGGATCATGACGTCCACCGCCAACTGTTCGAGCAGATGGCCCAAGCCCAGGACGATCATGAGCGGCTGGAACAGTTGTTCGAGCAGTTTCGGGTAGAAGTCACCGCACATGCCGCGGCGGAGGAAGAAACGCTCTACGCCACGATGCTCGCCCGGCCCGACCTGCGGGAAGATGCACAGCATAGCGTGTCAGAGCATAAGGAAATCGAGGATTATCTCGAAGAATTGCAGGAGCTGGAATTTAACAGCGCTGCATGGCGTGAGACCTTCGACAAGCTGAAGAAGCGCTACCTCCACCATATCGAAGAGGAGGAAGAGGAGATGTTCCCCGACGCCGCAGCGGAACTGACGGACGAAGAGGAACAGAAGCTGGCGGCCGCCTTCGCCAAGCGCAAGCCTGCCGAACTGCAGCGGGCAGAAGCCGCCGATTGAGGCACGTATGTATCAGGCGCTGCTGAGCGGGCCGGACGATTTCGAAGGGTGGCGCACGGCCGCCCGGCGTTTCGCATCGGCCAATGTCCCAGCGCAGGATATCGACTGGCGGGTCGAAGGGCAGGCGGCCTCGCTCCTGTCCTTCGACGAGCCGCCCCGTCCTAACACGGGCGGGGGCTTTTCCGTACCGCGCGCGTTCCTGAACCTCGCCGAGAGTGCGATTCTGCACCGGGACGAGCAACGTTTCGCCCTGCTCTACGAATTGCTGCTGAATGTGCGGCAACAGCCGTCACGAATGGACGATCAAGCTGACCCCTTGATGCGCCGAACAGACAGTCTCGCAAAAGCGGTACGGCGTGACATGCATAAAATGCGCGCGTTCGTGCGCTTTCGCGAGGTGGATGAAGGTGACCGGCCACGCTTCGTCGCTTGGTTCGAACCCGATCATCATATCGTGCGCGCTAATGCCGGCTTCTTTGTAAGGCGCTTCGCGTCGATGCGCTGGTCCATCCTTACGCCCGAGATCAGCATCCATTGGGATGGTGAAATATTGAGCGAGGGTCCGGGGGCGACCCGAGCGGATGCGCCTGCGGGTGATCCGGTCGAGGAAGTATGGAAGAGCTATTATGCGGCAACCTTCAATCCCGCGCGGCTCAAGCAACGCGCGATGCTGTCCGAAATGCCAAAAAAATATTGGCGCAATTTGCCCGAAGCAGCGCTCATCCCCGAACTGGTCGCGGGCGCACAGGCAAGGGAGGCAAGCATGATCGCCACACCACCGAAAGTGCCAGCGCGGCCGGGTAACGTCGCGGTCGCCTGGAACGCGCTGCGCGAGGAGGCGTCGGCCTGCACCCGCTGTCCTTTGTACCGGGACGCGACGCAGACGGTCTTTGGCGAAGGGCCGCTGGACGCGCGGCTCGTCCTGGTCGGCGAGCAGCCGGGAGATCAGGAAGATCTTGCGGGACGCCCCTTCGTCGGTCCGGCAGGACAGTTGCTGGACCGAGCGCTGGAGGAGGCGCGAATTGATCGCGCCAGCGTCTATGTCACCAATGCGGTCAAGCATTTCAAATATGAGCAGCGCGGCAAGCGGCGCATCCATCAGACGCCGGAAACGCCGGAAATTCAGGCCTGCCGCTGGTGGCTCGACCAGGAACTGGACCGTATCCGGCCTCGCATCCTGGTCGCCTTGGGCGCGACAGCTGCGCGAGCGATGCTGGGTAAAGCCGTGACGATCAGCCGCACGCGCGGCGCGCCGATCCCGCTGGACAATGGCGTCGAGGGATGGGTGACGGTTCACCCCAGTTTCCTGCTGCGCGTGCCCGATGAAGCGCGCAAAGCGGCCGAACGGGCGCGCTTTGTCGAGGAGCTGCGCAATATAGGAGAGCGCGTGAGCGCGTTGGATTGACGATCGCTGCTTGACCCAGAACATCGCCCCGGCAACATCGGTGGACTTATCTTGTCGCGCAGGGGAAATCCGTCCGTTCATGTCGATCGCTTATCTCAACGGCCAATTCCTGCCGCTTGCCGACACCCGGGTGTCCGTACTCGACCGCGGCTTCCTGTTCGCGGAGGCTGTCTATGAGGTCACTGCGGTGATCGAGGGCCGCCTGGTCGATAGCGATTCACACATGGCGCGGCTGGAACGATCGGCAACCGCAATCGGCCTTACCCTCCCCCTCTCCTCCGACGCGATCGAGGCGGTTCAGAAAGATCTGGCGAGGCGGAACAAGCTTGATGAAGGTCTGATCTACTTGCAGTTGACGGGCGGCGCTGATGCAGGGCGCGATTTCCTGACATCGACCGCTTTGCAACCGACGCTGTTGATGTTCACGCAGGCGAAGCATTTTCTGGACAGTCCGGCCGCCCGCACGGGGATTGCGGTCGTCACGACGCCAGATCAGCGCTGGTCGCGGCGCGACATCAAGAGCGTGGGCCTGCTCGCCCAAGCGATGGCCAAGCGGATCGCAGCGGAAGCGGGAGCGCAGGAAGCGTGGATGGTGGAGGATGGCTTCATTACCGAAGGCGCATCTTCGACCGCTTTTCTGGTTACCGACGAGGGCATCGTCACCCGCCCTTATTCGCAAGCTGTGCTGGCCGGTTGCACTGGGGCAGCACTTACCGCCCTGGCGCTGGAAAGCGGCATGAGCGTCACATACCGGCCATTTACGGTCGAGGAAACTCTGACGGCTCGCGAGGCTTTCATCACCAGCGCATCGACGCTCTGTCAGGCGGTCGTCCGCATAGATGGCCGGCAGATCGGGGACGGCAGGCCCGGACCTGTCGCGACCCGATTGCGTCAGCTTTATATCGATTTCGCCAGAAGGACGGCTAGCTGAGACTCTTGTGCCAGAAGAAGAGTCCATTTCGGAGATAAATCGGGCTGCGCTTACGCTCGCGCCATTTTGGCGAAAGGCCACACCATTTTGGCGGTAGCGGCGGTCAACTCCTTGCATTTCGTAGCGGCAGCCGAGCATCGGCCGGCAATCCTTCATCACCATGTCCGATATGGAGGAGAGAGCGGGCGCAGCGCCGCGATATTGCGATAAGCTCAGAACAAAGCAGGGACAGGAGTTAACAGGTGGAAATGGATCGGTCCGCAGCGGGCTTAGGCTTGAGGATGGAGGAAAGCTACGGAGTAAAGGATCAAAGGGCCGGCCTGCTGATCCTGGCAGACGATATTTTCCTCGATGATGTTGAAGGTCTGGCGCCCGCCGCGCAGTTCCGGCTGCTGGACAGCGTAGGGTTGGAGCAGGCGTCCTTGCGGCTGGACATGCAGATCGGCTGCGACGTGATCCTGCTCTTTTGCGCGCAACCCTCGCCCATGCTCGAGCGACTGCTGGTGCAGGTCGAGACGTTGGCGGTGCAGAATGATGTGCCGGTCATCATGGTCACGGGCATCGACACGATCGATCTCGCCTTCGCCTGCATCCGGAGCGAACGAACGCAATTGCTTTGTACGCCTGATCATGCCGACCTGGCTGCCGCGCTGCTGACGGCTGGAAGCGCAACGCCGCAGCGCACGGTTCATGAGGTCAATCAGGAAAGCGAGGGCGTCCGCCTGCAGCAGTTAAGCGAAGAAGTCAGCCGTCTCGCCCGCACTCTGGAGGCTCTGACGTCCCGCCCGCGCCATGCCACGCCCTCCTTCGCGTTGGGCCCGCGCATATCGGACCGCGCCAGCGATTATATCGGCATGCCGGCGGTAGAGCCCATGGGCAGCAACCAGCCTGCAACGGATGCCTCGCCGCTTAGCGCCGCGCAGGTGAGAGATTTGTTGCGGGCGCGGCGGCTGCGCGAGGAGTTCCTGCCTGGCGACTTGTTCGCCGATCCAGCTTGGGACATGCTGCTCGACCTGCTGGCTGCGCGGCTGGAGCAAGAGCGGGTTTCCGTGTCCAGCCTGTGCATCGCCTCTGCCGTGCCGCCGACCACCGCGCTGCGCTGGATTCGCACATTGACCGACAAGGGCATTGTCCAGCGCCAGGCCGACCCGCACGATGGCCGCCGCGTCTTCATTGCCCTGGCCGACGAGACCGTCGAGGCGCTGACCCGCTGGTTCATGGCGAGCCGCCGCTTCCTGTGCGCGTGACGCGATCGTCATCAAGGCTTGACCCGCGCGCCGATTAGCCTAGATAGGCGCGCTCCGGCTGCACCAGGCAGGGCGCGGCATAGGGCGATTAGCTCAGTTGGTAGAGCGTCTCGTTTACACCGAGAATGTCGGCGGTTCGAGCCCGTCATCGCCCACCACGCCCTTCTTGCGATGCCATGCCGCCGCTGCTAATCCGAGCGCATCATGATCCAGCCGCCCGAAATCCTTCGAGTCACCAAGCCCCGCGTCGCCTGCGACGGATCGGGCGACATTCCCGCCGCTCTGGGCCACCCACGCGTTTTCCTGGAGATCGATGAGCATGGCTACGTCGATTGCGGCTATTGCGACCGTCGCTTCGTGCTGATCGGCGGCCCGGCCGACACGCCGGAGGTCGCCGGTTTACCGGATATTTCGTCGGGCGCGAGCCTCTAACCCAGGCACCGCTCGCGATTTTGATTGGGCTCAGGAATTGCCGCGCCTATATCGGGCGGCATGACCGATATAGCTTCCCAGTTCACCGATGCGCGCGGCCTTCTTTATCGCCCGGGCCTGCTCGATCCCGATGGCGCGCGCCGCCTGACGGCCGACGCACTTAAGAAGTGCGATGATGGTGAGCTATATCTGCAATATCGGGCGAGCGAGAGCTTCGGTTTCGACGATGGACGGCTGAAGACCGCCGACTATTCGACCGATGCGGGCTTTGGCCTCCGCGGCGTGTCCGGCGAGATGACAGGTTTCGCCCATGCCAATGACATCAGCGAAGCGGCGATCCGGCGCGCGGCGGAAACGCTGGCTCTGCTCGATCCGGCCAAGGGCCAGCCCGCGCCGCCGCCGCAGCATACCAACCGTCACCTCTATACGGATGCCAATCCTCTGGAGATCGTGCCGTTCGCCGAGAAGGTGACGCTCTGCGCCGCCATCGACGCTGCCGCTCGCGCCCGCGACCCTCGCGTGGCGCAGGTGTCGGTCAGCCTGGCGGGTAGCTGGTCGGTGGTGGAGATCGTGCGCCCCGATGGCTTTACCGCAACCGACATACGGCCGCTTGTGCGGCTCAACGTGTCCGTCATCCTGGAAGAGAATGGCCGCCGCGAAACCGGCATTTTCGGCATTGGCGGGCGCTATCTTTACGATGAGGTGATGGATCCCGCGATCTGGAACCGCGCGATCGACGAAGCGCTGGCGCATGCGCGCGTCAATCTGCGCTCCGTCGCCGCGCCTGCAGGTGAGATGACCGTGCTGCTTGGGCCGGGCTGGCCGGGCGTACTGGTGCATGAGGCGATCGGCCACGGCTTGGAAGGCGACTTCAACCGTAAGGGCACGAGCGCCTTTTCCGGTCGCATGGGTGAGCGCGTCGCCGCGCGGGGCGTGACGGTGGTGGATGACGGGTCGATCCTGAACCGGCGCGGGTCGCTGTCCATCGATGACGAAGGCACGCCTACCAAGGAAAATGTGTTGATAGAGAACGGCATCCTCAAAGGCTATATGCAGGATCGCCTGAACGCCCGCCTGATGGGCGTTGAGCCGACCGGCAACGGCCGCCGCGAAAGCTATGCGCACGCGCCCATGCCGCGCATGACCAACACTTTCATCAAGGGCGGGCAGGATGATCCGGAGGAGCTGCTGTCCCGCATGAAGTCCGGCATCTTCGCTAAGAGCTTCGGTGGGGGGCAGGTCGATATTGTGTCGGGCAAGTTCGTCTTTTCCTGCACGGAAGCCTATAAGGTCGAGAATGGAAAGCTGGGCGAGCCCATCAAGGGCGCGACGCTGATCGGCGATGGACCGACCGCGTTGACCAAGGTTGCCGGCATCGGCAATGACTGGGCGCTGGACGAAGGCATCGGCATGTGCGGGAAGGGCGGGCAGAGCGTGCCCGCGGGTGTGGGGCAGCCGACACTGCTTATCGAGGGTCTGACTGTAGGCGGCACGGCGACCTGAGGCGCCGCCGCTACGGGCTGAGGAACCACTGTCCCGCCGCATCTTTATTTCTGTATGAACATGCTGACGGACAGCCATGATGCCGTTACCGCCGACTGGGCTGCGGCGCTTCTGGACTTTTGGTTCAACAAGGTTGGCGAGCAGCGTTGGTGGACCCATGATGCCGATCTGGATCGGCAATGTGCGACCCGCTTTGCGACCCTGTGGGAAGAGAAGCGGTTATTAGCGGGTGAGGTCTTTCTCGACCGCGCCGACGATGCCCTCGCCGCCGTCCTGCTGTTCGATCAACTGCCCCGGAATATGTTTCGCGGCACCCCAAAGGCTTATGCAACAGATGAGCTGGCGCGCGCCGTAGCCCGTGGAGCGATCTCCCATGGCTATGACATACAGATTGGCGGGGCGGGGCGTCTATTCTTCTACATGCCGTTTCAGCACAGTGAAGATCTGGAAGATCAGAAGCTGTCGCTTAGCCTGTTCGAAGCGGCAGGCGACAGCCGCTCGCTGGAGTTTGCCCGCGATCATCATGACATGATCGAGCAGTTCGGCCGCTTCCCGCACCGGAATGCCGTACTTGGGCGAAAGACCCTGGCCGAGGAACAAGAGGCCGCTCAGCAGGCTGAAAACTGGTAGACGCTCCGCTGCCCATTTTTTGGGCATCACCCTTCCGCTGCCCATTTTTTTAGCGGTCGAGATGGAAACCTTCTGAGAAAAGTCCCGAACAGAACGACTTTGCCGAATTGGCACGCCTCTTGCTGGAATGTCGCCGCACACCATTAAACAGGGGGCGACATGAAACTTGTCATGGCTATCATCAAGCCGTTCAAGCTTGACGATGTCCGCGAGGCACTCTCCTCGCTCGGCATCGCCGGCATGACGGTGTCCGAGGTGAAGGGCTTCGGCCGCCAGAAGGGGCAAACCGAAATCTATCGGGGCGCCGAATATTCCACGAACATGGTTCCGAAAATCAAGATCGAGGTGGTCTGCGATGACGACCTCGCGCCGCGGGTGGTGGAAGCCACGCAGCAGGCTGCCAACTCCGGCGCGATCGGTGACGGCAAAATCTTCGTCCTCGATGTCGGTCAGGCCGTGCGCATCCGCACGGGCGAGACCGGCGAAACCGCGCTGTAAGAAGGGGGGAATAATGACCTTTTCCAAGAAGTTTTGCGGCGTGATGGGGGCGGCTGCGCTGACCCTTCTCGCGGCCGCGCCGGCGCTCGCCGCGCCGATCAAGGCGCCAGACGCCGCTGCGATGGCGGGCATGGTCAATAAGGGCGACGTCGCCTGGATGCTGATCTCGGCCGCGCTGGTCCTGATGATGTCCGTTCCGGGCCTTGCGCTCTTCTACGGCGGCCTGGTCCGCACGAAGAACATGCTGAGCATCCTCATGCAGGTGTTCATGATCGTTTCGGTCGCCGGCCTGGTCTGGTGCTGCTGGGGCTATTCGATCGCCTTCACTTCGGGCGGTTCCAATCCCTTCTTCGGCGGGCTTTCCAAGGCGTTCCTGATGGGCGTCGATGGCACCACCTACGGCGCGACGTTCAGCAACAACGTCTATCTGCCCGAATTCGTGTTCGTCGTCTTCCAGATGACCTTTGCCATGATTACTCCGGCGCTGATCGTCGGCGCCTTTGCGGAGCGCGTGAAATTCTCTTCGCTGATGGTGTTCGTGGTGCTGTGGCTGACGGTGATCTATTTCCCGATGGCGCACATGGTTTGGTACTGGGCTGGCCCGGACTTCCTGGTTGATGCTCCGACCGACTACGGCCTGCTCTGGGGCTGGGGCGCGCTCGACTTTGCGGGCGGCACCGTCGTCCACATCAACGCCGGTATCGCTGGCCTTGTCGGCGCGATCATGATCGGCAAGCGCGTAGGCTTCCCCAAGGAACCCATGCCGCCGCACTCGCTGACCATGACCATGATCGGCGCGAGCCTGCTGTGGGTCGGCTGGTTCGGTTTCAACGCTGGCTCCAACCTGGAAGCCAATGCCGTCACCGGCGTCGCCTTCATCAACACCATGGTCGCCACCTGCGCGGCGGCGGTGAGCTGGTCGCTGGTCGAGCAGGTCCACCATGGCAAGTCTTCGCTGTTGGGCGCGGTCACGGGCGCGGTTGCTGGTCTGGTCGCCATCACCCCGGCTGCGGGCTTTGCGGCTCCCATGACCTCGATCGTCCTCGGCTTCGTCGTTTCGCCGATCTGCTACATCTTCGTGGCGTTCGTGAAGGGCAAGGTCGGCTATGACGACAGCCTGGACGTGTTCGGCGTGCACTGCATCGGCGGCATCGTCGGCGCCATTGCCACCGGCATCGTCGCGGCGCCGTCGCTCGGCGGCCAGGGCGTGTTCGACTACACCGTCTTCCCGGCGGCCTTCCATCCGGAAGCCTACAGCATCCCGGCTCAGGTCTGGATCCAGGTCAAGGCAGTCGTGTTCACCCTGCTCTTCTCGGGCATCGGCAGCGCGATCCTCTACTTCATCATCGACAAGACCATGGGCCTGCGCCCGAACGTCGAAGCCGAGATGGAAGGTCTGGATCTCTCGAGCCACGGCGAACGCGCCTACAACTACTAAGAATTCGGCAGGGTGGGCCGGAAAGAACGGCCCGCCCGCCTCACCTTGTTCCTCCTGCGAACACGCCTGGGACCGGTACGAAAGTATCGGTCCTTTTTTTGTCAGCCTGCTCGACGGGTCCAAAGCTGCGAAGGGCGCGCCGTCACGACTGGCCAACGGCGGGCGCGGCCTGAGACTTGCAAGGCGGCGCGAAGAACCCAGCCCAGCTTTTCCAGCTTGGGCGTAACGACACGATGGTCCCACGCTTGCTCGCCCCGGCGAGCGACTTCGCGGGCTATGTCGCCATAAATGCCAGCTGCCGCGAGTACAGCCCAAGCCGACCGAGGCGGTAGCGCGCCGGTGCCGTGGCGGGCGCTGTCCTCATAAGCCGCAGCCATGTCGGCAAGGCGGCGGGCCAGGATGGCGAGCCTGGGCCGAACCCATGGCTTCATATGCTCGCCAGGTGGGATATCCATTTCGACCAACCATTCCTCGGGCAAGTAGCAGCGATCTACCGCCTCATCCTCACTGATGTCGCGGGCGATGTTGGCAAGCTGGAAGGCGAGGCCAAGGTCGCAAGCCCGGTCGAGGGTGGCTTCGTCCTCCGGATCGACGCCCATCAGCACCGCCATCATGCACCCGACAGCCCCGGCGACATGATAGCAATAGCGCAGCATGTCCGCTTCGCTGTGGGGCCGCCAGTCGCGGGCGTCGAGCGCGAAACCTTCGAGCAGATCGTGGGCGTAGCGGTCTGGGATGCGGCATTCGCGCATGACGAGGCCGAAGCCGTCGAAAGCGGGATCGCCGGTTGGCTCGCCCCGCAAGGCCGCATCGGTAAGCACGCGTATCGCCGACAACCGCGCCTGCCCGTCCGTAACGCCCTGCATCGTTCCGCCATGATCCTGACCATCGGCGATGTCGTCGCATTTGCGGCACCAGGCATAGAGAAGCCATGCGCGTTCTCGCGTTTCGCGGTCGAACAGCTTGGAAGCCAGGGCGAAGGATTTGGAGCCCCGGACGATGCTATCGCGGGCGTGGGCCACCAGGGTTGAGCGGTCAAAATGGGTCACGCTTGGCGACATGCCCGTCCCCTCTCCATCCCGCAAGCGCCAGCGATGACTAGAGGCGATCGGCTTTTATGGCGAAGATCGGCTCATGAGCCTGGTAGGCGGCCATCTGATCGAGCAGCGGTTCGATCGCAGCTGCGTGCACGAGAATATTGGCATGCTGCGGGCGGATGAAGCCGGTGCCGATCATATGCCGGTTGAAGGCGATGAGTTGGTCGTAAAAGCCGGCGACGTTGAGCAAGCCCACGGGCTTGGCGTGGTAGCCAAGCTGCGCCCAACTGATCGCCTCCCACAGTTCATCCATCGTGCCGACGCCGCCGGGCAAGGTCACGAAGCCGTCGGACAGGTCCGTGAACAGCGCCTTGCGCTGATGCATGGTCTGTACGACGTGAAGCTCGGTACAGCCGCGATGCGCGACTTCCGCGCTGACCAGTGCATCCGGGATGACGCCGACCACTTCGCCTCCCGCCTCCAGCGCCGCGTCGGCAACCGCGCCCATGAGGCCCAGCCGCCCGCCACCATAGACGACGCCGATGCCGCGCTGGGCCAGGGTGCGGCCGACATGGCGCGCCGCTTCGACATAGACGGGATCAGCCGGTAGGGCTGAGCCGCAATAGACGGCAAGACGCTTCAAACCAGCTCCTCCAGCATCAGCGCGGCGGTCGCCTTCGCGCTGCCGACCACGCCCGGAATGCCCGCGCCCGGGTGAGTGCCCGCGCCCACGAGATAGAGGTTCGGGATCACATCGTCTCGATTATGGGCACGGAACCAGGCACTTTGCGTCAGGAGCGGCTCCAGGCTGAAGGCACTGCCCAGATGGGCGGAAAGGTCATGTTGAAAATCGGGCGGTGCATAATGGAATTGGGTCACGATGCGCGATCGGATGTCGGGGATCAGCCGGTGCTGAATCTCGTCCAGTATCCGCTCGGCATAGACGGGACCAAACTGCTCCCAATCGATCGGAAGCTTGCCCAGATGAGGCACCGGCGCGAGCGCATAGAAGGTCGAATGGCCGTCAGGCGCCATCGACGGATCCGTGACCGTCGGATGGTGCAGATATAAGGAGAAGTCCTGCGGCAGCACGCCATGATCATAGATGTCGGTCAGCAATCCCCCATAGCGGGGACCGAACAGGATCATATGATGCGGGATGCCGGGCCAGCTGCCCTTAATGCCGAAATGCAGGACGAAGAGGCTGGGCGACCAGCGCTTGCGGGCGAGCTTCTCCGCCTGCTTCTGCCCGCGGGGATGATGGCCGATCAGGTCGCGATAGCTGTGCATGAGGTCGGCGTTGGTCGCGACCGCATCCGCATCCCCCCGCCAACCCGAGGCGGTCGATACGGCGACGGCGCGGTCGCCATGGGTTTCGATCCGCACCACAGGATCAGCGAGGCGCAGTGTGCCGCCGAGCCGCTCGAAATGCGTCGCCATGCCTTGCACAAGCCGGTTGGTGCCGCCTTTGGCGAACCAGACGCCACCATCCTTTTCCAGTTTGTGGATGAGGGCATAGATGGCGCTGGTCTGCATCGGGTTGCCGCCGACCAGCAGGGTGTGGAAGGATAAAGCCTGCCGCAGCCGTTCATCCTTCACATAGGAGGAGACGACCGAATAGACCGAACGCCACGCCTGATGCTTGGCGAGCGCGGGGGCGGCGCGGACCATGGAGGCGAAATCGAGGAAGGCGACCGAGCCGAGCTTGCGGTAGCCCTCCTCATAAACGCCCTCCGAATAATCGAGGAAGCGCTGATAGCCTGCGACATCCTGCGGGTTGAGCTTAGCGATCTGCGCGCGGAGGGCGTTTTCGTCGTTGGAATAGTCGAAATTCGTGCCGTCGCGCCAGTTGAGACGGTAGAAGGGCGAGACGGGCACGAGGCTGACATCCTCCGCCATGTCATGGCCGGACAAGCGCCATAGCTCGGCAAGGCAATCCGGGTCGGTGACCACGGTGGGGCCTGCGTCGAAGACGAAGCCGTCCTTTTCCCACATATAAGCACGGCCGCCAGGGCGATCGCGCGCTTCGACCAGCGTTGTCTCGACCCCGGCCGATTGCAGGCGGATGGCAAGGGCGAGGCCGCCGAAGCCTGCCCCAATGACGATCGCTTTACGGTTCATCAGGCGGAGGGGCTCAACAATGCGCGCATGGCGCTCCTTATGGGCACGGGGGGGCGACCGCACAAGATGCGGATGCGGTCGGCCCAGGTGGAGTGGCCTGCGTAGAAGCGGCCGATAAGATGGGGACTAAGGCGATAGAAGCGATCGAATATGCGCCAGCGCTGGTCCGGCTGCGCGGCGAGGAAGAGCATTTTGCCGAGCAAGCGGTAATAGCCGCCCGATCGCCAATGCGCTGCAGCGCGGTCGCGGGTTGCGGTGGCGAGGCTGTTGAGCGGCTGATCGGCGAGCCAGAGTGCGGTCGCGACAGCGTCGGGCAGCGAATAGCCGGTCATTGGCTGGAACAATGCAGCGCGCACGCCTGCACGAGGGACACTATCCTCTGGCGGCCAGAAGCGATCGAAGTCGCCGCCATGGACGACGGGAAGGATGCCGCTTTCCTGATGGACGACATCTTCCACCCGCCACCCTTGCTGGGCGGCATAGCTCGCGATGCGGTCGGCGAGGACTGGGAGGTCGAGGGCTGGGCTGTTGCTGTAATAGGTGTCCTCGACGAAGATGGTGCGATCGCCAAAGGGGAGCAGATAGACGAAGCGGTAGCCGTCGAACTGATCGACGGTGGCGTCCATGATGACCGGGCGGTCCAATCCATGGGGATGCGCCAAGCGAAGGGCCTGGCCAACGAACTTCTGCCAGCCGCAGTCTAGCGCCGACAGGTCACCGCCACCCCGCGCGTCAAGGACGGCGCGGGCGCGGATATTGCGGCCGTCTGATAGGGTGACATGATCGGCGGCCGCTACCACAACCTCCGTGCTCAGCAGGACACGGTCGCCGAGGACATGGCGGACATGGGCGTCGAGCTGGGCCGAGGCGATGCTGTTATAGCCGCCGTCCAAGACGCGGCGGTAGGTGGGGAAGCGGACTTCGTGACCCTGGGGCCAGCGGTGGGTGACGAGAGGATCGATCAGCCAGCGATCGGCGGGGCGGATGTCGCTGTCGAAGAAGGACCAGAGGTGGTTGCCGCCAAGAACCTGGTCCCGCTCGATCAGGAGCAGGTCGATATCGGGCCGGAGTCGGGCGAAGGCGAGTGCGATCAGGCTGCCGGCTAGGCCGCCGCCGAGGATCGCCAAGTCGCAGTCGAAGGTCTGAGCCATCCCTTCTGTTAGGCAGGCGGAGCGGTGGCGGGAAGGGAATTAATGTAAGAAATAGCGACTTAAACGCGTTTGACGAAAATTGCCCTATAGCATAGGGGAGTATCCTATGCATGTGGTGGAAAACAGGGATAAGCTGCTCGCGCGGGTGCGGCGGATCGCCGGCCAGGTCGCCGCGATCGAGCGGCAATTGTCCGGCGAGGCGGGCTGTTCGGAGACATTGCAGCTTGTCGCATCCGTGCGCGGCGCGGTCGGCAGCTTGATGGAAGAACTGATCGAACAGCATATGCGCGACCATGTCGCCCGCCCCGGCCTGACCGACAAGGAACGAGAGGCGGCGGCGGAAGAGATGCTGGCGCTGATCCGCCGCTACGGAAAATGACTATGCACGACCATCATCACCACGCTCCATCGGCTGTCCAAGCCCCCTTCCTCGGCGAGGACGAGGAACAGCATTATTTCGACCATATCTACCTCAGCGCGGGCCATGACCAGAATGCCCGGCGCACGCTGTGGGTGGTGTGGCTGACCGCCGCCACGATGGTTGTGGAGATCGTCTTCGGCTGGATCACCGGATCGATGGCGCTGCTGGCGGATGGGTTCCACATGGCGACCCATGCAGGCGCCCTGGCGGTGGCGGCGGCCGCCTATGGCTATGCCCGCCGTCATGCCCGCAACCCGCGCTTTACCTTTGGCACGGGCAAGGTTGGCGACCTGTCGGGCTTTGCCTCCGCCCTTCTGCTCGGCGTAACCGCGCTGTTCATCCTGATCGAATCGGTGCTGCGCTTCTTCGAGCCGGTTTCGGTGAAATTTGGTGAGGCGACGCTGGTCGCTGTCATCGGCCTTGCCATCAATCTGATCAGCGCAGTGCTGCTGGGACATGATCATAGCCATAACCATCATGACCATGACCATCATCACGACCATGAGCATGATCACGCGCATGACCATGGCCACAAGCATGGCCATGCCGACAATAATCTGCGTGCGGCCTATGTGCATGTGCTGACCGACGCGCTGACATCCGTGCTTGCGATCGCCGCGCTGCTCGCGGGGCGCTATATGGGCTGGTGGTGGCTTGACCCGGCAGTCGGCATATTGGGGTCCGTGGTGATCGCGCGCTGGGCCTGGGGGCTGATGAAGGACACAGCGTCCATCCTGCTCGATACGGCCGAGCCCGCGCTGACGAAGCGGATCAAGGGTCTGGTCGAGGCGGAAGGCGGCACCATCCGCGACCTGCATGTCTGGCGGATCGGCCCGCATGCGCATGCCGCGATCATCAGCCTGGCGCCTGGCGGCGATGTCGCCAAGGTACGCCAGCGGGTCCGCGCGCTGCCGCGGATGGAGCATGTAACGGTGGAGTGCGGCTGATCGCGCTGAAGGCTCTGTTCAAGCCGTAGCACGCCCGCATGTTCATCCAGCGGTCATCGCAGGCCACCCATATCGGTCTCCATAAGGGTCAGTGGAGGCATGCCATGTTGAGCAAATTCATCATCTCCGTTTCGATCGCCAGCGCTGCGATGGCGGGCGTCACCGTCACGCCCGCCCTGGCGCAGAGCAGCTATCGCTATAGCGAGCGCTATGAGGGCGATGACGGCAGCTATTATCGCAGCGAAAGCTATGAAAGCGAGGATCGCGGTTATGACCGGGGTTATCGCGATTATGATCGGCGGCCGGTGGAATATCGCGAATATCGCGAGGAACATTATCGCGATGCGCCCCGCCCCTATCGCGCACGGGCCTATAGCGATCGCTGCACGTCGGGCACGACCGGCGCGGTGGTCGGCGGCGTGCTGGGCGGGCTGTTGGGCCGGGAGATCGGACGCGGCGGGCGTTGGAACCGGCCAAGCACGACCGGGCTGATCCTAGGCGCGGGCGCGGGTGCGCTGGCGGGCCGTGAGGTCGAGCGCGGGGATTGCCGCTGAGGTCTTCGCGGATTTGGTTGTAGAAGCGGCGCTTGGCGGGAGCTGGGTGCCGCTTTTTTGTTGGCTGCCGTTCTTGTGGAATAGATCACAGCTTTCGCTGGGTGGATTGGGGACCCGCCGTTTGCGGGAAGGCGCGCGAAGATAGCCGCCATTACGCGGCATCGCCACCCCTCCGGAGAAGCATTTCGGCCCGGGAAACAAGGCTCAGGGCACCTTGATGCTGCCAGCTGGCGGCAGCGGCGCCATTGTTTTAGCTTGGCGCATGACGACCAACGTCGTGAAGCTCCGGACATTCTCGTCCGCATGAAGAACGCGGTTGGTGAATGCATCGTAGCTCGCCATATCCTTCGCTGCGACATGCAGCACTAGGTCGTGGTCGCCGGTGACGTACCACGCATCCGTCACCTCCGGCGCGCGCTGCAAGCGAGCGACGATCTCATCGATGATCCGTCCGCGATCCCGCTCCAGCATTACGAGGACGACCATTGTCACCGGCCAGCCCATAGTCCCGGGCGCGACAAGCGCGATCTCCCTCTCGATCGAACCCTGATCGCGGAGCGCTCTTACGCGGCGGTAGCATGCGGGCGCGGAAAGCCCCACGCGCTCCGACAGCTCCGGCATCGAAATGCGAGCGTCTTCCTGCAACGTCGTCAGAATGCGGAGGTCAAATACGTCTACCATGGCCTGCGATAATAATTATCTCTTCTGCGCTTTCATAGAAACCAATTATCAAGCCACTCGGCTAATGCCCGGCGATGGCCCAAGATAATCCACGCACGCAACATGATGATGCTGACACGCTTCACACGGCATTTGCGCTGCTCGCGGCGGTGGTGGGTGCCATGATTTCGATAACTCTTGGGGCAACCGTTGCAAAGAAGCTCTTCGTCGTCATCGGGCCTGCTGGCACCACGGCGTTGCGTCTCATGCTGGCCGCCATTCTGTTGTCGGTCGGT
This sequence comes from Sphingobium sp. EP60837, assembly GCF_001658005.1. Taxonomy (NCBI): domain Bacteria; kingdom Pseudomonadati; phylum Pseudomonadota; class Alphaproteobacteria; order Sphingomonadales; family Sphingobiaceae; genus Sphingobium; species Sphingobium sp. EP60837. The sequence continues at coordinate 1,673,493 of NZ_CP015986.1, read as the reverse complement.
TTCCGGATCTGGCGCGTGCGGTTCACCCGGGACCTGCTGCATGCCGCGCTCCCCTACGGCCTATCCTTGGGCGCGATGAACCTACTCTTCTACATGGCGATCGATCGTATCCCGCTCGGCATTGCGCTGGCTTTTGAGTTCACCGGGCCACTGGCGGTCGCGACCTTTGCCTCGCGTCGCCCACGCGACTTCGGGTGGATCGCGTTGGCAGTGGCCGGTCTGGCGCTGCTGCTGCCGCTACGCATCGGCGGAAGCACGCTCGATCCTGTCGGGATCGCGCTCGCACTTGCAGCCGGGGTCTTCTGGGGAAGCTACATCGTCATGGGCCGTCGCGCGGGCGATGCCTTGGGTACTGAAGCACCCGCCTTTGGCATGATTGTGGCGGCGGTGCTGGCAATGCCGTTCGGCATTGCTGGAGGCGGAGCCACGTTGTTCGCGCCCCACGTACTTGGCCTGGCGCTGATCGTAGCCCTGCTGTCGAGTGCGATCCCCTACTCTCTGGAAATGTTCGCTTTGCGCCGACTGCCAACCCGCACCTTCGGCGTGCTGACCAGCGGCGAACCGGCGGTCGGGGCGGTGGTGGGTGCACTGCTACTGCACGAGAAGCTGCCACTGGCGAAGTGGCTCGGTATCGCTGGCATTGTTGCCGCCTCGATAGGCACCACTATCACGTCAAGGACGCAGGCGGGCAAGGAGGCCGAGGAGCGAAAGCTCCTTCCGGAAAACTGATCGCCTTAAAAGCGACTATGTCCGCTATTCGGGCAATGATTTCAGGACACAAATGTCCACAAATGGTCGTTAGCCGACAACTAAACCGTCATGCCGGCCTTGAGCCGGCATCCCGCTTCTTCTGATTGCAATGTTAAGCGGGACCCCGGGTCGAGCCCGGGGTGACGATAGAGATGATGAGGTTAGAGCGCCTGCGCCGCCGCCCAGCCGCTGGCCCAGGCCCATTGGAAATTATAGCCGCCTAGCCAGCCGGTGACATCCGCGGCTTCGCCGATGGCGTAGAGGCCGGGGACGCGGCGGGCTTCCATCGTCTGGGAGGAGAGTTCGGTGGTGGATATGCCGCCGATGGTGACTTCGGCCTTGGCGAAACCTTCGGTGCCGTTGGGGGTGAATGACCAGGCGGCGAGGCGGCGCTGGGCGTCTTCGAGCTTTCGGTCAGGGAGATTGCCGAGGTCGCCGGATAGGGCCAGCCGTTCGGCCAAGGCGTCCGCCAGCCGGTCGGGAAGATGGGCGCGCAGGGTCGCCGATATCGAGGCGCGGGGCTTGGCGCGCTTCGCTTCCGTCAGCCAACCGCTGGGGGCGTCCGGCAGGAAGTCGATGTTGATGCTGTCGCCATGACGCCAATAGGACGAGATTTGCAGAATCGCCGGGCCGGAAAGGCCGCGATGGGTGAGGAGCGCGGCTTCGCGGAAGCTGGTCTTGCCATGGCGCGCTATGACGGGCGTCGAGACGCCGGAGAGGGAGCGGAAGAGAAGGTCTTCGCCGCCGAGGGTCAGCGGGACAAGCGCGGGGCGCGGCTCGACGACCTTGAGGCCGAACTGGCGGGCGAGGTCGTAGGCGAAGCCCGTCGCACCGATCTTTGGAATGGCGGGGCCGCCAGTGGCGATTATCAACGCGGGCGCGGCGGCGGTTTTGTCGCCATGGGCCACGGTGAATTGGCCGTCCGAATGGGTGACGGCGGTGATGCCGTGGTTGAGGCGAATGGTGACGCCGCCAGCGTCGCACTCGGCGAGCAGCATGGCGACGATCTGGCGCGCGGATTGATCGCAGAAGAGCTGACCCAATGTCTTTTCATGCCAGGCGATGCCGTGCCGTTCGACGAGGGTCAGGAAATCCAGCGGCGTGTAGCGGCCGAGGGCGGACTTGGCGAAATGAGGATTGGCCGACAGGTAACGGTCTGGCGCGGTGTGGATGTTGGTGAAGTTGCAACGGCCACCGCCGGAGATGAGGATCTTCTTCCCCGCCGCTTCGGCATGATCGATGACGAGGACGCGCTTGCCGCGCTGGCCAGCGGTTGCGGCACACATGAGGCCAGCGCCGCCAGCGCCCAGGACGATGGCGTCATAAGGATCGGACGCGGCGGGCATCAGCCTGCGGAGAGCGCGTCCATGATCTGCCGAACGGGGGTAAGGTCATAGCCCGCTGCCTCCGCCTTTTCAGACAGGGCGGCGGGATGATCGCCTGCGCGGGCGCGGGTGAGCGCCCATAGCAGGGTGCTGCGCGTGCCGGAGCGGCAATAGGCGAGGACCTTCCCCTCCCCCGCCTGCGCCAATGCGGCGGCCATGCCGTCGAGCTGCCAAGGGGCAAAGCCGCCATGGGCGACCGGCACGGCGGCGTAGGCGATGCCTGCCGCCTCAGCAGCGGCCTCGATCTGGGCGCCGTTAGTCTGGCCGGGCTCTTCGTCATCAGGTCGGTTGTTGATGATGACGGTCACGCCCAGCGCCTTGGCTTCCTGCACCTGATCGACGCTGATCTGGGGGGAGACATAAAGGGTGGGGGTGAGCTGGCGGAACATGGGTAGGACTCCTTTGCCGGTGCCATGCGCCTAGAGACGGGGCGATTCAACCCCCTCCTCCTCTCCCCGATCAGAGATAAGGGCGAATGGCGGCGAGGAAGGCGTCGCCATAAGCGTCGAGCTTACGCTGGCCGATACCGCTGATGTGACCGAGTTCAGCGAGGCTTGCCGGGCGCTGCTCGGCCATTTCGCGCAAGGTGGAATCGTGGAAAATCACATAGGGCGGCACGCCCTGCTCCTGCGCCAGTTCGCGGCGGCAGGCGCGCAGGGCGTCAAACAGGGGATCGCCGACGGGGTTTTCCGCGCTGCCATTGCGGGCGTTGCGGCGGCGCCGTTGCTTGCGCGGGGGCAAGACCAGGCTGACATCTTCCTCACCGCGCAGGATCGGACGGGCGTTGAGGCCGAGTTCCAGGCCGCCATGTTCGTTAGTTTGCAAAGCATCTTTTACGATGAGCGCCCTGGAGACGGGGCGGAGCAGACTGATCTCCTCTCCGCGAACGATGCCGTACACGGAGATTTTGTCATGGCCCCGCTCGCGGATGCGGTCGGTGACCGCGCCGGTCAACACCTGCTCGATATGACCGACGCCGAAGCTTTGGCCGGTGCGATATACGGCGGAGAGGAATTTTCGCGCGGTTTCGGTCGCGTCGATGCTGGCGGGCGGATTGAGGCAATTGTCGCAATTGCCGCAGCTGGCTGGCGGATCTTCGCCGAAATGGCGGAGCAGGATGGCGCGGCGGCAGCTACCCGTTTCGACGAGGCCGCCAAGCGCGGTGATGCGGGTGCGCTCGCCCTGCTGGCGGCTGGGGTCGAGTTCGCCGATGCGCTGGCGGGCGCGGGCGAAATCGTCGGCGCCCCAGAAGAGATGGGCTTCGGCGGGTTCGCCGTCGCGGCCTGCGCGGCCGGATTCCTGATAATAGCCCTCGATCGATTTGGGGAGTGCGGCGTGGGCGACAAAGCGGACGTCGGGCTTGTCGATGCCCATGCCGAAGGCGATGGTGGCGACCATCACCATATCCTCGCTGGAGATGAAGGCGGCCTGGTTTGCGGCGCGGACGGCAGGGTCGAGCCCGGCATGATAGGCGCGCGTGGGGCGGCCGGTGCGCGTGAGGGTTTCGGCCAGCCTCTCGGTGGCGGCGCGGGTGGGCGCATAGACGATGCCCGGGCCTTCGCGCGCGGCGATCAGGTCGGAGAGCTGGCGCGGCAGGCCGTCGCGGGGGTGGACGGCGTAGCGGATATTGGGTCGGTCGAAGCCCGCGATGATCATGCCATCATGCGGGATCCCGAGCTGGACGAGAATGTCCTCGCGCGTGTGATGATCCGCGGTGGCGGTAAGCGCGAGGCGGGGGACGTCGGGAAACTCGTCCAGCAGAGGTCGAAGCAGGCGGTAGTCGGGGCGGAAATCATGGCCCCATTCGGACACGCAATGGGCTTCGTCTATCGCGAAAAGGGCAAGTTTGGTGGCGCGCAGCAGGCTGCGGAAGCCTTCGCCGCTGGCGCGTTCGGGGGCGACATAGAGGAGGTCGAGATCGCCGTTGCGCAGCCGATCCTGCGTCTCGCGCCAGTCGCTATCCACGCTGGTGAGGCTGGCGGCGCGGATGCCGACAGCTTGTGCCGCGCGGAGCTGGTCGTGCATCAGGGCGATGAGCGGCGAAATGACGACGCAGCAGCCTTCCAGCGCAACGGCAGGGAGTTGGTAGCAGAGCGATTTGCCCGCGCCTGTCGGCATGATGGCGAGGGTCGGCTGCCCCGCCATGATGCGGCTGACGACCTGCTGCTGGACGCCCCGGAATGCCGGGAAGCCGAAGACGTCATGGAGGAGGGCCGGGACGTCGGAGCGCATCTCAGTCCATCGGATCAAGCAGGCAGCCCCAGCCCTTGCGGTAGCGGGCGGTGCGGGAGGCGAGGAGGGGGACGGCGGCCTCAACGGCACGTGATTCGGGATCGTCGGAGAGCGTCACCAGCGCCATGCCCGGTTCCTTGTCTCGCCTGCAGCTGTCGATGGAGCGGCCCTCCACATAGCGGCAGGAACAAGTGACGCGCGCGCCGAATCCCGCGCCCACGGCGGCGCGGGCACGCAGCGCGGTCCAGTTCCAGGCGAGCAGCAGGACCAGCAAGGCCGCGATGGCTGCGAGCGCATAAATCCATTTCGGGCGGCTGGACATGCTCCCCTTTCCGATGAGCCGTGCTAAGGGCGCGGCTTATGAAGCTCGAGCGGAAAAGGGTAAAGCAGATTGGCGCGGCGGCCGCCATTTTGTCATTGATGGGAGCCGGAGCGCTTGCCGTGCGCGCGGCCGATCCGGAACCGCGCTATCATGTGGCGGCGGACGCGGGCGTCAATGAGGAAGATTTGCGCGCGGCGATCGATCCGCTGTTCGATGGCGACGAGGATGTGGGCGAAACGCGGGCGCTGGTCGTCATGCACCGGGGCGAGATCGTGGCGGAGCGGTACGCGCCGGGATTTGGGCCGGAGACGAAGCTGCTCGGCTGGTCGATGGGCAAGAGCGTGACGGCGGTGCTAGTGGGGCTGATGGTCGCGGACGGTCGGCTGGCGCTCGATTCGCCGGTGCCGGTTGCGGCCTGGAGCCAGCAAGGCGATCCGCGCGGGCGGATCACGCTGCGGCAGTTACTCGCCATGACGTCAGGGCTCGACCATGTCGAGGATGAGGAGCCGTTGGCGCAGGCCGATACGGTGCGGATGCTGTTCACTGACGGCGCGCAGGATATGAGCGCCTTTGCCGAAGCCAAGCCGCTGGCCCATGCGCCGGGGTCGCATTTTTCCTATTCGACCGGCAGCACGCTCATCCTGACCGACCTGATGGCGCGGATGCTGACCAACAACGCCGATCCCGATGCGCGGCGGCAGGCGATGCAGACCTTCATTGACGGACGGCTGAAGATTCCGGCGGGGCTGAAGAGCCTGACGGCTGAATATGACGCGGCAGGCACGATGATCGGCGGCAGCTTCCTGCATATGACGGCGCGGGATTATGCGCAGTTCGGCGAATTGCTACGCAATCATGGGCGCGGGCCCAACGGGCATCAGATCGTGCCGGAAAAATGGGTCGATTTCATGCGCACGCCTTCCCGGCGCAATCCTGCCTATGGCGCGCATCTCTGGCTCAACCGGGAGAGCGAAGAGAGCGTGCTGATGCCGGGCGACGCCCCGCAGAGCCTGTTCGGCTGCGCGGGGCATGGCGGGCAATATATACTTATCTCGCCCGGGCAGGCGCTGACGGTAGTGCGGATCGGTATGTCGCCGGACAAGGAACAGCGCGCGGCGCTGAAACGCAGGCTGGCAAAGCTGATGCGGCTTTTTGCCGCCTAGAGCAGGAACTGCCCCTCTATCACCGTGCGGCAGGCGCCGGTGAGGATCACCCGGTCGCCTTCGAGACGGCAACCCAAGCGGCCGCCGCGCCGGGACGCCTGAACCGCGCTGAGCTTTGTCTTATCAAGGCGGCTCGCCCAGAAGGGCGTGAGCAGGCAATGGGCCGAGCCGGTGACGGGATCTTCATCCACTCCGCCGCCCGGAACGAAGACGCGGCTGATGATGTCGCTGTCCTCCCCCGGCGCGGTGGCGATCAGCATGATGTCACCGAGCGCCTTGAGTGCGGCGAAGTCGGGCGTGAGCGCGCGCACGGCCGCGGCGTTGGGGAAGAGGAAAAGACTGTAGCCGCCCTCGCGCCAATGCGATTCAAGGGGTGTGCCGCCTAGCCCTGCCGCAAGGTCGGGCAACGGGCGCGGCTCCACGTCCCAGGCGGGCAGCGAGAGGGCATAGCCGTCGCGGTCGCGTGTGACAGTAAGGACGCCCGCATGACGGGTCCGGAAGCGGATGGCGGTGCGTCCTCCCATCAGCACGTGGCCGCTCGCCAGTGTGGCGTGGCCGCAGAGCTTCACCTCCACAGCCGGGGTGAACCAACGCAGCGCATAGTCCGCGTCCGGATCATCAGGCGTGGGTACGGTGAAGGCTGTTTCCGACAGGTTGTTTTCCTGTGCGATCGCCTGGAGCGTGGCGTCATCGAGCCAGCGGCCGAGCGGCATCACGGCAGCGGGATTGCCGGTGAAGGGTGTGTCGGTGAAGGCGTCAACCTGGGTGAAGGGGAGACTGGTCATGAGCGTTCCTTAGGAATGACGTCATGATGGCGTTTCATTGTGCAACTGAATAGGGCCGGTTGAACGGGATTGGTCTTGAGCAGCAGCCAAGCTCCGTTGGCGGAGGCGTGACATGGCTCAAGGTCCGAGCGTCCGCTGGGACGACGAGTAAGCGAACTGCAAACGAAATGGGCCAGCCACATTATATGGCTGGCCCGTGTTCGCGGCTCAAGGGGACGTTTTGACCGTCAATCCATTCTTGGCCCAAAGGCCGTTCAGGAATGACGCTCCCCAGGCTTACGCACTGCCGCTCGCCCTCCCGCGGGCGATCGATGGGGAGGATGTTAACGTAGATTGGGTGAGTCGTCTCGCTAGAATCGCGCGCTTACCCGGTAATCGGCTCGTTTCAGCCCGTTAGTCGCCACCGCATTGGGCACGGTGGAGCAATTTCTGGTCTGCCAGGACAAGCGCCATCATCGCTTCAACAACTGGGACGCCGCGAATGCCGACGCAGGGGTCGTGCCGGCCCTTGGTGATGATGTCGGAGGCATCGCCCTCCCGCGTGATGGTTTCGACCGGGATCAGGATCGAGCTGGTCGGTTTGAAGGCGACGCGCAGCTTGACGGGCTGGCCGGTGGAAATGCCCCCTGCAATGCCGCCTGCATGATTGGCGAGGAAGACGGGATTGCCGTCATTGCCGGGGCGCATCGGGTCGGCATTATCCTCACCCCGCAGCCGTGCTGCGGCAAAGCCGTCGCCGATTTCCACGCCCTTGACCGCATTGATGCTCATCATCGCGGCGGCGAGTTCGCTGTCGAGCTTGGCATAGAGGGGGGCGCCCCAGCCTGCGGGCACGCCACTGGCGACGCATTCGACGACCGCACCGAGCGAGGAGCCATCCTTGCGCGCGCTGTCCACCAACTGTTCCCAGCGCTTTGCGGCTTCCGGATCGGGGCAAAAGAAAGGATTATTGTCGATCTCGCCCGCGTCGAAACGGGCATAGTCGATCGCGTCGCCGCCAATCTCGCTGACATAGGCGAAGATATCGACATCCGGGATGACGAGCCGGGCGACCGCGCCCGCGGCAACCCGGCTGGCGGTCTCCCGCGCGGAGGAGCGGCCGCCGCCGCGATAGTCACGAAAGCCGTATTTCGCGTCATAGGCATAGTCGGCATGGCCGGGGCGATAGGCTTTGGCGACGTCCGAATAATCCTTTGAGCGCTGATCGGTATTCTCGATCATCAGGCTGATCGGCGTGCCGGTGGTGCGGCCTTCGAACAGGCCCGAAAGGATGCGGACCTCATCGGGCTCACGGCGCTGGGTGGTGAATTTGGAGGTGCCGGGCTTGCGCTTGTCGAGGAAGGGCTGAATGTCCGCCTCGCTCAGGGGCAGTCCGGGAGGGCAGCCATCGACGACAGCGCCAATGGCGGGACCATGGCTTTCGCCCCAGGTGGAGAAGCGGAGTACGCGGCCGAATGTGTTGAAGCTCATATGCCTGCCTGCTTGCGGGGTCTGCCGCCTTTCGCACCATTTGCTCGCGCAGCCGCAGCCTTTGCCGGGGAACGTCCGCGCCCGGCAAGGCGGGCCATATGCGCACGCGTGCCGAACAGGCCAGCCATCAGACCCGGGATGGAAAGATCGGTATCCAGTTCCGCCCAATGCAGCCCGTAACCGGACGGGCTGACTTCCACTGCAGCAATCTGATCGGCGGTGGCATTTTCCAGCCCCTGCCCCAGCCGCGGTGGAAAAGCGAAGGTGCAGCCGTTGGTAAGGTCCACGACCACGCGTTCGGAGGTGGCGTCATAATGCGCCGCAGCTGCGCGCGGCTCCAACTCACGGGCGAGCATACCGCGCTCCAAGGCCGCATCGATGGCAGCGTCGCTGATTTCAGCCATGAATGTTCCTCCACCGCGACAAGAGCATTGCCTGCTGTTCCACGACGATCGTCATCGCGCGGCGAACCTCTGCCCTTGTCAGGCCATGGGTCCATACAAGCCGAGGCTTATCGCCAGAGATGTCGATCTTCGCTTCACCCGAACCTACCGCGTGGATGTGGGCGGGCGCATGATCATCGACATAGATGACGAAGCGGAACCCAGCCGCGCGGTGTACCGTGACCATATAACCTAACCGGCTGGGTTTTTCAACTCAGCCCTTGTCGAGCGCGATATCGGGCGCGTCTTCGGCTTTCATGCCGATGACATTATAGCCCGCATCGACATGATGGATCTCGCCGGTCACACCTGCCGCAAGGTCGGACAGAAGATAGAGGCCAGCGCCGCCGACATCCTCGATCGTCACGTTGCGGCGGAGCGGGCTGTTCAGTTCGTTCCACTTCATGATGTAGCGGAAATCGCCGATGCCGCTGGCGGCCAGCGTCTTGATGGGGCCGGCCGAAATCGCGTTGACGCGGATATTTTCGGGGCCAAGATCCATCGCCAGATATTTGACGCTGGTTTCCAGCGCAGCCTTGGCGACGCCCATCACGTTATAGTGCGGGATGACCTTTTCCGCGCCATAATAGCTCAGCGTCAGCAGGCTGCCGCCTTCCGCCATGAGTTCGCGCGCGCGCCGGGCGACGGCGACGAAGCTGTAGGCCGAGATGTTCATGGTCATCAGGAAATTGTCGAGGCTGGTATCGACATATTTGCCGCGCAGCTCATTCTTGTCGGAAAAGCCGATGGCATGGACGACGAAGTCGAGCTTGCCCCAGCGCGCCTTTACCTCAGCAAAGGCGGCGTCGAGCTTTTCCATGTCCGACACATCGCAATCGATCAGGAAATCCGAGCCAAGCTCCTCCGCCAGCGGCCGCACGCGCCGCGCCAGCGCATCGCCCTGATAGGAAAAGGCAAGCTCCGCCCCCTGCGCCCGCAGCGCCTTGGAAATGCCCCATGCCAAAGACTTGTCATTCGCAAGGCCCATGATGAGCCCCCGCTTCCCCGCCATCAAGCCCGTCATTCTACTGTCCCGTTCCCTTTGCTATCCGCCGCGACCCGCTCCAGTTCCTCTTCGGGAAATTCAGCAAGGGCTGCATTGAGTTCCGCGCCAATTACCACGCCAAGCCCGACGAGAAAGAAAAAAATAAGCGTAATCATCACGCCCGCCAGACTGCCATAGGTCAGGTTATAGTCGCCGAGCAGCGATAAGGTCGGTGGCAGCAGCATGGTGGCGCCGTACCACCAGAGCGCCGTGGCGACCGCGCCGGGCAATTTGGGGAAGCGCTTGTCCTTGTAGGCGCTGGGGGTGAGCGAGAGATAGAGATAATAAAGCGCGAAACACAGGATCAGCATGGGCACAGCGCGCGTCAGCGTGACGATCTGCATCGCTTCGTCGGCGAAGGGCAGAATCTGATGCAGGAACTGGTCGATGCCGGTGATGGCGACTTGGAGCGAGAAGGCGAACATGACGGCGAAGACGCTGACCAGCGTGATGCCGATCGCGGTCAGGCGATAGTGCCAGAACGACCGGGTGCTTTTCGTCCCATAGGCGCGTCGAAGAATGTCGCGGATGGTTTCGATAAGGCTTCCGACTGTCCACAGGCCGACGAGACCGCCAAGCCAGAGCAGCGGTCCCGTACGGGCGGTCAGTACGTCGATGATCGGCTGCTTCACGACGGAGGCGACGCTGGGCGGGACGGTCTCCAGAAAAGCGCCGACCGCCGCCAGGCCGTCCTGCGACCGGCCAAAGATGCTCGCCACTGCCGCTGCGACGATGAAGAAGGGGAAGAGCGTCATCAGCGACAGATAGGCAAGATTGCCCGCATGGATGAAGCCGTCATTATAGGTGCCGACTGCCACCCGCTTCATGATTTCAAAGGTCTGGCTGCCGGGGCGCACCTTGGCGATGTGGCGGTTGATATGGGCTCGGGCGTCTTGCGCGATCCGCTTGCGGCGGGATTCGGGCGAATAGGGTGAAGGGCTCGGCATGCAGTCTCCTCGCCCCCGTTAACGCCCTAGACGCCCAGATGGGCGCGGACGGCGCGGCTGTCCTGCCAGCCTTCGACCAGTGACTTGATCGCCGGATCGTCGCCCGGCACGTCGATCATCAGCCGGACGAGCTGATCGCCGCGCTCCCCGCCCTTGTGGGTGAAGCCCTTGCCGCGCAGCCGGAGCGTCTTGCCTGAGGTCGCGCCTGCGGGCACGCCGAGCATGACCGGGCCATCGACCGTGGGCACTTTGACCTTGCCGCCCTTCACCGCCTCATCGAGGGTGATGGGCAGGTCCAGCAGCACATTGTCGCCGTCGCGGATGAAGAAGGGGTGCGGCTTTACCTCTATGGTGACGATCGCGTCCCCTGCCCCGGCCTGTCCGGCCTGCCCCTTGCCGGTCAGGCGCATCTGCGTGCCCGTTTCGACGCCTGCGGGGAGTTTCAGGTCGATGGTCTTGCCGTCCTGCAAGGTGATGCGCTGCGGGGCCAGCGTGGCGGCATCGACGAAGGAGACGGCCAGGCGGTAAGAGACGTTCGCGCCCTTCTGCGGCGGGGCGCCACGCCCGAAGCCGCCGCCAAAGCCGCCGCCCCCCCGCCGGGCGCCACCGCCGCCGAACAGTCCTTCGAAAATATCGCCGAAATCCGCGCCTTCGTTGAATTCGAAGCCGCCGCCCGCGCCGGGACGGCCGCGAAAGCCGCCGCCATTGCCGCCATAGCCGAAGGGCGCGGTGGGATTGCCGTCGCCGTCAATCTCGCCACGGTCGAAGCGGGCGCGCTTGTCCTTGTCCGACAGCAGGTCATAGGCGCTGGAAACGGCGGAAAACCGCTCCGCCGCCTTGGGATTGTCCTGGTTCCGGTCGGGATGCAGCTCCTTGGCGAGCTTGCGGTAGGCCGACTTGATCTCTGCCTCGCTCGCGCCGCGCGCGACGCCCAGAGTGGAGTAGGGATCCGCCATTGCCGAATGTCTATCCTTGTTCGTGAGAAGCGTGTTTGCGCCATATGTGGCGAAAGCGTCACGATCCTTCAAGCGGCGTGACCATCGACACAGGCGAATGAGCGGCTTAGATCAAGGGCATGACCGACCCCTTCACCCTGTTCGACCAATGGTATGGCGAAGCGCGCGACAGCGAGATCAACGACAGCAACGCCATGGCGGTGGCGACCGCCGATGCGCGCGGGCGGCCGTCTGTGCGTATGGTGCTGCTGAAGGGGCATGGACCCGAAGGCTTTGTCTTCTACACCAATTTCGAAGGGCGCAAGGCCGAGGAGCTGCTGGCCAATCCGCATGCGGCGCTGCTGTTTCACTGGAAATCGCTGCGGCGGCAGATCCGCATCGAAGGGCCGGTGGAGACCGTGGACGAGGCCACCGCCGATGCCTATTTCGCGACGCGCAGCCGGGATAGCCAGCTGGGCGCCTGGGCTTCCGACCAGTCACGCCCCCTGCCCTCCCGCGCTGCGTTCATGACGCGCTATGCCGATGCGGTAAGCCGGTTTGAGGGAGGAGCCGTCCCGCGTCCGCCGCACTGGTCGGGATTTCGCGTGGTGCCGGACCGGATCGAATTTTGGCAGGACCGCGAGCATCGGCTGCATGAGCGACGGCTGTTCCTGCGCGAAGGGGATGGATGGCACGAGGGGCTGCTTTATCCCTGAGCTTTCCAAAGCGCGGAATCCGGACGCTCGTTCGTTCAAGAGGATAGGCGGGCGGCCGGGCGCCTGTTAGATGTGCGGGCCAGCACGGCTTAGAGGGGTTGCATGCGGAATCGACTGACGGCCTTCATCCTGACGGGCATGGTGCTGGGGGTAATCACAGGTTTTGCAGCCAATCTGTGGGTCGGCGGCGACAAGGTCCTGGCCAAGGATGTGGCGGGTTATTTCCACCTGCTCGCCGACATATTCCTCCACCTCATCAAGATGATCATCGCGCCGCTGGTCTTTTCCACGCTGGTCGCGGGCATCGCCCATATGGGCGACAGCGCGGCGCTGGGGCGGATCGGCGGAAGGGCGCTCGCCTGGTTCATCATCGCCAGCCTGATTTCGCTGACGCTGGGCCTCATCTTCGTCAATTTCTTCGCGCCCGGCGAAGGGTTGAACCTGGTGCGGAGCGGCGCGGAGTCGGGGGTCAATACCGAGGCGCTGAACTTCAAGGATTTCGTCCTCCATGTCTTCCCCACCTCGATGGTCGGGGCGATGGCGGAAAATTCGATCCTGCAGATCGTGGTGTTCTCGCTCTTCGTGGGCGTGGCGCTGACGGCGATCGGCGAGAGGGGCAAGCCCATCGTCACCGTGATCGAGGCGATGGTCGAGCTGATGCTGCAGGTGACGAGCTATGTCATGCGCGTCGCCCCCTTCGCCGTGTTCGGGGCGCTGGCGTCGGCGATCACGACTGAAGGCTTGGGCGTACTCAAGACCTTCGGCGAACTGGTGGGTGAATTCTACCTGTCGCTCTTTGCTCTCTGGATCCTGCTGTGCTGCGCGGGCGCGCTGTTCCTGGGGCGGCGGATGGGCAAGCTGCTCAAATATGTGCGCGAACCGCTGCTGATCGCCTTTTCCACCGCCTCGTCGGAAGCGGCCTATCCCAAGATGCTGGAGCAGCTGGACCGGTTCGGCGTGCCACGGCGCATCTACAGCTTCGTGCTGCCGCTGGGCTATTCGTTCAATCTCGACGGGTCGATGATGTATTCGACCTTCGCGACCATCTTCATCGCGCAGGCTTATGGCATCGACCTGCCCATCGCGACGCAGATCACCATACTTCTCGTCCTGATGGTGACGAGCAAGGGCATCGCCGCCGTCCCGCGCGCGAGCCTGGTGGTGGTTGCGGCGACGCTGGGGCAGTTCGACCTGCCGGTGGAGGGCGTCGCCTTCATCCTGGCGGTCGATCATTTCATGGATATGGGCCGCACCGCCACCAACGTGCTGGGCAATGCCATCGCCACCTCCGTCATCACCAAATGGGAAGGAATGCTGGAGGTCGAGGAGTCCGACTATGTGCCCCATCCCAAAGCGCCCACACATACGGCCGCCCATGGCCGCGCCGGGCTGGAACTGGCGACGGACATGGTGGAGGAAGAGCGTCGGGGCTGAGGACGCGCTGCCTGTGTGTTGCTGGGCGCGCTCCCCGAAAAGAGTGCCGTGCCTCGATTGACCTGAAGCGGAAAGGCTAACCCGCCCAACCGAAACATTACGCGCGCTTAACGGTTTCCTCCGCGGAGGGAGCGAAGCTAGCCGATGAAGACGCCGGACAAAGCCGCCTTTTCGTTGCAATGGCAAATGCTGGCCGGGTTCCTCACCGGCATGACCCTCGGCCTTATCGTCCACGCTACCGCGCGGGACGCGCGCTGGGTCGATCTTGCCACCAACTATGTCACGGGGCCGATCGGGCAGATATTCCTGCGGCTGCTGTTCATGCTGGTCATCCCCCTGTTGGTATCGGCGCTGATCGTGGGCATCGCGGAGATGGGCGAAATGCGCTCGCTGCGGCGGGTGGGGTTCAAGACCTTGCTCTACACGCTGGTGGTGTCAGGGATAGCGGTGGCGATCAGCCTGGCGGCGGTCAACCTGCTGCGGCCGGGCGACGGGATCGATCCGGCACAGGCACACGCCATGCTGGACAATGCCGGGGAAGGCGCGCGCGCTATCCTGGCGCGTGGCGGGGAGGCTCCCAAGGGCGTGGACGCGCTGCTTGCCATGGTGCCGGACAATATCGTCAAGGCCATGGCGAATAACGACATATTGGCCGTCATGGTATTCGCCCTGTTCTTCGGCATCGGATTGATGCTGGTGCGCACGGAACAGACGAAGCTGCTGCTGTCGGCGATGGAGGGGCTGTTCGAAGTGACGATGCGGCTGATGAGCCTGGTCATCCGCATCGCGCCAATCGCCATCGCCTGTTTCATGTTCAACCTCGCCGCGCAGTTCGGATGGGAACTGTTGGAACGGCTGTCGGCCTATGTCGGCGTGGTGCTGCTTGCGCTCGGCCTGCAGATGTTCGGCGTCTATTCATTGCTGCTCGCCCTAGGCGCGCGGCGGTCGCCGTTACGCTTCTTCACGGATGTGCAGGATGCGATGTTGATGGCCTTCGCGACGGCCTCATCCAACGCCACGCTGCCGACGGCGATCCGGGTGGCCGAAGAGCGGCTGCACCTGCCGCGGCGGATCGCCCGGTTCGTGTTGACGATCGGAGCGACCGCCAACCAGAATGGAACGGCGATGTTCGAGGGGATCACCGTCCTCTTCCTCGCGCAGTTTTTCGGCATCGAACTGGATTGGGCGCAGCAGCTGACAGTGATGCTGGTGTGCATATTGGGCGGCGTCGGCACGGCCGGGGTCCCGGCGGGATCGCTGCCCGTGGTGGCCATGATCCTGGGCATGGTTGGCGTGCCGCCGGAGGGGATCGGGCTGGTGCTGGGCGTCGATCGCTTCCTAGACATGTGTCGGACGACGCTGAATGTCACCGGCGATCTGGTGGCGGCCACGGTGATTGCGGCGGGAGAGGAGAAGGAGCAGGCGAAGGGGCCGGCGTGATCCTGTTTCCCTGCTGGTAGCGTCGAGCAAAGCCTTGAGCTTGGCGAAGGGGCGAAAAGCCTCGCATTCTCGGTTTCGCGCGAGACGAACGGGGTTCAGGTCAGCCTGCAGCCTTCGCCGCTTCCGCCCACCAAATGAGGCTACGGGCGAAGCTGGCGAAGCTGCGTTCGAGCGCCGCGCCGCCGTCGCCCTGCGGCTGTCCCTGCTCGTCGAGTGTCTGGCCGATCTGGCCGACGCTGAGGCGCTCGGGGATGACGGTCATGCCCATGGCGGAGAGGGTCACCGTCCAGGCCGCGTGGCTGTTGACCCCGGCATAGCGGCCCGCCGAATAGCTGGCGATCCCGGCAGGGCGGCGATCGAATTCCTTGAGAAAATGGTCGGTGAGATTCTTGAGGCCGGGCTGCACGCCCCGATTATATTCGCCCGCGACGAAGACGAAGGCGTCGGCGGCAGTCAGGCGCTCGGCGAGCGCGGTCATGGCTTCGGGGGCTTGGCCAGGGGGATAGTCGCTATAGCGTTGGTCGAGCATGGGAAGACTGACCTGCATCGCGTCTATGAGTTCGGCCTGATGGCCGAGTTGCTGGAAGCCGTTGATGAGATAGTCGGCAAGGCGGATGCCCATGCGGCCGGTGCGGTAGGAGCCGTAGAGGATGAGGATGTCGAGTGCCATGCGGCTGTTCTCGCATTGCTGGACGGTGGCGTCCAGTGCGACGCGCTGGCCTTAGGTGGAACCGGCTCCTCGACGGCGGCTTTCGGCCTGAACGGACATATTAATGCCATTCGTTTCGAGCGAAGGTTCGAGCCTACTCAAACGGAACGGCTCTAGGAGGAATGGCAACAACCACCCGAACAGCCCCTCGGCGCCCTAACGTAATTTTGCAATCGAAAGCCCGTCCTGCTTGGCGCGGGCTTTCACCGATTCCTCGCTGCGGGTCAGCGCCTTGGCGATCGCCTTGAGCGCCATGCCCTTCTTCGCCAGCGTGTGGAGCTTTTGCAGCTCATCCGCCGTCCATGGCTGCTTGTGGCGCTCGAAGCGTTCGCCGGCCATCGCGCTTAATCCGCGAAGGGATCGCGCACGAGGATGGTGTCCTCGCGCTCGGGACTGGTGGAGACGAGCGTGACCGGGCAGCCGATCAGTTCTTCGATGCGGCGGATATATTTGATCGCCTGCGCGGGCAGCTCGGCCCAGCTGCGGGCACCGGCGGTGGTGTCCTGCCAGCCTTCGATATCCTCGTAGATCGGCTCGGCCTTCGCTTGGTCCTGCGCATGGGCGGGGAGATAGTCGAAGGTCTGATCGCCGATCTTGTAGCCGACGCAGATTTTGAGCGTATCGAAGCCGTCCAGCACGTCGAGCTTGGTGAGCGCGATGCCGGTGACGCCCGAGACGGCGACCGACTGGCGCACCAGCACGGCGTCGAACCAGCCGCAGCGGCGCTTGCGCCCCGTCACCGTGCCGAATTCATGGCCGCGTTCGCCCAGGCGCTGGCCAGTTTCGTCCTCCAGTTCGGTCGGGAACGGGCCCGAGCCGACGCGGGTCGTGTACGCCTTGACGATGCCCAGCACGAAGCCCGCGCCCGATGGGCCAAGGCCGGTGCCGCTTGCCGCGGTGCCCGCCACCGTGTTGGACGAGGTGACGAAGGGATAGGTGCCGTGGTCGATGTCGAGCAGGGTCCCCTGGGCGCCTTCGAACAGGATGCGCTTGCCTTCGGCCTTCGCCTTGTTGAGCGTCAGCCAGACGGGCTTGACGAAGGGCAGGATGAAGTCGGCGATGTCACGCAATTCGGCCATCAATGCGTCGCGGTCGATCGGGGCTTCGTTGAAGCCGACGCGCAGCGCGTCGTGATGGGCGGTCAGGCGGTCGAGTTGCGGGCCGAGATCGTCGAGATGCGCTAGGTCGCAGACGCGGATGGCGCGGCGGCCGACCTTGTCCTCATAGGCCGGGCCAATGCCGCGACGGGTGGTGCCGATCTTGCCGGCACCCGACGCATCCTCGCGCAGGCCGTCGAGGTCACGGTGGAAAGGCAGGATCAGCGGGCAGGTTTCCGCGATCTGCAAGTTGTCGGGGGTGATGGCGACGCCCTGCCCCTTGAGCTTGGCGACCTCGTCGCGGAAGTGCCAGGGGTCCAGCACCACGCCATTGCCGATCACCGACAGCGTGCCGCGCACAATGCCTGAGGGGAGCAGTGAGAGCTTATAGACCTTTTCGCCGACAACCAGCGTGTGGCCGGCATTGTGGCCGCCCTGGAAGCGCGCGACGACGTCGGCGCGCTCCGACAACCAGTCGACGATCTTGCCCTTGCCTTCGTCGCCCCACTGGGCGCCGATCACCGTAACATTTGCCATGGATACAGACCTCCGCCCGCCGCGCGGACCGGCCATGCCCTTCGACGGGACTCGGCATGCCGGTAGGATCGAGTGGGCGCGTGCCGCCCTGTTGCGGGGCGCGCGTTAGCCGCGCTGCCCCCTCTGCGTCAAGTCAGTAGGGGCGCGGCTCGTCGCCGTCCAGCCAATGCGTGCAGCGCAGCGCCTCACCGTTTTCTTGAGCGGTGAGCGCGGCGATGGTTTGCCAGCCTTCCCCGCGAAGTTGCGCGGCGCGACTTTCGTCATGGTGGAGCGGCAGAAACAGGCGCTTGGGACTTTCCGCACCGAAGCCCGCATCGATCAGCGGGTCGGGATAGAGGGAGAAGCCCATGGCGGGCTCTTCCGAACCATTGGCGCGAGTGATGGCATAGCTGCCGCCGCGGCCGATCTCTCCAATGAAGCCTTCCGCGAAGATCGAGAAGCCGAACCAGTTTTGATATTCGAAACCATGGCGCTCGGTGGGATCGAGCGTCAGCGTGATGTCCCACCCGATCGGCTTGGCGATAGCGCGCAGACCCGCGATTCGGCTGTCGATCGCGCCATTGAGCCGGGCGTTGAGGGCTTCGAGCTTTTCCATCGCGGGATGGAAAGGGCCGGTCGCCTCCATCAGCGGAAGATAAGCAGCGGCGGCCGGGCTGATCGCGGCGAGCGCGCCTGCATCCTTTGCATCGAGTTCGGCGCGTACGGCTTCGATCTCTTCGGGCGCGAGCGGGAGCGGACCGGCGGCGAGGCTGTCGATCAAGTCCGGTAAGGTGAAGTCGATGGTGATGCCGGTGACGCCTGCGGCCTGCAGCGCCTCGATCGCGACATTCACGATTTCAACGGCGGCGGCGGTGCTGTCGCTGCCGATCAGTTCAGCGCCGACTTGCAGCCGCTCGCGCTCGGGGCGGAGTTGATTCGCGCGCAGGCGGATGACCGGACCGCCATAGGAGAGGCGCAGCGGGCGCGGGGCGCTGGCGAGGCGGGTGGCGGCGATGCGGCCCACCTGCGCGGTCATGTCGGGACGGAGGGCAAGGCTGCGCTGTGAAACGGGGTCCACGGCACGGACGAGATCCTGCGCGCGCATCGACTTCAAGCGGCCGACAAGCGTATCCTCAAACTCGGCGAGCGGGGGCATGACGCGCTCATAGCCATGCGCGGCGACCGTATCGAGCACGCGCCGCGCGAGGCGCGCGGAGGCTTCGGCCTGCGGCGGCAGACGGTCGGAGAGCCCTTCGGGAAGGAGGCCGGGGGGGATGCTGGTCATGGGCTGGCCCTTTAGCAACATCGGCCAGATTATCCAGCCTCCGTTCGTGCTGAGTAGCCGTTGAGCTTATCGAAATGGCGTATCGAAGGATGCTTCGATACGGGTCTTCGACAGGCTCAGACCCTACTCAGCACGAACGGAGTGGAAATTTAAGCGAAGCGCAGCAGCTTCACCGTCTTGACGCCCGCAAGCTTGCAGATGTCGTTCAGCACCTCCTGGCTTACCGCCCCATCGACCGAGAGCAGCAGCACCGCTTCACCGCCCTGGTTGCGGCGGCCAAGGTGGAAGGTGCCGATATTGACGCCCGCCTCGCCCAGCGTTGAGCCAAGGCGGCCGATGAAGCCCGGCGCGTCCTGGTTGACGATGTAGAGCATGTGCCCTTCCAGATCGGCTTCGACCTTGATGCCGAACAGTTCCACCAGACGCGGGCTGCCGTGGCCGAACAGGGTGCCCGCGACCGACTTGTCGCCGCTTTCCGTCTTTACGGTGACGCGGACGAGGGTCTGATAGTCGCCCTCGCGGTCATGGCGCACTTCGCGCACATCGAGGCCGCGTTCCTTCGCCAGGAAGGGCGCGTTGACCATGTTCACTGTGTCCGAATAGACGCGCATCAGGCCCGCGAGCACGGCGGCGGTGATCGGCTTCTGGTTGAGTTCGGCGGCATGGCCTTCGACCTCGACCGACACGCCCTGCACATGGTCACCCTCAAGCTGACCCACAAGGCTGCCCAGTTCTTCCGCCAGCGCCATATAGGGCTTGAGCTTCGGCGCTTCCTCAGCCGACAGGCTCGGCACGTTCAGCGCATTGGTGATGCCGCCATCGAGCAGATAGTCGCTGAGCTGTTCGGCGACCTGAAGCGCGACGTTCACCTGCGCTTCGTCGGTCGATGCGCCGAGGTGCGGGGTACAGATGAAGTTGGGGGTGCCGAACAGCGGCGATTCCTTCGCCGGTTCCTGCACGAACACGTCGAGCGCGGCGCCCGCGACATGGCCCGCATCCATCGCTTCCTTGAGCGCGGCTTCATCGACCAGACCGCCACGGGCGCAGTTGATGATGCGCACGCCCTTCTTGGTCTTGGCGAGATTTTCCTTCGAAAGGATGTTACGGGTCTGGTCGGTCAGCGGCGTGTGCAGCGTGATGAAGTCCGCCTTCGCCAGCAGCGTGTCGAGATCGGCCTTTTCCACGCCCATCTCAACGGCGCGTTCCGGAGTGAGGAAGGGGTCGAAGGCGACGACCTTCATCTTGAGGCCGAGCGCGCGGCTGGCGACGATCGAGCCGATGTTGCCTGCACCGATCAGGCCCAGCGTCTTGCCGGTCACTTCCACGCCCATGAAGCCATTCTTCGGCCACAGGCCCTGCTGGGTCTGAGCGTTGGCTTCGGGGAGCTGGCGGGCCAGCGCGAACATCAGCGCGATGGCATGTTCGGCGGTCGTGATCGAGTTGCCGAACGGGGTGTTCATGACAACCACGCCCTTGGCCGAAGCGGCAGGAATATCGACGTTATCGACGCCGATGCCCGCGCGGCCGATGACCTTGAGATTGGGCGCGGCGTCGAGGATTTCCTTGGTGACCTTGGTCGCGCTGCGGATCGCGAGGCCGTCATATTGACCAATGATCGCCTTCAGTTCGTCCGGGGTCTTCCCGGTGATCTCGTCAACTTCCACGCCACGTTCACGGAAGATCGCGGCGGCGCGGGGGTCCATCTTGTCGGAAATAAGTACCTTGGGCATGTAGAATTCCTATGTTTCCTCGTCACCCCGGACTTGATCCGGGGTCCCGCTTATCTGCGGGCGGACATGAAGAAGAAGCGCGACCCCGGCTCAAGGCCGGGGTGACGCGGTGAAGCTAATCAGGCAGCCTTGGCCGTCGCGTAGGCCCAGTCGAGCCACGGACCCAGCGCTTCGATATCGGCGGTTTCGACGGTCGCGCCGCACCAGATGCGCAGGCCCGCCGGGGCGTCGCGATAGCCCGCGACGTCATAGGCGGCGCCTTCCTTCTCCAGCAGAGCCGCGAAGGACTTGATGAAGGCTTCGTCCGCACCCTCGACGGTCAGGCAGACACTGGTGGTCGAACGGGCGGCTTCGTCGGCGGCGAGATGGCCGAGCCAGTCGCGTTCTTCCACCAACTTGTTGAGCGCCGCCGCATTGGCGTTGCTGCGCGCGATCAGGCCGTTGAGGCCCCCCAGCGACTTGCCCCATTCCAGCGCGAAGATCGCATCCTCGACGGCAAGCATCGAAGGCGTGTTGATCGTTTCGCCCTTGAAGATGCCTTCGGCCAGCTTGCCCTTCGCCATCAGGCGGAAGACCTTGGGCAGCGGCCAGGCAGGGGTGTGGGTTTCGAGGCGCTCGACGGCGCGAGGACCGAGGATCAGCACGCCATGGCCGCCCTCGCCGCCCAGCACCTTCTGCCAGGAGAAGGTGGCGACGTCGATCTTGGTCCAGTCGATCTCATAGGCGAAGACCGCGCTGGTGGCGTCGGCGAAGGTCAGACCCTGCCGGTCGGCCGGAATCCAGTCGGCATTGGGCACGCGCACGCCCGAGGTGGTGCCGTTCCAGGTGAACAGGACGTCATTGCTGAAATCGACCGTGCCGAGGTCCGGCAGCTGGCCATAATCGGCGCGGACGATCGTCGGATCGAGCTTGAGCTGCTTGGCGGCGTCCGTCACCCAGCCTTCGCCGAAGCTTTCCCAGGCAAGCGTGGTGACCGGGCGGGCGCCCAGCATGGTCCACATCGCCATTTCAAAGGCGCCGGTGTCCGAACCAGGCACGATGCCGATGCGGTGGGTTTCGGGCAGGTTCAGCAGCTCGCGCATCAGGTCGATGCAGTAGGCGAGGCGCGTCTTGCCGATCTTGGCGCGGTGCGAGCGGCCGAGAGATTCAGCGCTCAGCTTGTCGGCGCTCCAGCCCGGAGGCTTGGCGCAGGGACCGGAAGAGAAATAGGGACGAGCCGGCTTGGTGGCGGGCTTGGCCGCGGCGGGCGCAAGAGTGGCGTCGGCGGCAGTAATATCAGTCATGTAATGCGTCTCCTTGCAGAGAGCACGCGCGGCGTTGGGACCGCGTGGCCCGGCGGCCGCTCTAAAGATCGCGGGGGAAGAGTCAAGCGGCCAAAGAGTCCAGTCGACTGTCTGGATGCGACGAACCGTTCCGCTCGTTAACCCACAGGGCAGATTGTCATGATAAATGATTGACCATGAAAGAGCGGGCTTGGGGGACGATGGCTATGCGCCGCATGGGTCAGGCGGCCTTGCTGGCGGTGAGTTTCGCGCTGGCGTCGTGCGGGGGAGACATCGTGCCGCGCGGCCGGGTGGAACGCGCGTCCAAGGCGCCCCGGGACGCACGGCCTGCCGCGCCGCCGCCGCTGGAACTGCGGCAATGTATGGTGAAGCTGCAGTCGCAATCCGTGCTGTTCACCCCCTTGCCCGACCAGAATTTCGGCGGCGGCTGCACGGCGATGGGCAGCGTCAAGCTGCTCGACATCGGAGTTCCGGCGACCAATTTGGGCGCAATGACCTGCAATCTGGCGGCCAATTTCGCGGCCTGGGCGCGTTATGGCGTACAGCCCGCCGCACGGTTGATCCTGGGCGCGGAAATCGAGCGCATCGAGACGTTCGGCACTTATAATTGCCGGCCGATCGCGGGGAGTGGGAAGCTGTCCGAACATGCGCACAGCAATGCCGTCGATGTGTCGGCCTTTGTCCTGTCCGACGGGCGGCGGATCACCATCGAACAGGGGTGGAATGGCGACCGGCAGACGCGGCAGTTTCTGGAGATCGTCCGCGCCAGCGCCTGCAAACGGTTCCGGACAGTGTTGAGCCCCGATTACAATGTCGCGCATCGCGATCATTTTCATTTCGACATGGGCGGCCGCGGCGGCTTTTGCCGCTAAGCGGATTTAAAAACATGGATATTTTTGCCGCTGATCACAAGAAAAGCTGGTGAATTCTGCCGCTGACGTTCCTAAGTTGGTCTGAATGACAAGAAAAGAAATCGAAGAACGCAAATTCCGTCCCGCCCGGCAGGAAGCCGCCGATGCCCGCAAGGCGGTTGGCACTCCCCAAACAACCAGTTCCGCCTATCGCCTGGCTTTTCAAGACGCCGAATTTCTGCTGCGCGAGGATCTGCGGCCGGTGCGGTTTCAGCTGGAGTTGCTGAAGCCCCAACTGCTGATGGACGAGGCGGGGATCGAATCCACTTTTGTCTTTTATGGATCGGCGCGCATTCCCGAGCCCGAACAGGTGCAAGCGCGGATCGACGCCGCGACGACGCCCGAACAGCGGCGGATTGCCGAGAATCTTGGGAAAAAAGCGCGCTATTATGAGGAAGCGCGCAAGCTGGCGCGCACGGCGGCGCAATATCCTGTGACGGAAGCCGGTTGCCGCCATTTCGTGGTGTGCTCCGGCGGAGGGCCTTCGATCATGGAGGCGGCCAATCGCGGTGCGGCGGACGTCGGCGCGCAGACGATCGGCATGAATATCGTGCTGCCGCATGAACAGGCGCCCAATCGGTTCGTGACGCCGGAACTGAGTTTCCAGTTCCACTATTTCGCCCTACGCAAGATGCACTTCCTGCTGCGCGCGCGAGCTTTGGCAGTGTTTCCGGGCGGCTTTGGCACGTTCGACGAGATGTTCGAATTGCTGACGCTGATCCAGACGGGGAAGATGAAGCCGATTCCCATATTGCTGTTCGGGCGCGAATTCTGGACGCGAGTGGTGGATTTCGATGCGCTGGCTGACGAAGGCGTGATTTCGCCGTCGGACCTCAACCTGCTGACCTGGGTTGAAACGGCGGAGGAAGCCTGGGCGGCGGTGCAGACCTTCTATGAGGATAGCGACGCGCCAAACTGCTAGCTCCCAACGCCGCGCGCAGGAGGGTTAGTCACTTGCCCTCCCTGCCGCACAGGATTAGGGCGCGGCCATGCGCGCAGAACTTGCCCATGTCGATTGCTGGATCTTCGATCTGGACAATACGCTGTATCCGGCGAAGGCGGACCTGTTCGCGCTGATCGACGTCAAGATGGGCGAGTTCATCCAGGGGCTACTCGGCTGCGACCCTGATGTCGCGAAGGCCACGCAGAAGCGCTATTTCATGGAGCATGGGACGACGCTGTCGGGCCTGATGCACCATCACGGCATCGAGCCGCGTGCTTTCCTCGACTATGTCCATGACATTTCGATGGATCGGCTTGAGGTGGACGAGGCGCTGAACGCCTATATCACCGCCCTGACCGGCCGCCGCCTGATCTTCACCAATGGCGATGCGGCTTATGCGGGGCGCGTGCTGGACAAGCTGGGCCTTTCCGGCGCGTTCGAGCTGATCCACGACATCCATGCCTGCCAATATGTGCCCAAGCCCGATCCGTCGGGCTATGCCGAACTGTGCCGCGTGCATGGCGTCAACCCGACGCGCGCCGCCTTTTTCGAGGATATGGCGCGCAACCTGAAGCCCGCCAAGGCGATCGGCATGACAACCATCTGGGTGAATAATGGCTCCGAAGCGGGCAATCACGAGCATCATCCGGACTTCATCGATTTTGAAACCGACCATCTGACGCCATTCCTGGCCGACATCATTGGGGAAAGACCATGAGCCAAGATCTGATCGCCACCATCGACGCCGCCTGGGAGGACCGGGCCAATGTGAGCGTTTCCACGCAGGGTGCGGTGCGCCAGGCCGTGGACAAGGCGCTGGCGATGCTGGACAGCGGCGCGGCGCGCGTAGCGGAGCCCACGGGCGACGGTTGGCAGGTCAATCAGTGGCTGAAGAAGGCGGTGCTGCTCTCCTTCCGCCTCAACGACAATGTCATGATCGATAATGGCCCGGGTGCGGGCCATTGGTGGGACAAGGTGCCTAGCAAGTTCGCAGGCTGGGACGAAGCCGCTTTTCGCGCTGCCGGTTTCCGCGCGGTGCCGGGTTCGTTCGCTCGCGCGGGCGCGCATATCGCGAAGAACGTCATCCTGATGCCGAGCTTCGTGAACATCGGCGCGTTCGTCGATGAAGGGACGATGGTCGATACCTGGGTGACGGTCGGCAGCTGCGCGCAGATCGGTAAGAATGTGCACCTTTCGGGCGGCGTCGGCATCGGTGGCGTACTGGAACCGCTGCAGGCAGACCCGGTCATCATCGAAGATAACTGCTTCATCGGCGCGCGTTCCGAAGTGGTCGAAGGCGTGCGCATCGGCAAGGGCTCGGTGCTGTCGATGGGCGTGTTCATCGGCCAGTCCACCAAGATCATCGACCGCACCACCGGCGAGGTCTTCATGGGCGAAGTGCCGCCTTATTCGGTGGTCGTGCCAGGCAACCTGCCGGGCAAGCCGCTGCCTGACGGCACGCCTGGGCCGAGCCTCTACTGCGCGGTCATCGTGAAGCGGGTGGACGCGCAGACGCGGTCGAAAACGGGGATCAACGAATTGCTGCGGGATTGATCCGCACCCCTCCCTTTCAAGTTCAAACGAGGCGCGTGACTCGTTTGAAGGGTTGGGTGGGTCGGCGAGCGAAGCGACCGCTGGATTGGTAGAGACGTTGCTGGCGATTGCTGCGCAATCGCACCCTCCCCTTCCGCTCCACCAGCGGGAGGGGCTTATTGTGGGGTAGGCACTTCGGACCTACATAGCCCCCATGCCGCCATCCACCCCTGACAACACACCACTCCCCCCCGTCTGGGCGACGCTGCGGCGTTTTCTACCCTATCTCTGGCCAGCCGATGCGCCGGCGCTGCGACGGCGTGTCACCATCGCCATGCTGCTGGTCCTGCTGGCGAAGGTCGTCAGCCTTGCCATGCCCTTTGCCTATAAGGGCGCGGTGGACCGGATGGCGCCGGGGATGGAGCCCGCCGCCGGGCTCGCCGTCGCGCTGGTGGTCGCCTATGCGGGCGCGCGTTTTGGCAGCGTGCTGTTCGACAATCTGCGTAATGCGGTGTTCGAACGCGTCGGGCAGGAAGCCGGGCGGCGGCTGTCGGACGATGTGTTCGTCCATCTCCACCGCCTGTCGCTGCGCTTCCACCTCGACCGGCGGACCGGCGCGGTCACCAAGATCGTCGAGCGTGGGACGAAGAGCATCGACACGATGCTCTACTTCCTGCTGTTCAACATCGCGCCCACGGTGCTGGAACTGGCGGCGGTCTGCATCATCTTCTTCGTGAAATTCGGCCCCGGCCTGGTCGCGGCGACGCTGGCGATGGTCGCGCTCTACATCTGGTTCACCCGCACGATCACCGAATGGCGCAACCAGCTTCGGCGCGACATGGTGGACATGGACACCAATGCGGTCGCGCATGCAGTCGATAGCCTGCTGAATTTCGAGACGGTCAAATATTTCGGCGCAGAGGAGCGGGAGGCGGCGCGTTACGGCACGGCGATGCGGCGCTATGCCGAAGCGGCGGTGAAGTCGGAGAATAGCCTCGCCTGGCTGAACATCGGCCAGTCGCTGATCACCAACCTCATGATGGCCGGGGCGATGGGCTATACGGTGTGGGGATGGAGCCGGGGCAGCTTCACCACTGGCGACGTGGTGCTGGTGAATACGCTGCTGGCCCAGCTGTTCCGGCCGCTCGATCTGCTGGGCATGGTCTATCGCACCATCCGGCAGGGCGTCATCGACATGGAGGCGATGTACAAGCTGATCGACACACCGGCGGAGATTGGCGACGCGCCGGATGCGCCCATGCTGCACACACATGGCGGTGAAGTGCGGTTTGAGCATGTGCGCTTTGGCTATGACGCCGATCGCGAGATATTGCATGATGTGAGCTTCACGGTGCCCGCCGGCAAGACATTGGCGATCGTCGGACCGTCGGGCGCGGGAAAGTCCACGATCGCGCGGACGCTCTTCCGTTTCTACGACATCCAGGCTGGGCGCATCCTGATCGACGGGCAGGATATTTCACGCGTGACGCAGGCATCGCTGCGCGCCGCGATCGGGATCGTGCCGCAGGACATGGTGCTGTTCAACGACACGGTCGGCTATAATATCGGCTATGGCCGCGCCGACGCCACGCAGGCCGAGATCGAGAAAGCAGCCAAGGCGGCGTCCATCCATGATTTCATCATGCGCTTGCCGCAGGGCTATGCCACGCGGGTGGGTGAGCGGGGCCTGAAGCTGTCGGGCGGCGAAAAGCAGCGCGTGGCGATCGCGCGGACGCTGCTGAAGGACCCGCCGGTGCTGGTGCTGGACGAGGCGACGAGCGCGCTCGACAGCCGCACCGAGACCGAGATCCAGGCCGTGCTGCGCAATATATCGCGCAAAAGAACGACGCTGGTCGTGGCGCATCGGCTTTCGACGGTAGTGGACGCGGACGAGATCATCGTGCTGGATCAAGGCCGGGTCGTCGAGCGCGGACGGCATGCGGATCTGGTGCGGGCCGATGGGCTCTATGCCGCCATGTGGGCGCGCCAGGCGTCGGAGCGCAGCGAAGGCGATGCGGAGCCCGCCGTTGTGGGTTACGCCGCAGAAACAGCAGCGCCGGTGTAGTGAGGGGACGGATGATGGAGCGCGGGATCAGATTGAACTGGCGGTATCTGTCCTGGGCGGTGATCGCCCTGATCCTGCTGGCTCCGCTGGTGGCGATGCAGTTCACCGACGAGGTGCGCTGGACCAGCTTCGACTTTGCGGTAGCGGCAGCCCTGCTTGTCGGCGCGGCGGGCAGTTATGAGCTGGCGGCGCACTTCATTCAGGATCGGCGGCGGCGCGTCCTGCTGGCTAGCGGATTGCTGCTGCTGGTCGCGCTTCTGTGGGCGCAAGGCGCAGTAGGAATTTTCTGATCTTGCGAACCGGACGGCTCCCGCACGAAGCAGGAGCCGTCCCGTTTCCTGTCAGCGGTTGGTGACGGTGGTCGTCGTCTTTTCCACCACCGTGGCGCGTACGGGCGCGCGGGTCGTCTTGCGCACCACCTTGCGCTTGGCGGGAGCCGCCTTGCGGACGGTGGTGACAGGCGCAGTCTTGACGGTTTCCGTGGTCACAGTGGTGCTGGCGGGTACGGGAGCCGTCGCAGCCGCAGCGCGGGCTGCCTGCGCGTCGGCCGCGGCGGAGGCGGCGGCGCGTTCGGCGGCGTCCGCACGCGCATTGGCGGCAGCGGCGTCCTGCTGCGCGGCCGCAGCGGTCGATGCCTGAACCTGCGCGTCCGTCTGGGCGCTGGCCTGGCTCTGCCCGATCGCCGTGTCCGCAAAGCCCTGCGCTTCAACCGCAGCCTTGATGGCGTCCTGCTCCTTGCCGCTCTTCAGCCTTTCCTGAGCGAGGCGCAGCGATGCCTGAGCCCTGGCCAGGACGGCGGGATCATATTGACCCGTCTTCAGCTTGGCGGCGGCGTCAATCTTGCCTTGCGCCTGCGCAATGGCCTTCAGCGCCTGTTCCTCGTCCCCTGCGAGTGCGGGACCGGCGGCGAGGAAAAGCGCCGAGGCAGCGGCAAAGGCGCGCAGAGAATAACCGATCTTACGCATAGTCTCTCCTGTCACTGTTGGTGGGGCGGAGAACGACCCATCCCTGAACGGAGTTCCGGGAGAAAGCGGCAAGCGTAACAGTCAGGCGTCCAGGAACGGGGCCGCGACTTCCGTGGGCACACGCAGGATGCGGCCGCTTTCCCTGTCGATGATCGCCCAGGTGGACTTGGCCGCGACCCTGACCTTGCCGTCCGGGCCGATGAATTCCATGTGCCGGTCGAAGCGCGCGCCACGCGGCCCCTGGGGAATCCAGGTGCGTACAGTGACCGTCTCGCCTTCCTTCACATTGCCGCGATAGTCGATCTCATGCCGGGTCACGACCCAGACATAGGCGTCGAGATGCTCGGGCACGGCGTCGCGGGTCCAATGTTCGGTCGCGACCTGCTCCATCCACTGCACCCAGACGGCATTGTTCACATGGCCGAGAACATCGATATGCTCGGGGCCTGCGGTGATCTGGGTGGTGTAGGTGGAGGCCATTAAATCTCCCGTCAGTTCGAACTGAGCTTGTCGAAGCCCTTCCTCTGTCTTCCTAGAAGAAGAAGGCCCTTCGACAGGCTCAGGGCGAACGAGAAAGAACTGGATATGTTCACTCCGCCACGCCCATCTGCCACAGGATGAAGGCAAATTCCTCCGCCGTCTCATGAAGGCTTTCGAAACGCCCCGACTTGCCGCCATGGCCCGCGCCCATATTGGTCTTGAGCAGCAGGATATTGTCGTCCGTCTTGGTGGCGCGCAGCTTCGCCACCCATTTGGCGGGCTCCCAATAGGTGACGCGCGGATCGTTGAGACCAGCCGTCACCATCAGCGGTGGGTAGGATTGCGCCTTCACATTATTATAGGGATCATAGGAAAGAATGGTCTCGAACGCGTCCTTGTCCTCGATCGGGTTGCCCCATTCGGGCCATTCTCCGGGCGTAAGCGGCAGGCTTTCGTCCAGCATGGTGTTGAGCACATCGACGAAAGGCACATGCGCCACCACCGCGCCCCATAGATCGGGATCGCTGTTGACGACCGCACCCATCAGCTCGCCGCCCGCAGATCCGCCGGAAATGCTGATCCGGCCCTTCGACGTATAGCCCAGATCGATCAGGCCCTTCGCCACATCGACGAAATCGTTGAAGGTGTTGATCCGCTTGTCCAGCTTGCCGTCGAGATACCATTGCTGGCCAAGGTCATCGCCGCCGCGGATATGGGCGAGCGCGAAGGCGAAGCCGCGATCGAGCAGCGACAGGCGGCTGGTGGAGAAGCCCGGCTCCATGGCGATGCCATAGGCGCCATAGCCATAAAGGTGCAACGGCGCGCTGCCGTCGCGAGGCAGGTCCTTGGGATAGACGATCGACACCGGGATCGGCGTGCCGTCGCGCGCGGGGATCGTCAGCCTTTCGGTCGCATAGCGGCTGGCATCGTAACCGGACGGAATTTCCTGGACCTTCAGGACCTCCAGCTCACCCGAACCAAGATGATAGTCATAAATCGTGTCCGGGGTGACCATCGATTCATAACCGATGCGCAGCTCCGTCACGTCATATTCGGGATTGTCGTCGAGGCTGGCCGAATAGCTGGCTTCCGGAAAAGGAATGCGCTTGGCCGAATGGGTCGCGTAATCGCGCAGTTCGATCTGGTCGAGCCCGTCCTGCCGCCCTTCGGTGACGTAGAAGCCTTTGAACAGGGTGAAGTCGGTGAGGTAAAAATGCTGGTCCGCCGGGATCACTTCCGCCCATTCCCCAGGGGCCGCCAGCGACGCCTTCACCAGCCGGAAATTGGGATGGCTATCATTGGTGCGGATGTAGAGCGTGCCTTCATGCTCATCGACATCATATTCGCGGCCCGGCTTGCGCGCGGAAACCAACAGCGGCTCCGCCAGCGGATTGTCGGCGGGCAGCAGCCAGCTTTCGGTCGTCACATGGTCGCCGGTCGCGATGACGATCCATTTCTCCGAGGAGGTAAGGCCGACCGAGACGCGGAAGCCGTCATCATCCTCATGGAACAGTTCGACATCGCTCTCCACCGGCTGGCCCAGCCAATGAAGCCGCGCATTGTCGGTGCGCCACTGGTCGTTGGCGATGCCGTAGAGCAGACCCTTGCTGTCGCTGGTCCACACAAGCGATGACAGGGTGTCGGGAATGACCTCCGGCAGGATTTCGCCAGTGAACAGATCCTTTATCCGCGCCTCGAACCGCTCCGACCCATTATTGTCGATGGCATAAGCGAGGTAGCGGCCGTCCGGGCTCACCGAAAGCGCGCCCAGGCGGAAATATTCATGGCCTTCCGCGAGCGCGGGTTCGTCAAGGATCAACTGGTCCTCGCCCCCAGCGACGGGGCGGCGATACCATTTGCGATATTGCGCGCCGATTTCGAAGGCGCGCCAATAGACATAGTCGCCATCCTTCTGCGGGACGGAGCTGTCATCTTCCTTGATGCGGCCCTTCATCTCGGCAAACAGGCCGTCGGTCAGCGCCTTGTGCGGCTGCATCGCGCTTTCGAAGAAGCCGTTCTCCTCGTCCAGATAAGCAAGGACATCCTTGTCCTTCACATCCGGATAGCCCGGATCGCGAAGCCACGCCCAGCTATCCTCCACCGTGATGCCGTGGCGGGTGAAGCTGTGCGGACGGCGGGCTGCGGAGGGGGGCGTGCTGTTGACGGTCATTCAGGGTCCAAGTTCTCGATCGGTGACATGCTGGCATAAGCCTATATGCCTGCTTATGTTGGCTATGAAGCGCCTTGCGCAAGGGCTCTGGATCAAGGGAATTGCGATGTCCACCTATGAAGACCGTCTGAAGGCCCTGCGTACGCAGCTGGTGCGCGTGCATCTGGATGGCTTCGTCGTGCCGCTGACCGATGAGCATATGAGCGAATATGTCGGCGCTTACGCCCAGCGGCTTGCCTGGCTGACGGGGTTTCACGGATCGGCGGGCAGCGCGGTGGTGTTGCCGGAAGAAGCGGCGATCTTTGTCGATGGACGCTATACGCTGCAGGTGCGCGAGCAGGTCGATGCCGCGCATTGGCATTATGAGAGCGTGCCGCAGACTTCGGTGGCGGCCTGGCTGGGCGTCCATGCGCCCGAGGGCGGCCGGATCGGCTATGATCCCTGGCTCCACACGCGCGCCTGGGCGAAAGCGGCGAGCGAAGCGCTCGCGGAGCGCGGGGCGGCGCTGGTGGCGGTCGATAGCAATCCGATCGATGCGGTTTGGCCCGATCGGCCTGCCCCCAGCGAGGCAAGGCTCGTTGTTCACGATGATCGCTACGCCGGGCAGAACGCTGCGGAAAAGCGGCAGGCGATGGCGGACTGGCTGACGGCGCGGAAGGCCGATGCGGTGGTTCTGTCCGCGCTCGATTCGATCGCCTGGACTTTCAACATTCGGGGCAAGGACGTCGCGCGCACGCCGGTCGCGTTGGCCTATGCGGTCGTGCATGCCGATGCGACGGCGGACCTGTATGTCGCGCCGGAAAAGATAGACGAGGCGCTGGTGCAGCATCTGGGCAATGCCGTGCGGGTGCATCCACGCGCCGATTTCGGCGACGCGCTGAAAGCATTTTCGGGCAAGGCCGTGGCAGCCGATCCGGAGCGGGCCGTGGCCGCGATCTTCGACGCGTTGGAAGCGGGCGGCGCGAAAGTGCTGCCGCTGCGCGACCCCGCCGTCCTACCCAAGGCGGTCAAGAACAGCGTTGAAATCGCGGGGCACAAGGCGGCGCAGGCGCGTGACGGCGCAGCCCTGACCCGCTTCCTGCACTGGATAGCTACAGAGGCGCCCGGCGGCGGAATTGACGAGCTATCGGCGGCTGCTCGGCTGGAGGCGTTCCGCAAGGATACGGGGCTGTTGGAGGACCTGTCGTTCGACACGATCAGCGGCGCAGGCCCCAATGGCGCGGTCGTGCATTACCGCGTCGAGGAAAAGACGAACCGTCGGATCGAGCCGGGTAGCTTCTACCTGGTCGATTCGGGCGGCCAATATCGCGACGGCACGACCGATGTGACCCGGACAATCGCCGTTGGCAGACCCAGCGAAGAGATGAAGCACCGTTTCACCCTGGTGCTGAAAGGGCATATCGCGCTTGGCCGGGCGCAGTTCCCTGCCGGCACGCGGGGCAGCCAGCTCGATGTGCTGGCGCGGCAGTTCCTTTGGGCAGAGGGGCTGGATTACGCCCATGGCACGGGCCATGGCGTCGGCAGCTTCCTGTCGGTGCATGAGGGACCACAACGGATCGCGACCTTTGGCGGCGGCGATGAACCGCTGCAGCCCGGCATGATCCTGTCCAACGAGCCCGGCTATTACAAGACCGGCGAATATGGCATCCGCATCGAAAATCTGGTGCTGGTGGAACGGCGCAAAGTGCCCGGCGCGGAACGTGAGATGCTGGGCTTTGAAACACTGACCTTCGCACCGATCGATCGCAACGCCATCGCCGTCGAGTTGCTCACGGCCGAGGAACGGCAGTGGATCGACGCCTATCATGCGAAGGTGATCGAGATTGTGGGA
Organism: Sphingobium sp. EP60837; assembly: GCF_001658005.1. Lineage (NCBI taxonomy): Bacteria > Pseudomonadati > Pseudomonadota > Alphaproteobacteria > Sphingomonadales > Sphingobiaceae > Sphingobium > Sphingobium sp. EP60837. Next base: position 1,640,908 of record NZ_CP015986.1, on the reverse strand, counting down.
CCGCAATTGGAGGGCGATGCGCTGGCTTGGCTGCAGGCGGCCTGCGCACCCTTGTGATCGAGGGGCGGCGGAACTTAGCTCCCCCGCTCGTCCTCATCCTTCGGCGTGGAGACAGGCGGTGGAGATTCGCTCGTCCCCTCGCGCGCCTGCGCCTTGCGACGGCGCAGATTGTCGCGCAGAGCCTGCGCCAGCCGTGCCTTGCGATCGTCCTGCCCGCTTGTCATGGCCGCGCCATAAGCAAATTGCGCTGCCCGCCGCAACCCGCCTTGACAAGCGGGACGCGCGCGGCCATAGGCCCGGCTCCGCAGCCCGAAAGGCTCTGCGGATGGTGAAAGTGCTGCCGTAGCTCAGTGGTAGAGCGCATCCTTGGTAAGGCTGAGGTCGCGAGTTCAATCCTCGCCGGCAGCACCATTTCCCCCCTCCTCCTGATCGACAGCGAGAAAAAATGTCTGGCTCAGTGTAAGGGCTTGGGCAGCCAGCTGAGATCCTGCGCCAGCGTCCTTGCGGACACACCGCTGAGCCTGCGCAGCGCGGCGATGTCGAGCAATTCGATGCTGTGACCGTCGCGCAGGATGAGCTTCTTTTCCTCCAGCCCACGAAACACCCGATTCACATGGACGGCGGTGAGACCGATAGTGTCGCCAATCTGTTCCTGGGTCAGCGGATGCTCAAAGCGCGGGCCCATGTCCGGCCGGATACGTTTCAGGCGATCGTGAAGATGCACCAGAAAGGCGGCAAGGCGGCATTCGGCCGAGGTGCGGCCGATCGAGCAGAGCCGGTCCATGAGGATCACCCGTTCCTGCTGCGCGCTGAGGAATAGCAGCGCCGCCATGTGCGGGGTGCGCATGAACAGGCTTCCCAGCGCCGAAAGGCTGATCGGCCGCAGCTTGACGGGCGTGAGCGCGGTCAGCGTCTCAGCCGCGCGGTCGAGCGCGACGCTGGGCGATCCCAACATATCGCCCGGCAGGTGGACTTTCACGATCTGGCGGCTGCCATCCGCGAGCGTCATGCTGCTCAGGACCCAGCCATCCACCAGCATATAGACGGATTGCGGCCTATCCCCCTCACGCCGGATCGTGCGATTGCGGGCCACGCTTTGCACAGGGCCTGCCAGGCTGGCAAAGATTTCCAGTTCCGCCGGGCTGGGCGAACGGAATTCGGTCAATCGTGCTTGGGGGAAGGGAACCCCAGTGGGGTCATCTGAAAACGCGCGCACACAGCCTCAAGTCGGATCGTTCCGGCCGCTGTAGCAAAGGGTGCGCCTGCCCTCACTAAAGTGGAGCAAGAAGCACGCAGTTCAGCGGGCTAGCGCCAATCCGACCCACAAGGTGCGCGGCGTGCCGAGATCGATCGAGCCCCCCGCATTGCGCGTGACCACCTCTTCATCGAAGAGATTCTCGCCGCGCGCAACAACCGTCAGCCCGCGCGCGAGGGGCACTCGAGCGACGGCATCGACCGTGAGCGCACTAGGGAGAATGTCGGTCTGAAGGTCGTCTTCAAATTGCCGGGACACATAGCGCAAGGTCGTGGAAAGCTGCGGCCCCCTAGCAGCTTGCCACGACAGCGTGGCGCTGGCGGCGTGCCGAGGGCTCTGCGCGGGCGTGAGGCCGTCGAAATCCTCGCCCGGCGCGCGGACGCTGCTGTGGCTGTAGGCATAGGATGCCGCCAGCTGAAAATCGCCCGCGCGGGCCGACGCGGTCAGTTCGATGCCCTTGGCCAGGATACGATCGATATTCTGCCGTTCCCGCACGACGATGGTTCGGCCGTTCACGACCGAGGAGCTGAGCGTGACATTGCCGATCGCATTGTCCAGGCGATTGTAAAAGGCGGTGGCCGCGAGCGTGACCCCGGCGACGGGCATGAGATCGACCCCCGCCTCCATCCCTTTCAGCTTTTCGTTGGCGAGCGCGGGATTGGCCTGCGTCGTCACCATGGATGCGGCAGACGCCACCACGAACGGCCGGTATAGTTCATTGAGGGTCGGCAGGCGGAAGCCGGTATAGGCGGCCCCTCGCAGGGTGAAAGCTTCATTTATCCGATAGAGCAGACCCGCGCGGCCGGAATATTCCCACCCGCTGCGGTCAGGAAATTCGTTGGCGACAGGCACCGCCGCAGTGGCGCGGAAGAAGCCATCGCTGATCGACCAGCGATCCGCCCGGGCGCCTGCGGTCAGCACCAGACGGCCGATCGTCCAGTCATCCTCGGCGAAGAAGCCGGTGGTCAGCTGCTTGCCCCCGGCGTGGCGGCGCGCCGTGACGGGATTGCTGGGCAAGCTCGCATTATAGGCATTTTCGAACATATCGCCGCTCGCGAACCGGCTATCGGCGCCGATCCGGAGCAGGTGAGCATTGCCTACGGGGGGACGCAGTTCGATCTTTCCTCCAATGCCGGTCGACGGCGTGGCGCGCTGATCGAGCGATTTGCGGAAGGGCGGCGTGGCCGAAATCACGATGTTCGTGAAGTTGCGCGCCTGCAGATAGGCGAGCGTATCAACCTGCCAGCGCCCGCGAGAGACATAGCGGATGCTCGCATCCTGCCCTTCACTCATACTGTCCGCGCCACGAAAGCGCAGCGTGCGCTGGTCACGGAACAGCGTCGTACGAAACTGCAGTTCCGACGTGGCCGACAGGGGGGCGACCGCCCGGAGATTGGCCGACCAGCCGTCATAGGCAGCGGGAACCGTGGCGGCGACGCGCTGACCGGCGGGCGTCGTCTGAAAGCCGTCGCCCCGGTCCCAACGGCCCGAAAGGGTCACATAACCGCTGCCCAGATCGGGTGAAACGCTGGCCGACAGCTCGGACGAATCGCGGCTGCCATAAAGCGCGCTTGCGGCGATGAGCGGCAGCTGATCGCGCGTGGCGCTCGCCAGTTCGATGGTTCCCGCGACGGCGCCCGCGCCGAAGGGCCCCACCCCACCGCCCCGCGTGACCCGGATGCCGGAAAGACGCTCAGGCGTCAGCGCGCTAAACGGGATGTAGCCAAAGAAGGGATCAGCCATCGGCACGCCGTCGAGCAGCAGCAGCGTGCGACTGGACGCATTGCCGCCCAGCGCCCGCAATGTCGCGCCCTGGGCGGACGGATTGGCGGAACGGCTGTCGGAGCGGCGGAACTGCTGAAAGCCTGCGACATCGCTCAGGACATTTTCCAGACGGCCCGACGCGCTGTTGAGAAGGCGCTCCCGCTCGATCACTACCGATCCATAAGCGGGCGTGCCGGGCGGCAGCGGTAGGCCCGCGCCGGTGATGACGATACGGGCCTCGGGCCTCTCTCCCACCCCCGGCTGGGCAGCGGCAAGCGAGGGCAGCATGGCACAAATTATATACGATAGTGCATATTTCATGCCGCAGCCTTAAGCCTCCCCTTTCCTCCTGGCAATGGGAAGGCTCAAGCGGAAAGGGGCTGCGCCGTCAAGTGAGCGCTGAGCCGTCCGCCCGCGCCAGCAGCTTGTCGATGGTAAGCGGATAGTCCCTGAGCCGGATGCCCGTCGCATTATAGATCGCGTTCGCGACGGCCGCTCCCGCGCCGCAAATGCCGAGTTCACCAACGCCCTTGGCCTTCATGGGCGAGCTTTTATCGTCCAGCTCATCCAGGAAGAAGACATCCTGCTCCGGAATGTCGGCATGCACCGGCACGAGATATTCGGCCATGTCGTGATTGACGAAGAAGCCGAAGCGGGTATCGACCGTCAGTTCCTCCATCAACGCGGCGCCAACGCCCATCGTCATCGCGCCAATGACCTGGCTGCGCGCCGATTTGGGATTGAGAATCCGTCCGGCAGCGAAGGCTCCGCCCATGCGGCGAACGCGCACCTCCGCCGTATCGATATCGACGCCCACTTCACAGAAATGCGCTCCGAACGTCGCCTGCGCATAGCGTTTGGCGAGATCGCCGAACTCGATGCGATCCTCCGCCCACAGCCCGTCGCGTCCCGCCAACGCGCCAAGTTTTTGCGACTTGTTGCCCAGTCGCACCAGACCATCCTCGAACAGCGCCTGATCGGCCGGAAAGCCCGCCGCCTCGGCCAGCTTGGCGCGCAACGCCACGCAGGCGGCATAGACGCCGGCGGTTGAACTGTTGGCCCCAAACTGTCCACCCGACCCCGATGAAACCGGATAGCGACTGTCGCCCAGCCGCACTGTCACGCCATCGAGTGGCACGCCCAGCATTTCCGCCGCAGTCTGGCCCAGGATCGTATAGCTGCCGGTGCCGATGTCCGTCATGTCGGTTTCCACGATCACATGACCACGCGCATCCACGCCCACCCGCGCCCCGGAGGGCGCGACCAGATTTCCGCGAAAGGCGGCCGCCATGCCCATGCCGACCAGCCAGCGGCCGTCGCGAATCTGTCCTGGCTTGGCGCTGCGCCGCTCCCAGCCGAAGCGTTGCGCTCCTTCACGCAGGCACTCGACGAACTTGCGGCTTGAAAAAGGCCGCTGCGGCCCCGCCTCCGGATCATATTGCACATCGTTGCGGATACGGAGTTCGACTGGATCGACGCCGCACGCTTCGGCCAGTTCGTCCATCGCAACTTCCAGCGCCAGCATGCCGACCGCTTCGCCCGGCGCGCGCATGGCATTGCCTTCGGGCAGGTCAAGCTTGGCCAGGCGATGGGACGTCAGGCGGTTCGCGCCGCGATACAGCTGCCGCGTCTGCTGCGCCGCCAGTTCCGGACTGCCGCCTGGCAGGTCGCCAGACCAGACCTCATGCGCGATCGCATCGATGACGCCGTCCCGGTTTGCGCCCAGACGGATGCGCTGAATCGTCGCCGGGCGATGCGTCGTATTGTTCGGGATTTGCGGGCGGGCGAGCGCGACCTTTACCGGCCGGCCCACCGACCGTGCGCCAAGCGCCGCCAGCAGCGCGTCGGCGCGCAGGAACAGCTTCGCGCCGAAACCGCCGCCTATATAGGGCGCGACAACCCGGACATTGGCCTTGGGAATTTTCAGCGTACGCGCCATTTCGTCAACCGCCCAACCGACCATCTGGTTGGCGGTCCAGAGCGTAAGCTTGTCGCCATTCCAGGCCGCCGTGGTCGCATGCGGCTCCATCATCGCATGGCTTTGATCGGGGGTCGTATAATGTTGATCGATCTTCACCGCCGCCTTGGCGAAGGCCCCTTCGAAATCGCCCGCCTTGCTGTCGGGATCGCCGCCAAAGCCCGGCTGTGGAACGCCCGCCTTGCCGCGTTCGGCGGCAAGATCGTAGCGGCCTCGTTCCGGCGCATAATCGATGCGTAGCAGCTCTGCGGCGTCGCGCGCATTTTCGAATGTATCGGCGATTACCAGAGCAACCGCTTGATCATAATGTTCGATCTGCGGCCCGCCCAGCAGATGCGCCGTGTTCATATTGCCCTTGCCGAGCTGCCCCGCATTCTGATGCGTGATGATCCCGAGCACGCCAGGCGCGGCCTCCGCCGCACGCAGATCGATAGATCTGATCTGCCCCTTGGCGATGGCCGATCCGACGATCCAGCCATAGGCTGCATTGGGCGCGACATCATGACGCTCATAGGCATAGGGCGCGGTGCCGGAAACTTTCGCCGGCCCGTCTATACGGTCATGAGGAAGCCCGACGACGCGGCCGCGATCTATGGGATTGTTGGTGGCAGGCGTGTCGAACTTCACGACCGGGCCTCCTTCTGCTGAAAGACGGATACAAGCGTGCGAGCGGTCAGCCCCTGCTTGAAAGCGTTCTGCGCGGTGGGCCGTGCTCCGGCCAGCGCCGCCTCCGCCACGGCAGCGGCTCCTCGTGGCGCGGCGGCTTCTGCGGCTTCGACCCGCCAGGGCTTGGGAGCAAGGCCGCCAAAGGCGAAGCGTGCGCCGCCATCCTTGCCGAAAACGGCCGCCACTGAGACGAGCGCAAAGGCATAGGAACTACGGTCCCGAACCTTGCGATAGACATGGGCGCCGCCCAGCGGCTGGGGCAACGTGACCGAAGTGATGAGTTCGCCGGGCTTCAGCACATGTTCGACATGCGGCGTATCGCCAGGCAGCAGGTGAAAATCCGCGATCGGAATGGACCGGCGCGCGCCATCTGCGGCCAGCGTATCGACATTGGCGTCGAGCAGCCGCATCGCCACCGCCATGTCGGACGGGTGCTGGGCAATGCAGGCGTCGCTCGTGCCGATGATCGCCAGGCTGCGGCTGATCCCCTTCAACGCGCCGCAGCCACTGCCGGGCTTGCGTTTGTTGCAGGGCATGCGCGTGTCATAGAAATAGGGGCAACGGGTGCGCTGGAGCAGGTTTCCAGCCGTCGTCGCCTTGTTGCGCAGCTGGCCCGATGCCCCGGCGAGCAGGGCGCGGCTCAACACCGCATAGTCACGGCGCACCGTCTTGTCGGCAGCCAAATCGGTATTGCGCACGAGCGCACCGATCCTGAGGCCGCCGTCTTGCGTCCTTTCGATCCGGTCCAGGCCAAGGCGATTGACATCGATCAGATGGGCAGGCGTTTCGATCTGCAGCTTCATGAGGTCGAGCAGGTTGGTGCCCCCCGCGATGAAGCGGGCGCCCGGCATGCTGGCGGCGGCCTTCGCCGCTTCCTCGGGACTCGCGGCGCGGCTGTAGCTGAAGGGTCTCACGCGTTGTCCTCCCCTGCTGCATCGCGGATGGCGGCGATGATGTTGGGATAGGCGGCGCAGCGGCAGATATTGCCGCTCATCCGCTCGCGCAGTTCCGCGTCGCTAAAGGCGACCTTCTCAAGATTCGCCGTTGCATGACTGGGGATGCCAGCCTCCATCTCCTCCAGCATGGCGACCGCCGAGCAGATTTGCCCCGGCGTGCAGTAACCGCACTGATAACCGTCATGGGTGATGAAGGCGCGCTGCATCGGGTGCAGCTTTTCAGGCGATCCAAGGCCCTCGGTCGTGGTCACTGTCTCGCCTTCATGCATGACCGCCAGCGTCAGGCAACTGTTGATCCGCCGCCCTTCGACGATGACCGTGCAAGCGCCGCACTGGCCATGATCGCAGCCCTTTTTGGTGCCGGTGAGGTGCAGATGTTCCCGCAGTGCATCCAGCAACGTGGTGCGCGGGTCGAGTTGCAGATGCGCTTCCCGGCCATTTACGGTCAGTTCGACGGCAACCATGGGCTCTCCCTTGCTCGATTGGGGCTGGCGTCCCGGCGCAGCCTGCGCCTGACCCACGGCCGGAAACGCTGCAGCGGCCGCCGCGCTCCCTTGCAAAAGGCCGCGGCGCGTCAGATGGTCGGACGTCATAAGCCTCTCCTCCTGTTACCGGCTCGATCCCATGACGAAGCACGGCCGAAGATGATCCTGGATTATCCGAAAAGATGCAGGCCGCAGACTAACAGCGAGCCGCGTCACGCCAAGCCGAAAAAGACAGGATGCAGATGCAGACAGCGATTTGAAGAAATTTACGCTGCCCGCCATTTCTCCCTTGCCGAGGTGAATAAGCGCTGCTAGTTGCCCGCCTCACCCGCCGAGAGGGACATCTCCTCCGGCCGCCAGAGCGGGCGTAGCTCAGGGGTAGAGCACAACCTTGCCAAGGTTGGGGTCGAGGGTTCGAATCCCTTCGCCCGCTCCAGATTTCCCAGAAACTTTCATTCCATCATCGATGTTTCTGGGGCAGGACTACTCCTCATCGACATAGATAAGCCGCCGCGACCCGCCAGCCTTGGCGCCCGCGCGAATGCGATTTCATCACTGGTGAAGGTTGGTGAGCAGGCGCCGCGACCTGCTCACCCGTTCCGTCAATCGCGCTCGCGGTCGCCAGCGCCCATATAAAGTTCGCTGCCGGTCTGCCGGAAGATCTCGCTCATTTCGGCCATGCCTTTCTCCGCATCTTCCGCAGCGATGAAGGCGTCCGCGGGCTGATTCTGCTTCGCGGCGAAATCCCTTACCTCCTGCGTGATTTTCATCGAGCAGAATTTGGGGCCGCACATCGAGCAGAAGTGCGCACTCTTCGCGCCCTCGGCCGGCAGCGTCTGGTCGTGATATTTCTCCGCGGTGTCGGGGTCGAGCGACAGGTTGAACTGATCGCGCCAGCGGAATTCGAAGCGGGCGCGGCTCAGCGCATCGTCACGGACCTTGGCGGCCGGGTGGCCCTTTGCAAGGTCGGCGGCGTGGGCGGCGAGCTTGTAGGTAACCACACCCACCTTGACGTCGTCGCGATCGGGCAGGCCCAGATGCTCCTTGGGCGTGACGTAGCAGAGCATCGCCGTGCCGTACCAGCCGATCATGGCCGCGCCGATGCCGCTGGTGATATGGTCATAGCCCGGCGCAATGTCGGTGGTGAGCGGCCCGAGCGTGTAGAAGGGCGCCTCGCCGCAGGCTTCGAGCTGCTTGTCCATATTCTGCTTGATCTTGTGCATCGGCACATGGCCGGGGCCTTCGATCATCACCTGCACATCCTGTTCCCAGGCGCGCTTGGTGAGTTCGCCCAGCGTATAGAGTTCGGCGAACTGCGCCTCGTCATTGGCGTCGGCGATTGATCCGGGGCGCAGGCCATCACCCAGCGAATAGGCGATGTCATAAGCCTTCATGATTTCGGTGATCTCGTCGAAATGTTCGTAGAGGAAGCTTTCCTTGTGATGGGCCAAGCACCATTTCGCCATGATCGACCCGCCGCGCGAGACGATGCCGGTGACGCGCTTGGCGGTCATCGGAATATAGGGCAGGCGCACGCCCGCATGGATGGTGAAATAATCCACGCCCTGCTCGGCCTGCTCGATCAGCGTGTCGCGGAAGATGTCCCAGGTCAGTTCCTCGGCAATGCCGCCGACCTTCTCCAGCGCCTGATAGATCGGCACGGTGCCGATCGGGACCGGCGAGTTGCGCAGGATCCATTCACGGGTGTCGTGGATGTTGCGGCCGGTCGACAGGTCCATCACAGTATCCGCGCCCCAGCGGATCGACCACACTAGCTTGTCGACTTCGCTCGCCACATCGGAGGCGACGGCGCTGTTGCCGATGTTCGCGTTGATCTTCACCAGGAAATTTCGGCCGATCGCCATCGGCTCCGATTCCGGGTGGTTGATGTTGTTGGGGATGATGGCGCGGCCGCGCGCGACCTCGTCACGGACGAACTCGGGCGTCACATAATCGGGGATTTCCGCGCCCCAATCCTGGCCATCACGGACAAATTCGGCGAGGCGGGCGCGGCCGAGATTCTCGCGCTCGGCGACATATTCCATCTCCGGCGTGATGATGCCGCGGCGGGCATAATGCATCTGGGAGACGTTCATACCCGGCTTGGCGCGCAAGGGGCGTATGACGAGGTTGGGGAAGGGCTGGACGCCGCCGCTGCGGTCGGGACCTTTGAGGCCATTGTCCTCCGGCTTGATCACACGGGCGTCATATTCCTCGACATCGCCACGGCCGATGATCCAGTCACGGCGCAGTTGCGGCAGGCCCGCCATGATGTCTATGCGCGCATTCGGGTCGGTGTAAGGACCAGAGGTGTCATAGACCCGCACCGGTGGCTCGCCGCTGCCCGGCTCCAGATCGATCTCGCGCATGGCGACCTTGAGCGGGCCGACATGGATTTTGCGCGAGCCACGGATGGGGCCAGTGGTGACGCGCATTTCGGTGCGAGCTGGAATGTCGGCCATGGATTTTCCTTTCAGACGATTGCGGTGGCGCGGCCAGTGAGGCCGGCGAGGAAGAGGAGGGTGCCAAGGATGATGCTGGCGATCGCCCAGGCACGAGTGAATTTGACCGACCAGCGGCCGATCCTGATGAGCGGCCCCGGCACGGCAAGCAGCAGCGCGCCTTCGATCAGCGCCATATAGCCGATCAGCGACACGATGATGGCAAGCAGATCGGTCCAGATGCTGTGGATAAGAACGAGCGCAGCGCCCACCGTGAATACAGGAAAACCCAGAGCCATGACGAGACCGGGTGAGCGCTCCAATTCCTCCATCATCGCGCGCCAGCGCAGTGGCGCAACAAAGCCGCCAATGCCCACGACGATCATGTAAAGGCCGATCGCTTCGGCCAGGCGCAAGCTAAGGACGGAAGTCGTATCCATCGGCAGTCCGTCCTCCTCTTGTCGCGCGTGGCGGAGGTTGGGCGGATTGTTTTTGACAAGCCGTCCCTCCCTACGCCGGTTTTAACCGGATCAGGTTCAGCGGGTCGCAGCCACATCAGCCGCCTCTCAACCGCCTGTGAGCGGTCCCCCGGGGATCGCGACTGGATAGCCGAAACGGGCACCAAGCGAAAGTCCCCTTGGCGGGCGCTGGACAGGATCAGCGTTTTTCCGCTCTACTGTCGGGCATGAAGCATCATGATCTGTCCACCAAGGAAGGGCGCAAGGCGCACCGGCACGAACTGCGCATGGTCGCCGTCCGGCCGCGCCGTTGGGGATTGTGGCTGCTGACGGCGGGATTTCTGCTGCTGCTGACGCCATCGGCGCTCAATCTTCACAGCCTGTTCGGGCTGTGGCCGCCGATGCTGGGCGCGGTCTGCATCCTTGCAGGTACCCCTTTGCTGGTGGCGAGCGTGGTGCTGAAGCGGCGCTATAGGCGGCAACGCGCAGCGGGGCAGGCAATGGTGGGCAGGATCGCAGGCTGACAGCGGGTAGCGAGTTCGCTAGGCTTCGATTCCGCCGAACATCAGCTTCATCCCGCTCCTGGGCCGGATCGTCAGGCGGCTGATCGGCTCCGGCTTGAACCCCTGGGGCACCGACAGGCGATAGCGTCGCACTACGCTGGCGATCACCGTCATCACCTCCTGCTGGGCGAAGCCCGCACCTACGCAGACGCGTGGCCCCCGGCCGAAGGGGAACCAGGCTTGGCGCACCATCTCCGCATTGGCGGGATCATCGAAGCGGTCGGGGTCGAAACTGTGCGGACAGGCCCAATTGTCCTTGTTCCGCTGGGTCAGCCACGGCGCGACGACCAGCATCGCGCCCTCCTCCAGTTGCTTGTCCCGCATCGGCATGGGGCAGGTGACTTCGCGCGGAAAGAAAGCGACGGGCGGATAGAGGCGCAGCGTTTCGCGGAAGATGTTGCGGATCGCGCTCATGTCCTTGAGCATCGCGGCGGTGAGCGGGGCGTCGCCGGTAAGCTCGACAACCTCAGCGCGGGCAGCGGTTTGGATATGGACGCATTCGGCCAGCATGTAGAGCGCCCAGGTCATGGTGCTGGCCGAGGTTTCATGGCCCGCAAGGAAGACGGTGGATACCTGGTCCATCACTTGTTGAATGGTGAAAGGCTCGTCGGTTTCCGGGTGCCTCGCTTCGATCAGCGACTGCAGAATATCTCTATGAGGCGCTTCACCGCCCTGATGGAAGCCTTCATAACGGGCCTCGACAATGGGGCGGAAAACGTCGTGGATGGCCTTGGCGGGCTTCAAGGACCGCTTTTCGAACCAGCCGGCGGGGAAGCCATAGAGGCGCAGCATCGAGGCGCTATGGGCCAGCCTCTGGAACTTGCCGAAGGCGGTGTGAATGATGTTGGAGCGATGTTCGTCCAGCGCTTCCGAAAACAGCGTGCGGAAGATGATGTCTGCCGCCACATGGGTCATCATCGGGTCGATATCGACCGGCTTGGCTCTGTCGGCGGCGTCGAGACGGGCGAGCAGATCGTCAGCGGCCGCGACCATCAGCGGCATGGAACGATTGAGCGCGGTATGAGCAAAGGCCGGGTTCACCATGGCGCGCTGGCTTTCCCAATCCTCGCCATTGGCCGAGAAAACGCTGTTGCCGATCAAAGGAGAGAGGTTGCGGACCAGCTCGCGATGCTTGGGAAAGGTCGTGCCGCCGCGCAGGATCTTGTCCACCAGCGGCAGCTCGTTGGCGATGTACATGGTCTGGCCGGGCATGCGGATTTCGCCCAGCTTCATCGTGTAGCTCTTTTCGAAGAGCACATGGATCCAGCTGTGCCAGCCGCGCAGGAAGCGCTTCATCAGGCCGCGCTTGGTGCGGGGCGGCTCAGGATAGGGTGGAGTAAAAGCGTCCTTCACGGGATGGTCCTGAACTGTTCAATGGCCTCATCGACCGTGCGGCGGCCCGCGGTGAGGCTGACATAATCTACCGGTGACACGCGGTCGCCCACGCGCAGATAATCGAAATGCGCCTCATATTTGTTCGACCAGCCGCTGTGATAATTGTCCGGGTCGTAAAAAAGGTGGAAGCGTGGGGACAACAGGTCCACGCGGGCCGCGCAACGGTCCGACACAAGGCGGATCGGATGCACGTCATAATAGGCCGCGCCGTCCGGGGGGGCCGAGAAATCGACCAGGCGGAAATGCTTGTCGTCCAAGGTCTTCAGATCGTCATGATACCAGGCGGCATCCTTGCGCAGCGCGATGACGGGAACCACTTGGCCCAGTGTTAGAAGGATGAAATTGGGGGGCAGCGGCTTGTCCCCTCGCAGTTCGAGGATGCGGCGCAGCACGCTCATCGCATAGATGGTGCCGTTGCTGTGGGAAGCGAAGATGACCTCGTCATAAGGCCCATCCATTTCCTCCACGATGCGGGCGGCGAACTGATCAAGGCGCGCGTTCATCTCCTCGCCCGGACCACGGGCGGCGACGCTATGATTATAATACATGAAGCGCAGCAGCCAGGGCACGATCAGCTTGTTAAGGAGTCGGCCCGACAAGGCCATGCTGACGGCGACGCCGATCAAGGCCGCAGCCCAGAAGGGCATCAGCAGCGAAAGCAGCAGCGCAGGGATCAGCGCCAGCGCCAATGGAATCAGCACCCCGAGCAGCGGCGGGTAGAGGATGGTGATAACCGGCCCTGGCCGCAGCTTACGCATTCGCAGGAACTGCATGTGCCGCGCATGCGCACCGTAAGTGGCGATCGATCGCCACGCTAGCAACAGCGGGTTGCGGATCCACACCTTGCCGACCAGATCCTCCCAGCGGAGAAACTCATAATCGGTCTCCACCCCGGCGCTGTTGTTCGTGACGGTCCAGATGGCGGATGACGCAGGGCCGGAGCGGCGCGCGCTGACCTCCACCTCCTCGCCCGACAGGCGGGTGTAAGTGGCGGCCTGCTCGCGATACATCTGGTGATAGAACCGCACCCCGCGCGGATCGAAACCGCCAAGGTAGAAGACTTTACGCTTGAACTTTTCCATGGCCCCTGTTCCACATCGGGCCATGACGACACCCGAACGCGACTATTGCTATTTCATAGACCACCGCAAATACAACCGAAACATCGGCTGCCGGCGCCACGACAATGCCTATGGCATCAACGGTGGCGGCAGCGAGCGGGATCGGTGGCGGGCGGACTTCGCCTTCTACCGGCATATGCGGGACAATGGCGACCCGATGGCGCTGCCGTCGTTGGCCGCCTGCCTGGTCTTTGGCTGGTTCTGTTGGAATTATCATGATGGCAAGGGGCTGTGGCGGGGGCAACTCTTGCGCCGTTTCGTGAAAGCGCCGAAGTGAACGGCATGACCAAACATGTTTCCATCGGGCCGCTGACGATCGGCAACGACCTGCCCTTCGTCCTGATCTCCGGCCCCTGCCAGATCGAAAACCGCGATCATGCGTTGATGATGGCGGACAGACTGTCCGGCATCGCTGCGAAGGCAGGCGTGCCGTTCATCTTCAAATCCTCTTTCGACAAAGCGAACCGGACCTCCGTCTCCGGGCAGCGTGGTGTAGGCATAGACGCCGGGCTTTCGATCCTGGCCGAGGTGAAAGCGCGCTTCGGCTGCCCCGTGCTGACCGATGTGCATGACGCGGGCCAAGTAGAGGCAGCGGCAGAGGCGGTCGATATCCTTCAGATTCCGGCCTTCCTGTGCCGCCAGACCGACCTGCTCCTCGCAGCCGGACGGACGGGCGCAGTCGTCAATGTGAAGAAGGGTCAGTTCCTGGCGCCGTGGGACATGGCGGCGGTGGCGCAGAAGGTCGCCTCAACAGGCAACGAGCGCATCCTGCTTACCGAGCGCGGCGCGAGTTTCGGCTACAACGCATTGGTCAGTGACATGCGATCGCTGCCGGTCATGGCGCAAACCGGCTATCCGGTAGTGTTCGACGCCACTCATTCGGTGCAGCAGCCGGGCGGGCTTGGATCAGCCTCTGGCGGGCAGCGGGAATTTGCGCCCGTGCTGGCGCGTAGCGCGGTTGCAGCAGGGGTAGCAGCGATCTTCGCCGAGGCGCATGACGATCCGGACAATGCGCCTTCCGACGGCCCTGTCATGCTGCCACTGGAGTGGATTCAGCCGCTGCTCGGAAAGCTGAAGGCCATTGACGCGGCGATGAAGGGATAGTCCTACCACTGTTCGTTTCGAGCCCTTCTCCACAAGCCCGAACCGAACGGTAATAAGGGTTACGGTCGGGTCTGTCCGGTACCGCGCACCATCCATTTATAGGTCGTGAGCCCCTCAAGAGCCACGGGCCCGCGCGCATGAAGACGTCCGGTCGAAATCCCGATCTCCGCACCGAGGCCAAACTCCCCGCCATCGGCGAACTGAGTCGATGCGTTCCACATGACGATCGCGCTATCGACGGCGTTCAGGAAGCGCTCGGCCTTGGCCGCGTCCTCGCTAATGATCGCGTCGGTATGGTGGCTGGCATGGGCGGCGATATGGGCCAGCGCCTCGTCCAGCCCATCCACCACGCGAACCGAAACGATGGCGTCGAGATATTCGGTATCCCAATCCTCGTTGGACGCAGGGGTGACGCGGCTGTCGATCGCCTGCACGGCTTCGTCGCCGCGCACTTCGCATTTGGCATCGAGCAGCGCCTTCACGATGGCAGGCGCTCCCGCAAATGCCTTGTCGATCAGCACCGTCTCGGTCGCGCCGCAAATGCCGGTCCGGCGCATCTTGGCGTTCACCACCAGCTTGACCGCCATCTCGGGATCAGCTGCGCCATCGACATAGCTGTGGTTGATGCCGTCGAGATGCGCCAGCACAGGCACGCGCGCTTCTTCTTGGACACGCGCCACCAGGCTCTTGCCGCCGCGGGGCACGATCAGATCGATGAACTCGGCCGCCTTGAGCAGAGCGCCCACCGCCGCACGATCGGTGGTGGGGACCAGTTGCACAGCGTCAGCGGGCAATCCGGCAGCTGCGATCCCCTCGGCCATGGCGGCATGGATCGCGCGGTTGCTCTCCTTCGCCTCACTGCCGCCGCGCAAGATCACGGCGTTGCCAGCGCGCAGGCAGAGCGCGGCCGCATCGGCGGTCACATTGGGGCGGCTTTCATAGATGATGCCGATCACGCCCAGCGGCACGCGCACCCGGCTCAACTCCATGCCATTGGGGCGGACCTGCTTATCGATCACGCTGCCCAGCGGATTGACGAGCGTCGCCACCTGATCGACTCCCGCCGCCGTCGCGAGCACCCGATCCTCGTCCAGCCGCAGCCGGTCGAGCATGGCGGGCGACAGCCCGTTGGCAGCGGCGTTTTCCATGTCGCGCGCATTGGCCGCAATGATCTGCGGCGCCTGGTCGCGCAGCGCCTGAGCCGCACGGCGCAGCGCATCGATCTTCTGCGCGTCGCTCGCGCTGGCCAGCACTGCGGCGGCGGCGCGCGCGCGCGCGCCCATGGTCGCAATCAGCATTTCGGGGGTCTGGGTGAGGTCGTTCATCTTGGTCTGGCCTTTCGCCCGCGCCCTTAGCATGAAAGCGCGCCGAAGCGAACCCATATGGGCAGCCCACGGCCAAATCACGGGTCGCAAAATGGCTCAGCCGTTGGTGCGGCAGCATGCTGTCGGGGATTACGCCGCCTGGGCGAGACTCTCCGTCTTCATGGCCCGGAACATGCGGCAAGGGGGAATATTGCGCCACTCGACGCGCTCAGCGACCTCGTTGAACTGTCCCTGCAGTAACCCTCGCACGAAGGCCGAATATTGATAGACCAGGAATTCGCCACCTGGCCGGATCGCCCGCTGCGTCTCCGCGCAGATCAGTTCCCCCACTCCATCGGGCAGGGTCGAGAAGGGAATGCCCGACAGGATATAATCCGCCTGCCGAAGCCCTGCCTCCGCGATGAAGCGGCGCACGTCCGCCGCCGATCCATGCACGACGCGGAGCCGGGGATCATCGATCTGCGCCTCCAGCCAGGCGACGAAATCCAGATTGAGATCAATCGCCAACAGCGTGGCGTCGGGGTGCATCCGCTCCAGGATCGGTCGGGTGAACGTGCCCACGCCAGGGCCATATTCCACGAACAACCGGGTCCGTTGCCAATCGACGCGGTCCAGCATGCTGTTCACCAAGGCAGGCGAAGAGGGAATGACCGAGCCGATCATCCCCGGATGCTTCACGAACTGCCGGAAGAACATACTCCACTGGCCCAGGAACGACGCCGGATCTGCTTTTTTCTTCAGGGGAATGGAGGCCATCAATACTCGCCTGTTTGCCATCACATCAGGGCGTTGCAAATATCGGCATGTCTTGCAAGCCGCTTTGCACGCTGGCGGACTCACGTCCGGCCTGGGTTAGCGAACGCGCGGATTGCGGATGGGTTCAATCCGCAATCCGCTAGCCCTTGTTAAGATTGACGATCGCGCGATCGCAGCATGTCGGGAGACACAAAGCCGATCGGCTCGACGCGCATGGCGCTCTGTTTCAGCTGCGCCTGTATCTGCTCATATTCGCGCTCCATTTCCGGCGTGACCGAGGCGCGGGTTTCCTCAAGCGCTGCTTCGAAATGCGCATGCCCGACCTTATCGACCGACAAGGATTGGCGCAGCGCGACCAAGCCTGCCCGACGCACCAAGTCCTCCAGGTCCGCACCCGTAAACCGCTCGGTGCGGGCCGCCAGATCATCCAGATCGACATCCTCGGCCAGCGGCATCTTACCCGTGTGGATCGCCAGGATGCGCCTACGCCCGGCCTTGTCAGGCACAGGCACATAGATGAGTTCATCAAAGCGTCCCGGCCGCAGCAAGGCAGGGTCGATCAGCGTCGGCCGGTTGGTCGCGCCGATGACGACCACCGACTGCAACTCTTCAAGCCCGTCCATCTCGGCAAGGATGGTGTTCACCACCCGCTCCGTCACCGCCGGTTCGCCCAGGCCACCGCCACGCGCCGGGACCAGGCTATCCAGTTCGTCGATGAAGATGACGGTCGGCGCCACCTGCCGCGCGCGGGCGAACAGGCGGGCGATCTGCTGCTCGCTCTCGCCATACCATTTGGACAGGAGGTCGCTCGACTTAGTCGCAATGAAATTCGCCTGCGCCTCTCGCGCAACCGCCTTCGCCAGCAGGGTCTTGCCGGTGCCGGGCGGCCCATAGAGCAGGAACCCCTTCGCCGGACGAATACCGATGCGGCGGAACGCGTCGGGGTCTTTCAGCGGCAACTCCACGCCTTCCTTGAGGCGCATTTGCGCATCGTCCAGGCCGCCAATGTCGGCCCAGCCGATATTGGGCGCCTGCACCATTACCTCACGCATCGCGGAAGGCTGGACACGCTTGATCGCCGCCATGAAATCATCCCGCGTGACCGACAGCTCCTCCAGCACATCGGGCGGAATCGTGCCTTCCTCCAGATTGAGGCGCGGCATGAAGCGGCGCACCGCCTCGATCGCCGCCTCGCGGGTCAGCGCGGCTAGGTCGGCGCCCACAAAACCGTAGGTCATCCGCGCCAGTTCGCCGAGATCTACGCCCTCAGCGAGCGGCATGCCGCGCGTGTGAATACCCATAATCTCGCGCCGGCCGCGCTCGTCGGGAACACCGACGATGATTTCGCGGTCGAAACGGCCTGGCCGGCGCAGCGCCTCGTCGATCGCTTCGGGCCGGTTGGTGGCGGCGATGACGACCAGATTGGTGCGCGGCTCCAGGCCGTCCATCAGCGTTAGTAACTGCGCGACCAGCCGCTTTTCCGTTTCGCCGGTCACATTGCCACGCTTGGGCGCGATCGAATCAATCTCGTCGATGAACAGGATCGAGGGGGACGACTTCGCCGCCGCCTCGAATATCTCGCGCAGCTGCTTTTCGGACTCGCCATAGGCCGACCCCATGATTTCTGGACCGTTGATCAGGAAGAACTCGGCCTCCGATTCATTGGCGACCGCCCGCGCCAGGCGCGTCTTGCCCGTTCCCGGCGGGCCGTGCAGCAATACGCCCTTCGGTGGATCTACGCCTAAGCGTTCGAACAGTTCAGGATAGCGCAGCGGCAGTTCAACCATCTCGCGCAGTTGGTCGATAGCCTCGGCCATCCCGCCCACATCGTCATAGGTGACGTCCGCCCGCCGCAGTTCGCGCGGCTCTTCATATTCGGCGCGAAGTTCGATCTCCGTATCCGCATCGATCTGGACGACGCCCTTGGGCGTGGTGGACACGACGACAAGGCGGATTTCCTGCAGCGCATAGGCAGGTGCGGCCAGCATTTGGCGCAGCTGAGGCGGCATGTCGCCCGGCGGCACCTGTTGCTGCCCGGCTGTCGCAACGATATCGCCGGACGCCAAGGGCCGCTGAAAAAACACCCGCTTCAGCGCGTCAGGATTGCCCTGAAGTCGCAGGTTATTTTGTGCAGGTGCGAAGACCACACGCTGTGCCGCGCGGGGTTCGACCTTGCTGATCTGCACGAAATCGCCCGACCCGACACCGGCATTAGCGCGCTGCAGGCCGTCGAGGCGCAGCACATCCAGCCCTTCATCTTCCTTGTACGGCCGCACCACGCGAGCGGGCGTGGACCGCTTGCCAGCGATCTCGATCACGTCGCCTTCAGCGAGGTCGAGTTCCGCCATCACCGCCAATGGAATGCGCGCAAGCCCACGGCCTGCATCCTCCGGCCTCGCATTGGCCACCTGAATCCTGCGTTCCGGGCTGTCCTGTTCGGCCATTGCCATCCCCATTCTTGTCACCGCGTAACGAGATAGGAAACGTCAAACGCCAAGGAAAGAGCCCGAGGATGATAATAAGCCGAGACAAAAAAAGGGCCGGCCCAAAGGCCAGCCCGGAAAGTTTTAGGAGAGGATGCCTGAAAGGCCTTTTCTATGTGCGCTGCAGCATGTAATTTCGCAAGTGCGAAAAGAATCAGGGAGTTGCAAATTTTGCATCTTGCCAGTTGACGCATTTTCCTAGTGGGTAGAAAGAGGCTGGTCATGGCTGGACCTGACCTTCCCCATTCCGGGATGATGACGCGTCGCAGCAGATCAAATGCTAAGCTATTGACCGACTATGCGCAGATTGCCGCCCCTTACTGCCCTTGAGGCCTTTGTCCAGGTCGCCCGGCTCGGCTCGGTGAAGGCTGCCGCGGAGGAACTGGCTCTTTCAACGCCCGCGCTCAGCCGCCGCGTTCAGGCGCTGGAGCGTTTCATCGGGCGTCCGCTTTTCGACCGCAAGCATCAGGCGCTCGAAATCAATGCCGACGGGCAAAAGCTGCTCGACGACATCGCGCCAGCCCTCGATTCCCTCAGCCAAGCGCTGGAGAATATTCAGAGCGGCGGCAATCAGTTGCGCCTGCGCCTGGCGGTCATGCCCCTTTTCGCGACGCAGCGGCTCTTCCCCCATCTGGGGGCGTTGCGGCAGAAGCATCCGCAGCTCCATATCGATATCGAAACGACCCCCTATGCAGTCGCACGATTGGGCGAAGGACTGGATGCCGCGATCGTTCTCGCCAAGGATATAGACCCGGCGCTTTACGCCCATGAACTGGATCACGACGAGGTCTATCTGATCGGGCGCAAGGCGCTGCTGGAGCCGCCGAATCTGCTCGCCTCCCCTGCCGATCTGGCGCAGCACACCATCCTTCTGCACCGCGACATGGTGATGTCGTTCGACGCCTGGAAGGAAGCGGTCAAGCTGCCCGACCTGCAGCCGTTGGCGATCGACAATTATGATTCCGGCCAATTGATGCTGGAGGCCGCGGCGCAGGGGCTTGGCATCGCAGTCATGCACGCCAGCCATTATAATGAGGCCCAGGACCCGCGGCTGGTGCGGCTGTTCCCGGAGACCCGGGTGGAAAGCCCCTATCGCTATTATTTCGTCTGTCGCCCGCGCGCGCTGCAGACCCGCGCGGTACGCATTTTCCGTGACTGGCTGATCGGCGCCGACATCTGACGCACGGGAAAAATGGGCTGCCGATCAGGGATTTGTGATTTTTAGCCTTTTGCGCCCTTAACCTTGTTCGCTACGGTCCGTTATACCGGGGCATGACTGGGGCATCATCATCCGTAAATCCGCAGCACGGCCTGGCTGACCGCCTGACGCGATGGGCCCGTGGCCTATCGGGCAAGGGCGACGCCGAAGAGGACGTGGAGGACGCTGAACCGCAGCGTGGCCGTGCGGGCAGCAGCGCGCACCGCGAGGTCAATCGCCGCCGCAAGCTCTATGACGAGATCGGCCATTTCCTCTTCGCGCATGATCTGGACCTGACGCCGCTCAATTTCGGCGTGGCGCATGATTATCTGACCGGCGCGCAGATCGGCGTCGAAAAGGCGATCAGGGCCGTTCTTGCCGAGCGCGGCAAGATCAGCAACAGCTGGGTGGAGGAAATCGTCGCCGAGCAGCGCGCCGACGAAGTGACGCCCGAGGCGCTCTCCACCATGCTGGCGAAGGTCGAGGAAAATCTGTCCGAATTTACCGGCCTGATGACCGAATCGCGCAACTCCGCCAAGGATTATGGCGCAGCCCTGCAGGAAGAAGTGAAGGGCCTCGCCGCTGGCGGCGATAATGAACCCGTGCTCGCACGGCTGGTGGCGCTGACCCGGTCGATGGTGGAAAAGACCCGTCAGGTCGAAGGCCAGTTGCGCCAGAATGAGAAGCAGAACCACGCCCTGCGCTCAAGCCTCGCCAACGCCCGCCGCGCCGCCGAGCATGACCATCTGACCGGCCTGCCCAACCGCCGCGCCTTTGAAGGCACGCTTCGCGAGGAAGTCGCCACGGCCCAGAAGGAAGGCCAGCCGCTGGCCGTGGCCTTCTGCGACATCGATCATTTCAAGGTGATCAACGACACCCACGGCCATGACACGGGCGACCGGGTGCTGAAGTTCGTCGCGGGGTTGCTCGCCAAGATCAGCAACGACCAGTGCCATGTAGCACGCCACGGCGGCGAGGAATTCGTCATGCTGTTTCGCGGCAAGACTGCAGCCGAAGCCTGCGAGGCGGTGGACAGCGTGCGCCAGGACCTTGCGACCCGCAGCCTCGTCAACCGCACCAATGGCGAACGGATGGAACGGGTGAGCTTTTCAGCCGGCGTGTCCAACGTGCTGGCCTATGACGATCCGCGCGCGGCGCTCAAGGCCGCCGACCGCGCGCTGTACCTGGCAAAGGAACATGGCCGCAATCGCGTCTATCTGGCTGCGGAAATCGACTGACCATCCTTCCCCTCCTGCAAGCGGAGGGGAATGCCATTCAAAAATCCGGCTTCTCATAATGAGGCGGCGGCGTGATCACCTCCATCCGCTCCGACAGCAGCGGCCGGAAGGAAGGACGCGACTTGAAGCCTGCATACCAGCGCTTCACCGTCTCATGGCCCGCCCAGTCGATGCCGCCGAGATAATCCGCCACGGAAAGATGTGCGGCAGCGGCAATGTCCGCCAGGCTCATCGTCCCGCCTGCCATCCAGCTGCGGTGGTCGAGCAGATAATCCATATAATCCATGTGCACATTGGCGCGCTTCATCGCCTCGCGCAGCACCCGGGCGTCGGGGGGCGCACGTTCGATCAGGCGCTTTTTCATCCGTTCATGCAGCAACGGGCCGACGACATCGCCATAGAAATTCTGGTCGAAAAAGGCCACCAGCCGCCGCACCTCAGCCCGGCCCGCCGCCGTGCCGGAGATCAGCGGGAATTTCTCCACCGTCTCCTCAAAATATTCGCAGATCGCCTGGCTGTCGATCAGCGTAACGCCCTTTTCGACGTCCACCATCACCGGCGTCGTGCCTGCAGGATTGAGGTCGAGAAACTCGTCGCGCGCTTCCCAGGGCGACTCGCGCACCAGATCATAACCCACCCCCTTTTCACCGAGCAGCAGGCGAATCTTGCGCGAGAAGGGACAAAGCGGGAATTGGAAGAGCTGCCACATAGCTTTCCTGTTAGGCGGAGCTAGCCCTCTCGGAAAGCAGCAAAATCGCTCGCTCTTGCTTAATCCCGGCGCGATAACGGTGAAAACTTTGGCCATAGAGGCGCGATCCGGGCTTCCGATGATCGGATACAGTCTCTAGAGGGGCAGGCGACCGCAAAGGAAAGGATGCCTGATGTCTGACGATTTTTTCCCGGTACCTTCGGAATGGGCCGCTTCGGCGCTGCTCGACCGGGATGGACGTGCGGCAGATTATCAGCGATCGATCCAGGACCCGGACGCCTATTGGCTGGAACGGGTGAAGCGGCTCGACTGGCTGACCTTCCCTGCCAAGACCAATGAGAGCAGCTTCAACGAAGCTGATTTTGGCGTGAAGTGGTTTGCCGACGGCGTCCTCAACGTCAGCGCCAACTGCATCGACCGCCACCTTGCCGAACGTGGCGATCAAACCGCCATCATCTGGGAACCGGACTCCCCCGACGCTGAACCGCGCCGCTACACCTACAGGCAGGTTCATGAGGAAGTCTGCCGCTTCGCCAATGTGCTGAAGAGCGCGGGCGCGAAAAAGGGCGACCGCATCACCGTCTATCTACCGATGATCCCGGAGGCCGCCTTCGCCCTCCTCGCCTGCGCGCGGATCGGCGCGATTCACAGCGTCGTCTTCGGCGGCTTCTCGCCCGAGGCGCTGGCCGGACGCATCATCGACTGCGATTCAACCCTCGTCATCACCGCCGACGAAGGTTGTCGCGCGGGCAAGAAGGTGCCGCTCAAGGCCAATGTCGATGCGGCGCTGAAGGACTGCCCCGGCGTCAAGACGGTGGTGGTCGTCCAGGCAACCGGCGGCGCCGTCGCGATGCAGGATGGCCGCGACCTGTGGCTGCATGAGGAAGCGGCCAAAGCTTCCGCCGACTGCGCGCCCGAACCGATGAATGCGGAAGATCCGCTGTTCATCCTCTACACCTCTGGTTCGACCGGCAAGCCCAAGGGCGTCCTGCACACCACCGGCGGCTATTTGCTCTGGGCCAGCCTGACCCACGAACTCTGCTTTGATTACCGCCCCGGCGACATCTACTGGTGCGCGGCCGATATCGGCTGGGTCACCGGCCACAGCTATATCGTCTATGGCCCGCTGGCGAACGGCGCGACCACGCTGATGTATGAAGGCGTGCCCAACTATCCGACCGCCAGCCGTATTTGGGAAGTTGTTGACCGCCATCAGGTCCAGACCATCTTCACCGCTCCCACCGCCCTGCGCGCGCTGATGAAGGAAGGCGACGAGTTCGTGCGCTCGACCAGCCGCAAGTCGCTGCGCCTGCTCGGCACCGTGGGCGAGCCGATCAATCCCGAAGCCTGGCGCTGGTATCATCATGTCGTCGGCGAGGATCGCTGTCCGATCATCGACACGTGGTGGCAGACCGAAACGGGCGCCGCCATGATCGCGCCGATGCCCGGCGCCACGGACCTCAAGCCCGGCTCCGCTACCCTGCCGATGCCGGGCGTGGTGCCGCAGATCGTCGATGGCGAGGGCAAGGTGCTGGACGGCACGGCCGAGGGCAATCTGGTCATCGCGCAGAGCTGGCCCGGCCAGATGCGCACCGTCTGGGGCGACCATGAACGCTTTTTCCAGACCTATTTCACGACCTTCCCCGGCAAATATACGACCGGCGACGGCGCGCGGCGCGATGCGGACGGTTATTATTGGATCACCGGCCGGGTCGATGACGTCATCAACGTGTCCGGCCATCGCATGGGCACGGCAGAGGTCGAAAGCGCGCTCGTCCTGCATGAAGCAGTGGCGGAGGCCGCTGTCGTGGGCTTCCCGCACGATATCAAGGGCCAGGGCATCTATGCCTATGTGACGCTGAACAGCGGCGAAGAGCCAAGTGATGCTCTGCGCAAGGCGTTGGTTGCCTGGGTCCGCACCGAAATCGGGCCGATCGCGACCCCGGACGTCATCCAGTTCGCGCCCGGCCTGCCCAAGACCCGTTCGGGCAAGATCATGCGCCGCATCCTGCGCAAGATCGCGGAGGGCGAGGTTTCGGCCCAGGCGCTGGGCGACACAAGCACGCTCGCCGATCCGTCGGTGGTGGATAATCTGGTCGCCAATCGTCAGGGGTAAGCCGCCACCATCGGAAGAGGGTCAGCCGTGGATCGCTATAATGTTGTCGCCCGTGCGCTGCACTGGATCATAGCGATCCTGATCCTCTTCAACCTCTGGCTCGGCTTCGCCCATGATTCCCTGCCGCGCCAATGGCAGGTGATGCCGGTTCACAAGTCGGTGGGCCTCACCGTCCTAGCGCTCACCCTATTGCGTATCCTGTGGCGGCTGACGCACAAGCCGCCACCGCTTCCCGCCCAAATGCCGGGCTGGGAAAAGCTCACGGCCAACGCCACGCATCTCGCCTTCTACATTTTCATGATGGTCATGCCGCTGACGGGCTGGATCATGAGTTCGGCCGGGAACCGGCCATTGAATTGGTTCTTCCTGTTCGACGTCCCCAAATTCGGCGTTTCGAAGGGCGATGCGGTCGTCGCCTTCTCGGCCGAAACGCATGAGATTGTGGGCTTCCTATGGGCTGCGCTGATAGCGCTGCATGTGGCGGCCGCGCTACGCCATCACTTCATCCTGAAGGATAATGTGCTGCGGCGGATGCTGGGATGACCGAAACCATGAACCACCGGAGTTAGCCATGCCTTGTCGAGATTCCAGCTTCCGCCGGAACGACAGAGAATGTGACCTAAATCATCTCGCCGATCAGCAGCTTAGGCAGTGCGCCCGATTCCCCGCGCGCTTCCGCCATGAACCGGTCTTTGAGCATTGAAGTGCGCTGCACCGCTGCTAGTCCTGCCCGCCGCACCAGCGACGGAATCCGCCCCGGCACATCGAACAGCCGCACGAGCCCATCCATCGCCACACTGACCGACATGGCATCCAGCCCGCGCCAGCGCTGATAGCGCGCCAGCAACTGCGCATCGCCGGGGTCCAGCCCTAGCCGCATGCCGTCCACCAGCACTTCCACCAGCGCGGCGACATCCCGGAAACCGAGGTTCAACCCCTGCCCCGCGATCGGATGGATCGCGTGGGCGCTATCGCCGACCAGAGCCAGCCTGGTATCGGTAATCCGCGCCGCATGGTGGAAGCCCAGCGGATAGCTGGATCGCGGGCCGGCGAGCGCAATTTCGCCCAGGAAGCCGCCCATGCGCTTCTGTGCTTCCGCCAGCCAGGCGCGCTCGGACAGCTTCAACATTACCGGCGCCTGCTCCGTCGGCACGGTCCACACGATCGCCGATCGCGTTCCCGGCAGCATCGGCAGCAGTGCGAAGGGCCCACCGGGATAGAAAATTTCGTAAGCGGTGTTGGCGTGCGGCACCTCATGGTCGATCGCCGTCACGATGGCGGTATGCTTATATTGCCAGCGCGTCGTACGAATGCCCGCCGCCTCACGCGTCGGACTGTTGCGCCCTTCCGCCGCCACCAGCAGTGCCCCTTGAAGCTCTTGTCCGCTGGCCAGCGTCAGCGTGACGCCATCGGCATTGCGTTCCACATGGGTAGCGCGGTCAGGCTGAAATCTAGTGAGGTGTTCCGCCTTCTCCGCCGCTTGGGCCAAGGCGATGCGCAGGTCGCGATTGGGGAACATGATCCCCATCACACCGTCGTCCGGCTCCGGCGCGAAGTCGAGCGCGCCCGGCTCCAGCCCGTCGCTCACCCATATACGATCGATCGGGCAGCCCTTGCCCTCCAGCAGCGCCGCCACGCCGATCGCCGACAGCATGGCATGGCTGGTCGAGGAAATGGCCGACACGCGCCCGTCAAAGCCGCTGGCGGTAGTCTCCACCGGATCCGCAGGGTCAATGACGGCGCAGCGCACCCCATGGCCCGAAAGCGCGATGCCCAGGGTCAGGCCGACAAGCCCCCCGCCCAGAATGACGACGTCAAAGCGTTGCATGAGGTTCTTCTAGGCGCTTGGGTGAGGATTGGAAAGCGTGCCCTCGCCCCCTAAACCGTTCGGGCTGCGCTTGTCGCAGCCGTTTTCTTCAAAGAAAAAGGCCGTTCGACACACTTACAGCTTGCGCACCCAGCCCGCCGGATCGGCCACCGTTCCGCGCTGGATGCCCGTCAGTTCCGTGCGCAAGGCTTCGGTAACGATCCCGCCATCGCCATTGCCGATGGTGAAATCGCCCTCGACACTCTTCACCGTGCCGATCGCGGTGACAACAGCCGCCGTACCGCAGGCGAATGCCTCGCGAAGCTTGCCGCTCGCGGCATCGGCGCGCCATTGCGCAAAGCTGTAGGGCTCCTCACGCACGTCATGCCCCTTGGTGCGGGCGAGCGTGATGATGCTGTTGCGCGTGATGCCGGGCAGGATCGTACCCGACAGCGGCGGGGTGATGATCGCCCCATCGTCCATGACGAAGAAGACGTTCATGCCGCCCAATTCCTCGACCCACTTATGTTCGGCCGCATCCAGGAAGACGACCTGGTCGCAGCCATGTTTGGTCGCCTCGGACTGCGCCACCAGGCTGGCGGCATAATTGCCGCCGCACTTCGCCGCGCCCGTGCCGCCTTTGGCCGCGCGCGTATAATGTTCAGACACCCAGAGCGTGACCGCCTTCTTGCCCCCCTTGAAATAAGCGCCTGCGGGGGAAGCGATAACGCAGAAAATATACTCCGCCGCCGGGCGCACGCCCAAGAAGCTCTCGCTCGCAAACATGAAGGGACGCAGATACAGGCTGCCCTCGCCGCCCGGAATCCAGTCCGCGTCGATCTTCACCAGTTCCTCGACGGCTTCGAGGAAGATGTCCTCCGGCAGCACCGGCATTGCCATGCGCTCGGCCGATTCGGCGAAGCGGCGGGCATTTTCCTCTGGCCGGAACATGGCGATGCTGCCATCTTCCAAGCGGTATGCCTTCATCCCTTCGAATATCTCCTGCGCATAGTGCAGAACCGCGCAGGCGGGATCGAGTTGGAACGGCTCACGGGGGCCAACCGAATGGCTATGCCACCCCTGTCCCTCGCTATAGCGAATCGTCACCATATGATCGGTGAAGAGCCGCCCAAAGCCGGGTTCCACCAGCAATACCGCGCGCTGGTCAGCCGACACAGCCTTGCTGCTTCGGGTGACGGTAAAGCGCGACTTCTGCTGGACGTCCATGATCGATGCTCCTTTTGGGGCCGCCTATGTCACAAACGGCCTGACGAAACAATTGGTCACCATTACTGACCAATTCATTATGGTTCCGAAAGGGCCGCTCCGATCATGCTGGCATCTTGGCGCAGAGGCGCCCTGCCATTATCCCCGCCGCCATGCATTTCTTCTCCGACAACGCGACGCCCGTCTGCCCGCAGGTCATGGCCGCCATCGCCGCCGCAGACCGTGCCGATCGCGGCTATGATGGCGACGCCTGGAGCGCCCGGCTCGACAGCGCCTTTTCGGACCTGTTCGCCGCGCCCGTCCGCGCCCTGTGGGTCGCTACTGGCACCGCGGCCAACAGCATCGCGCTCGCCTGCCTCTGCCCGCCCTATGGCGGGATATTGTGCCATGAAGAATCGCATATCGCCGTCGATGAGTGCGGCGCGCCCGGCTTCTACACCCATGGCGCCACTCTGATGCCGCTGCCCGGCAAGGGCGCCAAGCTTGCCCCCGCTACCTTGATCGATCGGCTGAAGGCGATCCGCCCCGACGTGCATCAGATCCCCGCGCGCGCGATCAGCATTACCCAGGCAACCGAATATGGCCTGGTCTATACGCCCCATGAGGTCGCGGCGATCGGCCAAGTGGCGCGGGATCACGGCCTCGGCTTGCATATGGATGGCGCTCGCTTCGCCAATGCCATGGCGCATCTGGGCTGCCATCCCGGTGACGTCAGCTGGCGTGCGGGCGTCGATATATTGACCTTCGGCTGCGTCAAAAATGGCGGCATGGTGGGCGAGGCGCTGCTCTTCTTCGGCCCGGACGCGGACGCGCGCGCGGCGGAGGCGGCGCGCTGGCGCAAGCGCGGCGGTCACCTCCTCTCCAAAGGCCGCTATCTCGCCGCCCAAATCCTCGCGCTGATCGAGGATGGTCTCTGGCTCGACAACGGTCGCGCGGCCAATGCCGCCGCCACGATGCTGGCACAGTTGGCTCCGGAACGCCTGCTGCACCCGGTCCAGACGAATGAACTGTTCCTCCACCTCTCCGCCCCCGAAGCAGCGGCCCTGCGTGCGCAGGGCTTCGACTTTTACGACTGGGGCGAGGATGCGGCGCGGTTGGTCACCAACTGGGCGCAGGACGCCGCCAGCATCCAGCCCCTCGCCGACGCCTTGAAGGCGCTCCAATGAGCGGAGAGAGCGCGAAGGGCGGCGTCATCATCCCCTTCCTACTGGTGACGCTGATCTGGAGTTCGACCTGGATCGTCATCCGCGACCAGCTTGCCGCCGTTCCGCCCAGTTGGTCGGTTTGCTACCGCTTCCTGCTGGGCGCTATCGGCATGGCGCTGTTTGCATTCGCGCGGCGCGTGCCGCTGCGCCTGCCGCCTGCAGGCATCGCCTTTGCGGCGGTGCTGGGCATCGCGCAGTTCGTGCTCAACTTCAACTTCGTCTATCGCGCGGAGCATTATCTGACCTCCGGCGTGGTCGCGACCGTCTATGCCCTGCTGTTGATTCCGAACAGCATCCTTGGCTGGATCGCCTTCCGCCAGCCGGTCAGCCGCTCCTTCATCCTGGGATCGCTGGTGGCGATCACGGGCATCGCATTGCTCCTGCTGCGCGAGTATCGCGCGGCGCCTGTCTCTGCCGAAGCGGTGCTGTTGGGCATCGCGCTCAGCGCCGCTGGCCTCCTCAGCGCTTCCACCGCTAATGTCATGCAGGGTATGCAGATCGCCCGGCGCCTGCCCATGGCGGCGGTCCTCACCTGGGCGATGCTGATCGGCAGCATGGCCGACGCACTTTATGCCTGGGCAACCGTTGGCCCGCCCGTAATGGAATGGCGCACGGGCTATCTGCTCGGCATCGCCTGGCTGGGCATTGCTGGGTCAGTCGTCACCTTCCCGCTCTATTTTCAGCTGATCCAGCGCATGGGGCCGGGGCGTGCGGCCTATTCGAGCGTGCTGGTCCCGGTGATCGCCATGCTGATCTCCACCGTGGCGGAGGGTTATCGCTGGTCCACATTGAGCGCAGCAGGCGCGCTGCTCGCGGTGGCAGGCATGGTAATCGCGCTGCGGGCGAAAAGCGCTTAGAATGACTTCGCGTGAATGGAACATTTCACGGCTCGGAAATCACGGAAACAAGGAAAAATAGAGCCTATCCCGATTCAATCTAATCTGGATAGTCTCTAACGGCGCAGTCCCGGTTCATAGTGTCGCTTCGCTGCATTCACCCGGTCGATCAGGCTGGCGAGCGACGGCGGCGGTGCCGTCGTGGCGCGCTCGGGCACGGCCAAGCGGCTCATCTGTAGGCTGAGCGCGGCGAAGTTGCGGTCGATCGGATCCATGTCTCAAGTCCCTGCGAAGCGTCGGGACCATCCATCGCTATCTTTGGTTAACGCGACGTAAGCGACAAGCCGAACCGCTTCATCCCGCCTCGGCAAGACAGGCGGCCAGCCCCTCGCGATAGGTCGGATAGCGCGGAGCCCAGCCCAGCAGCCGCTTCGCGCGCCCATTGGCGACCCGCCGGTTTTCGGCGTAAAAACTCCGTGCCATGGGTGACAGCTGCGCCTCCTCCAGCGTCAGCATCGGCGGCAGCGGCTCACCCAGCATCGTGCAGGCCGCTTCGATCAGCCGGTTCTGCGCGCAGGGCAGATCGTCAGCGAGATTATAGACGCCAGGCGGCGCGTCGAAGGAGGCGGTGATCCCGGCGACAATATCGTCCACATGCGCGCGGCTGAAAATCTGTTCGGGCAGGTCGATCCGATGCGCCCTCCCCTCCCGCACCCGATCCAGCGCAGACCGGCCGGGACCATAAATGCCGGGCAACCGAAAACGGCGCATATCCGGCCTGAGCGCGCCCCAGTCCGTATCCGCCTGCACCCGCGCGCTTCGCCGATCCGAACCGACCGGACTGCTCTCATCCACCCAGGCCCCCGCCGCATCGCCATAGACGCCGGTAGAGGAGAGATAGCCGGTCCAGAGCGCGGGTGCGTCGGCGATCGCGGCGCCATAGCGAGTCAAGACGGGATCCGCCCCGCCGTCGGGCGGGACGGACGACAGGATATGAGTTGACCGAGCGATGGCGGCGTTGACGGCGCTGTCGTCGTCGAAGGCGAGTGCTTCGGCATCAGCGGTACGGCGAGTGCCCGTAACATACCAACCCTCTGCGCGCAGGCGTTTGGCCATGCGGGCGGCCGTATAGCCCATGCCTAGGATGAGCATGTGGGGCATGTTACCAACCTCCGTTCGTTCCGAGCGAAGTCGAGAAACTGAAGGGCTGCACTACATGTTTCTCGACAAGCTCGAAACGAACGGCCGAGGCGTCTAAACCGTGAAGCTCTCGCCGCAGCCGCAACTGCCTTTCGCATTGGGATTGTTGAAGACGAAGCCGGCGGTGAAGTCGTCCTCCACCCAATCCATCGTCGATCCAATCAGATACAGCACCGACGCGCCATCGATATAGAAGATGCCGCCGGGCGTTTCGATCTTCTCGTCGAACTTGACTTCCTCGGCCACATAATCGACCGAATAGGCAAGACCCGAACAGCCCCGGCGCGGGGTCGATAGCTTGACCCCGATCGTGCCTTCGGGGGCCTGC
The DNA here is from genome assembly GCF_001658005.1 of Sphingobium sp. EP60837. Lineage (NCBI taxonomy): Bacteria > Pseudomonadati > Pseudomonadota > Alphaproteobacteria > Sphingomonadales > Sphingobiaceae > Sphingobium > Sphingobium sp. EP60837. The sequence goes on along the minus strand of NZ_CP015986.1, from coordinate 1,610,294 downwards.
GCCATCAGGTCCGCGATGCGCTTCTCAGCGGCGGGGGTCAGGATGACGGCGGCAGGGCGGGCACGGATTTTCGTCTCGGCGGTCATCAAAGCATTCCCAGTTCGAGCTTGGCCTCGTCCGACATTTTCTGCGGGTCCCATGGCGGGTCCCAGACGAGGTTCACTTGCGCATCGCCCACGCCCGGCACCGCGCCGACGCGCAGTTCGACTTCGCCCGGCATCGATTCAGCGACCGGACAATGCGGCGTCGTCAGCGTCATCGTGACCACCGCATGGCCATCATCTGTCACATCGACCCCGTAAACGAGCCCGAGGTCGTAGATGTTCACCGGAATTTCGGGGTCGTAAATCTCCTTGAGCGCATCAATGATCGCATCATAGAGATTGCCCCCCGGCTCTCCCGCAGGAACCTCAGCAGTTTTCTGCGCAAGGAAACCTTCCAGATAATCACGCTGGCGCGGAGCCTCTTCGACACGAGCCTTGACCGGCGCATCGACTGCCTCAACTTCTTCAACCAAAATCTTCCGTTCCCCGGTCATCCGAAGATCTTCCTCACTCGCTCGATGCCCTTTACCAGAGCATCCACATCGCCTTCATCGCTATAGATGCCAAAGCTGGCCCGCGCGGTCGCTTCAACGCCCAGGTGACGCATCAGCGGCTGCGCGCAATGATGCCCCGCCCGGATCGCCACGCCCGTTTCGTCCAATATGGTGCCGACATCGTGCGGATGCACCCCCTCCACCTCGAAGGAGAGGATACCGGCTGAATCCTCCGGCCCGAAGACCCGCACGCTGTTCAAACTCTCCAGCGCGGCCCGCGCCTTGGCGACCAGCGCACATTCATGAGCATGGATCGCATCGAGCCCGATGGCCTGCACATAGTCGATCGCCGCCGACAGGCCGACCACGCCGGTGATATGCGGGGTCCCCGCCTCGAACCGGGTCGGCGCGGGAGCGTAGGTCGTCTTTTCGAACGCCACCTTGTCGATCATCGACCCGCCACCCTGATAGGGCGGCATGACGTCGAGCAATTCCTTCCGGCCCCACAGCGCGCCGATGCCCGTCGGGCCATACAGCTTGTGCGCGGAAAAGACGTAGAAATCGCAATCCAGCGCCTGCACATCGATGGCAAGGCGCGGGACGGCCTGGCAACCATCGATCAGGATCTTGGCGCCTACGCCATGCGCGATGTCGGCGGCACGACGGACGTCGAGCAAGCTGCCCAGCACGTTCGAAACATGGGCCAGCGCGACCATCTTGTGCTGTGGCGTGATCATCGCGGCCATGGCATCGAGATCGATCTTGCCATCTGCCGTCAGAGGCACGACGTCGATCGTCGCCCCGACCTTCTCGGCCACGATCTGCCAAGGGACGATATTGCTGTGATGCTCCAGCATCGACAGCAAGATGCGGTCGCCTGCTTTCAACTGCGTCCCTGCCCAACTCTGCGCGACGAGGTTGATGCCCTCGGTCGCGCCACGGACGTAGACGATCTCGCTGTCCGAAGCCGCGCCGATGAAGCTGGCGACCTTGCGACGCGCCGCCTCATAGGCCAGCGTCATGTTGGCCGAACGCTCGTAGACACCGCGATGGACGGTCGCATAGTCCGGGCCGTAGGCGCGGGCGATGGCGTCGATCACGGCATTGGGCTTCTGCGCGGTGGCGGCGCTGTCGAGATAGTGCCAGCTTCCGACGCCCGGAAAATCGTGGCGCAGGTCAAGCTGATCAAAGGCGGTGACGGTCATACCAGCGTCTCCAGCTTGGCGATCGCGGCGGCTTCGAGCCCTTCCTTGACCGCTTCGTCGGCGACATCGTCGAACACGCCCGCGACGAAGGCTTTCAGGAGCAGCGTCTTGGCCGTCGCCGGGTCCATGCCGCGCGAGGCCATGTAGAAGAGCGCCTGCCTGTCCAACTCGCCCACGGTCGCGCCATGGGCGCATTTCACATCGTCGGCGTAGATTTCCAGCTCCGGCTTGGCATTGGCCGTCGCGGTGCGGTCGAGCAGCATCGCCTTGAACGACTGGAAAGCGTCGGTGCGCTGTGCGTCGCGGGCGACATTGATGGAGCCCAGATAGCTGCCGGTGGCGCGCTGGCCCAGGATCGATCGGATCGTCTGGCCGCTGGTCGCGTCCGGCTCTGCATGGGTGACCGCGGTGATGATCTCCAACGTCTGATCGCCGCCGCCTATGATCGCACCGTTCAACTCGAAATGGCTGCCCTTGCCCAGCGTGACGGTGAAGGTCGCGCGGCCGAATTTCCCGCCGATATTGAGGACATGAAAGTCGCAACGCGCCCCATCAGCGATGCTGATCGCATAGTCATGCACCGCCGCTGCACCTTCGGCCGCGTCCTGCAACAAATGGTGCCGCGCAGTTTCTCCGGCGGCTACGTCGATACGCGTCGGCGCAGGCGTCGGCCAGATTGCGGCCAGCGCGTCAAGGTCGCTGTAGCGCCATTCTTCGGCCTTGCGCGTGGGAAGGGTGAGCGTGGTCACGCCGCAACCACCTCGGCATAGCCTTCACGCTCCAGTTCGAGCGCCAGTTCTGGGCCACCCGATTTCACGATCCGCCCACCGGCCAGCACATGCACGAAGTCCGGCTTCACATAGTCGAGCAGGCGCTGATAATGGGTGATGAGCAACACCGCCTTGTCGGGCTTGCGCATGATCGCATTGATCCCCGCACCCACGATCTTGAGGGCGTCGATGTCGAGGCCGGAGTCGGTCTCGTCCAGGATCGCCAGCTTGGGGTCGAGAATGCCCATCTGCACCATTTCGGCGCGCTTCTTCTCGCCGCCCGAAAAGCCGACATTCACCGGACGCTTGAGCATCTCCATGTCGAGGCCGAGCAGACCCGCTTTCTCTTTGGCGAGCTTGATGAACTCGCCGCCGTTCAATTCCTTCTCGCCCCGCGCGCGGCGCTGCGAATTGAGGCTCTCGCGCAGGAACTGCAGGTTGGAGACCCCAGGAATCTCGACCGGATATTGGAAACCCAGGAACAGCCCAGCGGCGGCGCGCTCATGCGGATCCAAGCTGAACAAGTTCACACCGTCAAAGGAGGCACTACCGCCAGTGACTTCATAATTGGGACGACCGCCCAGCGTATAGGCCAGCGTCGATTTGCCCGCGCCGTTCGGCCCCATGATGGCATGGATTTCGCCCGCCTTGATGGAGAGCGACAGGCCCTTCAGGATCGCCTTGCCGTCGATTTCGTTGGTCAGATTGTCGATCGTCAGCATCATTCAACCCTTATGCGCGCGCTGCAGCGTCCGCGCGGTCCAGAAAGCCATGTCGCGCACATCGCCCGGCGCGGGGAACAGCGTATCGATGTGGCGCTTGATTGGCATATAGGGCCACCAATCGGAGCCGGGCTCAGGCGCGCCCTTTTCCAATATGCCGGTCACGAACTCGGTTACCGGCCCCATGCGGGCGAGGTTGGGAGCCTTGGCCTTGTGGAACGCCTTGTCGGTCTTGAGCTTCTCGGTGAAGGCGACGTCGCCCTGTTCCAACGCAGCGCGGCACTCGGCCTGATAGGCGTCGAGATCGCCGAAATCCTTGGCGGCACGGGCCTGCAACTCGCCCTCTTCCAGCTCATAATCTTCCGTCAGGATGCGGATCGCGGCGGTCCATGACTGGCCATTGCCGACATCCTCCGCGAAATCGGCGAGGGCATCCTGAATATCGTCTTCGTCGCTCAAGTCTCAGTCCTCTGAACTTATAAATTCATCGTCACCCCGGACTTGATCCGGGGTCCCGCTGCCTTGTCCTCCCGCGCACACCGAAGCGGGATGTCGGATCAAGTCCGGCATGACGTAGGAGAAGGATTCGAGGGTCAACCGACCGACCCCTCCAGCGAAATACCCAGCAGCTTCTGCGCCTCGACCGCAAACTCCATCGGCAGCTGTTGCAGCACTTCCTTGGCAAAGCCGTTCACGATCAACGACACCGCGCTTTCCTGATCCAGCCCGCGCTGCATCGCGTAGAACAGCTGATCATCGCTGATCTTGCTGGTGGTCGCCTCATGCTCGATCTGCGCCGAGGGATTACGCACCTCGATATAGGGCACGGTATGCGCGCCGCACTGGTCGCCCAGCAGCAGGCTGTCGCACTGGGTGAAGTTACGCACGCCCTCCGCGCCCGGCGCCACGCGCACCAGCCCGCGATAGGTGTTGTTGCTGCGCCCCGCGCTGATCCCCTTGGACACGATGGTCGAGCGCGACCCCTTGCCATTGTGGATCATCTTGGTGCCGGTGTCGGCCTGCTGCATATTGTTGGTCAGCGCCACCGAGTAGAACTCGCCCACGCTGTTCTCGCCATTCAGCACGCAGCTGGGATATTTCCAGGTGATAGCGGAGCCGGTTTCGACCTGGGTCCAGCTGACCTTGCTGTTGCGGCCCTGGCAGAGCGCCCGCTTGGTCACGAAATTATAGATGCCGCCCTTGCCATTCTCGTCGCCAGGATACCAGTTCTGGACGGTCGAATATTTGATCTCGGCATCGTCCAGCGCGACCAGTTCGACTACAGCGGCGTGGAGCTGATTCTCGTCCCGCATCGGCGCGGTGCAGCCTTCGAGATAGGAGACATAGCTCCCCTCGTCCGCGACGATCAACGTGCGTTCGAACTGCCCCGTATTCTCCGCGTTGATGCGGAAATAGGTGCTGAGCTCCATCGGGCAACGCACGCCCTTCGGGATGTAAACGAATGTCCCATCCGAAAAGACCGCGCTATTGAGGGTCGCGAAATAATTGTCGTGCATAGGCACGACCTTGCCGAGCCACTTCTTTATGAGATCCGGATATTCGCGCACCGCTTCGGAGATGGAGCGGAAGATGACCCCCGCTTCCTCCAACTCCTTGCGGAAGGTGGTGGCGACGGACACCGAGTCGAATACCGCATCGACCGCGACCTTGCGGCTGCCCTTGACCCCGGCCAGCACTTCCTGCTCGGCGATCGGGATTCCCAGCTTCTGATAGGTCGCCAATATCTCCGGATCGACCTCATCCAGCGAATTCAGTTCCGCCTTCTTCTTGGGCTCGGCGTAATAATAGGCGTCCTGGTAATCGATCGGCGGAATGTTGAGCTTGGCCCAATCCGGCGCTTCCATCGTCAACCACAGGCGGAATGCCTTCAGCCGCCATTCCAGCAGCCATTCCGGCTCCTTCTTCTTCGCCGAGATGAAGCGGACCGTATCCTCATTGAGGCCCTTGGGCGCGAAATCCTGCTCGATGGCGGAAGACCAGCCATGCTCGTAGGTCGAGGCACGCTCGGCGGCCTCATGGGCTTCCTGATTTCGAACGGTGGTTGCTTCTTCGGTCATAGCGCCACTTGTTTCTCGACTTCGCCCGAAACGAGCGGAGGTGGGGGAAGTGTCAGGCTGGCGATCGTTACGCCGGCCAGTGCCGATCGGATCGCTTCATTCGCCAAATTCATATGCGAACGGACGCGGCAGTCCTGCTCCAGCGAGCAATCATGCGCGCCATGTTCCGCGCAGGCGGTCATGGCAATGGGGCCTTCAACCGCCTCCACCACATCCGCCAGGGTGATCGCTGCAGGCGGGCGGCTGAGGCGTACGCCCCCGCCGGTACCCCGGCTTGATTCGAGCAGGCCCGCCGCCGACAGCCGGCTCACCAGCTTTTGCGCGGTGGGCAGCGGGATGCCGGTTTCGGCGGCCAGCGTCGTGGCATTCATCTTGGCCGCGCCGCAATGGCGCGCGGCGGCTGACATCAGCACCACGGCATAATCTGCGAAACTCGAAAGCCTCATGTCCCTATCGGGCGCCCCGCATTGCGAACCATTCTCAATCGGATAGAATCAATCCGATTGGCATGTGGTCCCGCGCGGCCGCGGAATCAAGGCATTTTTGCTAAGCCGATCGATCAGCTGAAGCGGTTCAGCACCGCCACATCGCCACCCAGCGATCGGCGCAGCAGCGTCAGCTGCGCCACGGCGGTCGGCTCCGTCTGCAACTGATGCGGGGTCAGGCCGATGAAATGCTTGATCTCCCGAATGAAATGGGACTGATCGTAAAACCGCCCGTCCTCACACAGCTCCTGCCAGCTATGCTGGTCCAGCGCGATCCGGGCGCTACAGCGCAGCGCCCTATATTTGCGCGCCAACAGCTTGGGCGGGCAGCCATAATAGCGATTAGTCAGCCGCGCGAGCTGACGGGGCGACAGGCCGGTCCGTTCCACCAGCACTTCGATCCGGGGCGACCCCTCATCCATCAGCCAGCCGTCCACCGCCTCCAGCAGCCGCCAGGTCGCATCCGGCAGCGGCTCGATCCATTGCGCCAGTCGGTCCCAACAGCAGGCAGCCACCTCCTCCGGATCATCCAAGTCCCGTAACTGCGCCAGCAGAGCCGTAAGCGCGCCCTTTTTCTCCGTCCCCATGTCGCGCAAGCGGTCCGCCAGCAGGCTGGCGTCACCGCCATGCAGGCTTACCCAGCCCGCAGGCAGCAGCGAAATGCCAACGACATGAGACGGACCGTCCAACTCGAACCGGGTCGCGCCCAAGGTGGGGCCAAGCAGGCAGACGTCCGGCGTCTCCCTGACTACTCCGTCCTGGAAATGATAATCGCCGGTGCCTCGCACCATGAAGCGCAGCTGTGGCACGTCGGCGCGCGTCACGTCCGAATAATTGCCCGCACTTTCCGTGAATATGTAGAGGGACCCGAAATAAGAGCGCAAATGTTCGGGCGGGGCGAAATAACGCAGCCGCACCGGCCCCTGCGCTGCTTCAACCATATAGGAAAGTGACGGTTCTCCGTCCTTTTCCAGCTTATGTGGCATCCCCCCGGATGCCCCGTCACGATGTGGCCCCATACTCACCCCATGAGCCTACTATGAAGCTTCCACTCGCATGCGCAAGATGGAATACTGCGGCTCACTTCATTTTCCGAAAGCTTTTCGAAAAAAATGACCCGACGGTTTTATCCGCCGGGTCAGTAAAAGGTCTCGTCAGCCAATTGGCTTAGAGCCTTCGGGTCGCAGGTCCGTCATAAGTCCGAATCGGACGCGTTTGATTGGATGGAACGGACATATGTTGAACTGAATCGAGACGATTCCGAATGATTCCCCCGCGGAAATTATCCTTCTGTATCAACTGTTGCGCTCTTGCCACAGCGACTCGACGGAAGCGCCTCGCGCTGGCATAGCGCCGCCCATGTCATACAGCCTCTTCCGTCCTCTTTTCTTCGCGCTGGATGCCGAACGTGCGCATCATCTCTCGATCGCGCTCCTACGCCTCATGCCGAGCCCGGCTCCGCTGCGAGCCGATACGGCACTTGCGCAAAACATCGCGGGCATAGACTTCCCCAATCCGGTCGGGCTTGCTGCGGGCTATGACAAAGAGGGGCTGGTCGCGCACAAAATGCATGGCCTGGGCTTCGGTTTTACCGAACTCGGCACGCTGACGCCGATGCCGCAGCGCGGTAATCCCCAACCGCGCCTGTTCCGTCTGGTCGAGGATCGGGCGGTGATCAACCGCATGGGCTTCAACAATGGCGGCCTTGCCGCTGCGGCGGAACGAGTCGCCAAGCGCCGTCAGCCCGCAGGCGAAGGCGGTCCCGTGGTCGGCATCAATATCGGCGCGAATAAGGATGCTGCCGACCGGATCGCCGACTATGTGACGGGCGTGACCTGCATGGCGCCGCTCGCCGACTATCTCACCGTCAATATCTCCTCCCCCAACACGCCGGGCCTGCGCGCGTTGCAGGACCGCGCAGCGCTCGACCAGCTGCTGGGGGCCGTCATGGCGGCGCGGGGAACCGGCAAGACCCCCATCTTCCTCAAGGTCGCGCCAGACCTGGAGCCCGCCGATGTCGAAGATATTGCCGCCGCCTGCCTCGACCATCAGGTCGATGCGCTGATCGTGTCCAACACCACCATTTCCCGCCCGCCGCTCCGCTCTCCCCTCGCCGGGGAAAGCGGCGGCCTGTCCGGCGCTCCGCTCACCGATCTGTCGCTGCAGCGGCTGCGTGATTTTCGCCGGATCCTGGGCAGCCGCCTGCCACTGATCGGCGTTGGCGGCATCGCAACGGCCGAGCAGGCCTATGCCCGCCTGCGCGCTGGAGCCAGCCTCATCCAGCTTTACAGCGCCCTCGTCTATGAAGGCCCCTATCTCCCCAAGCGCATCAACGCGGGGCTAAAGCGGCTGATGGCGCGCGACGGCTTCACCCATATCAGCCAGGTCGTCGGCATCGACGCCTGATCTGAAGGACTTGCAGCGCGGGGGCGGGGCTATAGGGTGGCGCGCATGACGCCCCGCCTCCCCGGCCTGCTGGCCCTCCTTGCCTTCGCCACCCTTTCCCCCGCGCCGATCGCCGCGCGGGAGCCGATAGCGCTCAACGCCACCGTATCCGCCGCCGATCCCCGCGCGGCTGCAGCCGGGCAGGAGATGCTCCGGCAAGGCGGCAGCGCAATAGACGCCGCCATCGCCATGATGCTCGCGCTCAATGTCGTCGAACCGCATAATAGCGGCATCGGCGGCGGCGGCTTCCTGATGCATCATGATGGCGAGACGGGGCTGCTCGAATCGATCGATGGTCGCGAGACCGCTCCGGCGGCGGCGCGTCCCGATCGTTTCATCGGCGCGGACGGCCAGCCGCTCGCCTTTCGCTCCGCCTGGCCGGGCGGCTATTCGGTGGGCGTACCGGGCAATCTCCGGCTCGCATGGGAAGCGCATCGCAAATGGGGCAAGCTCCCCTGGGCCACCCTGTTCGACCCCGCCATCCGCCTGGCCGAAAATGGCTTTGAGGTACGCCAGCGGCTCGACACAGCGATGAAGGCGGTCGCGCCGATCTGGGCCGACTTCCCGGAGATCCAGAAATATTTCGGGGTGAACGGCGCCCCTGCTCCCATCGGCACGACACTCAAAAATCCGCCGCTCGCCGCGCTCTTCCGCCGCGTGGCGGCGGAGGGTCCCGACGCCTTCTACAAGGGCGAAACCGCTCGCCTGATCGCCGCCACCGTCACCAACGCACCCAAAAACCCGGTGCCGATGACTGAAGCGGACCTCGCCGCCTATCAGGTGAAGGCGCGCAAGCCCGTCTGCGGCCCCTATCGCGCCTACACCATCTGCGGCATGGGGCCTGCTTCGGCAGGCGGCGTCACTATCCTCCAGATATTGGGCATGGTCGAACGCTTTCCGCTCGGCCAATGGGGCAGGGACGATCCGCGCTCCTGGCATGTCATCGGCGAAGCCATGCGCCTCGCCTATGCCGACCGGGACACCTGGCTGGGCGACCCTGAATTCGTCTCTGTGCCGATCGCGGGCCTGATTGATCCCGGCTATTTGAAGAAGCGCTCCGCGCTCATCGCGCTCGGCCGGAGCCTCAATGATTATCGCCCCGGCTCCCCGCCGGGGGCGCAGCCGCGCACCGCCGCGCTGCCGCAGCCCGAAAGCGGCACCAGCCATTTCGTTGCCGTGGATCGCAATGGCGACATCGCTGCCTGGACCTCCACGATCGAAAGCTTCTTCGGCAGCCAGTTGATCGCGGATGGCGTCATCCTCAACAATGAACTGACCGATTTCAGCTTCACGCCGGAAAAGAACGGCGCGCCCGTCGCCAACCGGGTGGAACCGGGCAAGCGCCCCCTCTCCTCCATGTCGCCGACCATCGTCTATGATGCGAAGGGAACACCCATCTTCACCGTCGGCGCGGCGGGCGGGCGCACCATCATCATGCAGGTCGCCAAGGCGCTGATCGCCCATTTCGACTGGGGCCTCTCCGCCCAGGATTCAATCGCGCTCGGCCTGGAGTTTTTCGATGCCAGCGGCCTCGTCCTGGAAAAGGGCAGCGCGCTGGAGAAATTCAAGGCACCGCTCGAAGCCTGGGGCCATAAGGTGACAATCGCGCCCATGGGCCTCAAGGCCAACGCGGCCGAACGGAGCGCGGACGGCCATTGGCAGGGGGCCGCCGATCCAAGAAGTCCAGGCGTTTCGCTGCAGGAGTAACGACCCCGTCACCCATCCTTTTTTTCCCGTCATCCCAGCGAAAGCTGGGGTCTCAGGCCGGTCGCGCGTCCTCTCGGGAAGATCTCAGCTTTCGCTGGGATGACCATATACTAGGGGCTGACGTCATTTCTTCCAATCCAACCCCGCCACCCGAAACTCGAACGGGAAGGTCTTGTCCTTCGGTCCCACGACCAGATTGACCTTCACCACTTTGCTCCGCTCCACCGCCTCATAGGCTTTCGCCGCAGGAAGCACTTCGATCCCGTCCTTGTTATCGGTCATCCGCCCGCGCCAATCATGGCTCTTTCCATCATCCGTCACCGCCGTCACGCGGCAGTCCGACAGGTCGCAGCTAAAGGGCGCACCGACCAGCTTCACCGTGACCTCGCCCCCACCCTCGGGCATGGGATGGACCAGCAGCACGGAAAATGTATCCTCCGCCGTCATCGTCTGGACGCTGTTGGCGCTGCCGATATAGGCGAGCTTGGGCTGGCCGCCCTCCCCGGCTTCATATTTCCACTGCTGACCGATCTGCTCGCGCTGGGTGGGGCCTTTATCCTCGCCTGAACATGCCGCGATCAGCCCGATCGCCGCCAGCGCCAAGATGCCGCGCATCGCGCTTCTCCTTTTCCGTTTCGCCTGCGTAAAGGAGAACGCGCATTGCTTAAGAGGTTTCCCCCTTCAGCTGTAGCGCACGGCCGTCTGACGGATCAGCGCGATCATGTTGGGGATGCCCTGTGTCCGATTGGAGCTGAGCTGATTGCGCAGATCGAACGGCTCCAGCGCGCCTTCGATGTCGGCGGCGCTGATGTCGGCAGGCAGCTTGTCCTGCACGGTCAGCAGCACCAGCGCGATGATTCCCTTGGTGATCGCCGCATTGCTGTCCGCCAGAAAATGCAGCCGCCCGTCATCCCGCACGGTAGGATAGACCCACACGGCCGCCGAACAGCCGCGCACCAGCGTCGCGTCGGTCTTGAGCGCATCCGGCATCGGTTCCAGCGCGCGCCCCAGATCGATCAGCAGCCGATAGCGATCATCGGCATCCAGAAATTCATATTCTTCCTGTAGATCGGCAAGGGCAGGCACATCGGTCATAGCCCGCATATAGGCAGAAAAGCGGCCCGCGAAAGCCGCTTTCCTCTCAAATATCGACGCCCGCCGCGATCGCCTCCAGCTTGCGGATGCGCTCCTTGAGGTCCGCCACCTCTATCCGCGCGCTGGCGGGGGGAGGCGCATCCGTGCGCGGCTGCGCCAGTTCGGCCCGCTTCAGCTCCAGCCAGCCGCTCCAGCCGCGCAACGCTGCCGCCGCAACGATCGCCAGCGCCAGCAGCCCGCTCAGCGCCAGGATGATTATCGAAACAGGGTCGTCCACCTCGTTCCTCCTCAGGCCCGCTCGCGCAACCGGTCGAACTCGCGCTCCAGCGCGCTGCTGCTGTCCGTCGCAAGCCGTTCCAGCACCGCAACCCGATCCTTCAGCGCCTTGAGCTCCGCCCGCAGCCGTTCCGCTTCGGGATCGGGTCCACGCTGTACCAACTCCTCGCCCCGATGACGGCGCACGATCCCATATTTGGCGCGCGCGATGCTGGCGACCGACACGATGGCGACGATCATGACGATCATCTCGAACTGGTTCATGGACGAATGCCTCCCTTGTGCGCGGCTTTACCGCAGGCTGTCGATCTCATCGGCGAGCCGCCGGTTGCGGCTTGTGTAGAACGCCTCGATATCCGCCAGCCGCCGGTCGATGTCGCGGAATTTGGACCGCACGTCCCGCGCCGAACGCGCGGGATTGGACCGTACGCCCTGCCAGAATTTCTCATCATCCCGGTCGGAATAGAGACCCGCGGGCTTGGCTTCGGCGAAATAGGCGGCGGCGAAATAGGCGATGAGCGACCATGGGAAGGCGCCCATCAGCGTCACCAGCACCGCGCCGACACGGACCCAGGTCACATCGACCCCGGTATAGTCGGCGATGCCGGCGCATACGCCCATCCATTTGCCATTCTGCTTGTCGAGGTAGAATTTGGTGCGGCGCGCAGCCATGTCAGTTCCTCCGGTCGAAATCATAGGTATCGTCTTGCAGCGGGCGCGACGGGCGGAAGTCGGGATTGTCGGCAGCGACGATCCGCTCCACCGTCTGCAGCCTGTCCTCCAGCCGCCGGGCGAGCAGATGCAGTTCATCCAGCAGCTGCTCATCCTCATCGGTGATCTTGGGCGCCTGCTTCCATTTGGTGGTATAATGCAGGATCAGCCAGGGCATGCCGATGAACAGCATGCCCACGATGGCGATCGGGACGATCACATCTTCCATCACCTCACGCACCCCTGCTGCTGGTCATGCTGGCTTTCAGCGCGGCGAGTTCGGCGTCCACCTTTTCAGCGGAATGGAGATCGGCAATCTCCTCCTCCAGGCTCTTCTGGCCCTGACCCAGGCCCAGCGCATCCGCGCGCCCTTCCGCCATATCGACGCGCCGTTCCAGCATGTCGAAGCGGGCGAACGCCTCATTCACCTTCTCGCCCGCATAGGCTTCGCGCATCCGCAGTCGATTGTGCGCGCTTTCCATGCGCGTGACCAGGCTGTTCTGCCGGGTTCGCGCCTCGCGCAGCTTGGCCTGCAACTTGGCGATATCATCCTCCGACACCTTCAGCGCTTCGTCCAGCACCTCGATCTCGTGGGACAGCTGCTCGGCCATGTCTGCCGCCTTCTGCTTTTCCACCAGCGCTGCCTTGGCCAGGTCCTCGCGGTCCTTGCTCAGTGCCAACTGGGCCTTTTCCGTCCAGCTGTCCTGCAAGCCCTGCAGCTTACCGATGTGGCGGCGCATCTCCTTCTGATCCGCGATGGTGCGTGCAGCCGAGGCGCGCACTTCGACCAGCGTCTCTTCCATTTCCAGGATGATCATGCGGATCATCTTGGCCGGGTCCTCCGCCCGGTCGAGCAGGTCGGTGACATTGGCGGCGATTATGTCGCGCGTGCGTGAGAAAATACCCATGGGAACTGCAATCCTTCCGTTCAACGGCTTTGCGGGACAGCATTGCAGAAGCCGTGCCAATTGCGGGAAGGGCCCAAAATCCGGGACTTTTCCGTCAAACTGGCACGATTCATCTTGCCAACATATGGTATTTTTCACCATATATTGGTCATGGAACGGAACACCCAGTTCATCGGACAATCTCTCGCCTTCCTCGATGCGGTCGAGCAGGCCGGCCGGGCAGCGGAGCTGAACCGTCCCATCCTCGTCATCGGCGAACGCGGCACCGGCAAGGAGCTGGTCGCGGAACGCCTCCATCGCCTGTCCCCCCGCTGGGGGGAGCCGCTCATCATCATGAACTGCGCCGCACTGCCCGAAACCTTGATCGAGGCGGAACTGTTCGGCCATGAACAGGGCGCCTTCACCGGCGCGGCCCGCGCGCGGGCCGGGCGGTTCGAGGAATCCGATGGCGGCACCCTCTTCCTCGACGAATTGGCGACCCTGTCAATGGCCGCGCAGGAAAGGCTGCTGCGCGTCATCGAATATGGCGAAGTCACGCGCATCGGCGCGTCCCGCCCGATGACGGTCGATGTCCGGATCGTCGCCGCCACCAATGAAGATCTGCCCGCCCTGGCCGAAGCAGGCCGCTTCCGCGCCGACCTGCTCGACCGATTGAGCTTCGAAGTGATCACCCTGCCGCCACTTCGCGCGCGCGAAGGCGATGTGGCGGTGCTGGCGGACCATTTCGGCAGGCGCATGGCGGCCGAATTAGGCTGGCCGGAATGGCCCGGCTTCTCTCCCGCCTGCCTCGCCGAACTCGACGCGCATCCCTGGCCCGGCAATGTCCGCGAACTGCGCAATGTGGTGGAGCGCGCCGTCTATCGCTGGAACGAACCCGGCGGCGCAATCGCGCAGATCGTCTTCGATCCCTTCGCCTCACCCTGGAAGCCGCAGTCAGCCACACCGCTTGATGCGCAAGTGGCTGCCACCGCCGTTCCCGTCACGGCCCCCGTCACCGATCTGCGCGCAGCCGTCGATGCCCATGAAGCCGCCATTGTGCAGACCACACTGGAACGCCTCCGCTATAATCAACGGGCGACCGCGAAGGCGCTCGGCCTGACCTATGACCAGTTGCGCCATTGCATGCGCAAGCACCGGCTCGGCGCGGAACGAACGTCGTAAACCACCCCGTTCGTGTCGCGCGACGCGAACGGGGTCAGCCTCTGTCAGCGCGTAGGAACCGGCTCCGCGCCGGAATAATCATAAAAGCCCCTGCCGGTCTTCCGCCCAAGCCAGCCAGCTTCGACATATTTCACCAGCAGCGGCGCCGGGCGATATTTTGAATCGCCCGTCGTGGATCGCAGCACGTTCAGAATCTCAAGGCAGGTATCCAGCCCGACGAAATCCGCCAGCGTCAGCGGCCCCATGGGATGGTTGAGGCCCAGGCGCACGCCCATGTCGATGTCCCGAATATCCGCCACGCCCTCGCCCAGCGCGAAAACCGCCTCGTTGATCATCGGCAACAGGATGCGGTTGACGACGAAACCGGGGGAATCGAACGCCTGCACCACCTGCTTGCCCAGCCGCGCGATATAGGCTTCGACCGTAGCGACCGTCGTGTCCGACGTAGCAAGGCCGCGGATCAGTTCGATCAGCGCCATGACCTGCACCGGGTTGAAGAAGTGGATGCCCACGAACAGCGCCGGATCGGGCACCACCTGCGCCAGCCGGGTGATCGGGATGGAGGAGGTATTGGTCGCCAGGATCGTGCCCGGGGTGATCGCCGCGCCAACATTGGTGAAGATGCTGCGCTTGATCTCTTCCCGCTCGGTCGCGGCCTCGATCACCAGCTGCGCCTCGGCCAAGGGCTTGAGGTCCCCGCTCGGACGGATGCGGGCGAATGCCGCCTCGGACTCCTCGGGGCTCAGCTTGCCCTTTTCCACCGCGCGGGCAAGTTGCTTGGAAATGCCCTGCAGCCCCTTTTGCGCGCGCTCCAGATCGACGTCGCACAGGATCACGTCATAGCCGGCCTGCGCCGTGACCTGGGCGATGCCCGCGCCCATCTGACCGGCGCCAATGACGCCTACGGTCCGAATGTCGGTCATTGCTATTGTCTCCGTGTAAATCAATTTGGCGCCCCAGTAGCGCCAAGGCGGGCAATCGGCCAGCGCTTTTGCAAGGCAATCACAACGCAGGCCGTGTCAATGCGCGATGAGCATCGCCCACGGATAGGATGGACAGACCCGTTCACTCGGCAGAACGGTTTTTGATCGGGCATTTCCGGCTTTGCGCCGCGCGCGCATGATGGTTAAAAGGCCGCGCATGTCCGTTACAACGTCCATGCCCGTGCCGGCGACCGGAAGGTTCATCGCCGCGGTGCATCATTTCCCTGTGCGCGTCTATTTCGAGGATACGGACCTTTCGGGCCTGGTCTATCACGCCAATTATCTGCGCTATATGGAACGCGCCCGCTCCGACATGCTGCGGGTTGTCGGCATCGATCAGCGCGCCGCGCAGGAGGATGGGACCGGCGTCTATGCCGTGACGGATCTCAAGATCGCCTATAAGCGCCCGGCGCGGCTCGATGATGACCTGATGGTCGAAAGCCGCGTCACCGCCATCCGCCCGGTCGCCTGCACCATTCAGCAAAGAGTCAGGCGGGACGATGAAATACTGACGGACGGCGAAGTCTCTGTCGCCTTCCTGACCAACCGGGGCCGTCCTACGCGGCAACCCAAGCCCTGGATCGATATTTTCAGCCGTTTGATGATAGGGGAAGACATCAACCCATGAGCCTTTCGATGCCCGACGTCGGTGCCGCAGTCGGCGCCGCCACCGAAGCTGCGACCATTTCGCCGCTCGCCCTGTTCCTGCAGGCGGACATCGTCGTGAAGGTGGTGATGCTGGGCCTTGTGCTTGCCAGCATCTGGACCTGGGCGATGATCATCGGCTTCAGCGTCACGCTGCGCAGGGCCAGCCGCCAGAGCAGCACCTTTGAGGATGATTTCTGGAAAGCGGAGGATATCGACCGCTTCTACGAAGCGCGCGGCAAGTCGGCAGACTTTCCCGCCGCCAAGGTGATGGCCGCGGGCGTCACCGAATGGCGCCGCTCGACCGCCCAGAAGGTGATCGATCGCGACGGCACGCGCGACCGGCTTTCGACCTCGATGTCGAGCATGATCGCGGCGGAGGTCGATCGCCTGTCCGACCGGCTCAATATCCTCGCCACCATCGGCTCGGTCGCGCCCTTTGTCGGCCTGTTCGGCACTGTCTGGGGCATCATGCGCGCCTTCACCGCGATCGCGAAGGAACAGAACAGCTCGCTCGCCGTCGTCGCGCCCGGCATTGCCGAAGCTCTCTTCGCCACCGCCATCGGCCTGTTCGCGGCGATCCCGGCCGTCATCGCCTACAACCGCTTCAGCCACGGCATCAATCGCATGGAATCGAAGCTCACCCGCTTTGCGGATGGCTTCTATTCGACCCTGAGCCGCGAGCTGGAGGCGCAGCGGTGATTGAGCTCCTGAGCCCCGCCATCCCAGCAAAAGCTGGGATCTCTGGCGCCGCTCACCCGCCCCTCCTCCCGCTCGCCCTGAGCGTGTCGAAGGGCCTTTCTTCTCGCCAGGGAAAGTGGAGGGCTTCGACAGGCTCAGCCCGAACGGGGACAGGTTTGCGTCCAACAGTTTGGGGAGTCCTGTAAATGGCCATGTCCGGCCCTCCCTCCCATCGCCGAGGCCGCGGCCGCGCGCCGATGGCGGACATCAACGTCACCCCGCTGGTGGACGTCATGCTCGTCCTGCTCATCATCTTCATGGTGACAGCGCCCTTGCTCGTCACCGGCGTGCCGGTGAACCTGCCCGAAACGCGCGCCAAGGGGCTGGACCAGGACCAGAAGCCGACCGTGGTTTCGATTGACCGCGACGGCGGCCTCTATATCGACGAAACCGAAATCAGCGACGCCGACCTTCCCAACCGCCTCGCTGAAATCGTTTCGGCCAATGCGGGCAAGGCGGAGCCGCCGCAAATCTTCCTGCGCGCCGACACGGGCCTCGACTATGGCCGCGTCATGCGTGTCATGGGCGAACTCAACCGCGCGGGCCTCAACAAAGTGGCGCTCGTCAGCACCGGCGGCAATGACAACGCCGTCACCAGCGGTTCAGAATAGGGGCCATAGGACCAGGCGATGGAACGCGCGGAGAAAATCGGCCTTGGCGTTGCGACGGCGGGACATGTCCTGCTGTTCGGCTTGCTGTCGGTCGGCTTCCTCGCCACCCCCAATCCGCTGAAGCTCAACTCCCCCCCCATGGACGTCAGCCTGGTGGACGAAGTGGACTTGAAGTCCATGGCGCCGCAGGTCTCGACCCAGCCTCCGCCGCCCAGCGTCGCGCCAGAGGAAGGTCCGACCGAGGACGCCGCCCCCGCGCCCGTTCCCGAACCAGCGCCCATGCCGGAACCGGAACCCCTCCCCGCTCCGCCACCGCCAAAGCCTGCGCCGCCGAAGCCAGCCGCGAAACCGGCGCCAAAGCCCACTCCTGCACCGCCCAAGAGGGATGTGCCCAAGGCCGCGCCCAAGCCCAAGCCCGCGCCTGAAAAGCCCGCTCAAAAGCCCGCCCCGCAGAAGCCCAAGCCTGCCGCCGTCGCGCCTGCGCCCGCCAAGGCGTCGCAAAAGCCCGCGCCCAAGGCGAAGGGGGACGCCCCGGCCCGCGCCTCCGGCCAAGGCAAGGCGGAAAAGCCCAAGGGCTCGCTGCTCGGCAAGGATTTCCTCAAGGGCATCGACGCCGAGTCCGACGCTCCGCGCAAACCCGCGCCCCCGCCAGCCGCCACCATGGGCCCGGCGCAGAAGGCCGCGCTCAATAATGTGATCAGCAATCAAATCTATCCGCACCTTCGGTTGCCATCGGGCGCTGATGTCGAATTGCTCGTCGCCCTCCTGGACGTAAAGCTGGACCGCAACGGGCGGGTGATAGGAAGGCCCGAAGTCATCGACGTCCAGGGGGTGAATGACAGCAATCGGCCCCAGGTTTCCGTTTACAAGGAACGGGCCATCCAGGCGGTCATGCAGGCATCCCCGTTCCAGAATCTGCCTGCCGAATATTATGACCAGTGGAACTGGCTCAAACCCCTCAGAGTCTATGCAAGGAAAGCGCGATGAAACGCTTCGGAATAACCGCACTGCTTGCCCTTTGCGCAGCCTTTGCCCCTCCCGCGCTCGCCCAGTTGTCCGTCGATGTGACGGGTGAGATCGACAGCAATCTGAAGATCGTCGTTCCCGCCCTGCCCGCGCAGGCGGAAGTTTCGACGCCGGCGGGTTCTTCGACCGAACTCGGCCGCAAGATCGCCGACGTGATCGCGACCGACCTCAAGGGCTCGGGCCTGTTCGATCCGTCGGGCCCCGGCGGCATCCCGGCCATTTCCTTCCCCGAAGTCACCAGCCCCGCTTATGACAAATGGGGCGCCTATCAGGCGTTGGTGCAAGGCTTCGTGCGCACGACCGGCGGAGAAGCCGACATCACTGTCGGCTGCTATCTCTATGACGTCGCGCTCAAACAGGAACTGACCCGCCAGGGCTATGTCGTCGCCCCGCGCGACTGGCGCCGGGCCGCACATAAATGCGCCGATGCCATCTATGCGCGCCTGTCGGGCGAAAGCCCCTTCTTCGACAGCCGGATCGCCTATATCGCGGAGAGCGGGCCGAAGGGGAACCGCACCAAGCGCCTCGCTATCATGGATTCGGACGGCGCGAACCACCGCTTCATCACCAACGGCCAGTCGATCGCGCTGACCCCGCGCTTCTCCCCCGATTACAAGTCGATCGTCTATGTGAGCTATCTCGGCAGCCGGGTGCGCATCTATGTCTATGACATTGGCAGCGGCCGTCAGAAGCTGGTGACGGAAAGCAACAACGCCACCTTCGCCCCGCGCTGGTCGCCCGATGGCCGCAACATCCTCTTTTCCATGGCCGCTGCGGGCAATACCGACATCTACCGTGTTTCGGCGCAGGGCGGCCAGCCTGTTCGCCTCACCACCGCACCCGGCATCGATGTCGGTGGCAGCTATTCGCCGGACGGCACGAAGATCGTCTTCGAAAGCGACCGTTCGGGCAGCCAGCAAATCTATGTCATGAACGCCGATGGCTCCGGCCAGCGCCGCATCAGCCATGGCGGCGGCCGCTATGCCACGCCCGAATGGAGCCCCCGCGGTGACCTGATCGCCTTCACCAAGATCAGCGGCGACTTCAAGATTGCGGTCATGACGCCGGACGGCGGCAATGAGCGCATCCTGACCAATGGCTGGCAGGATGAGCAGCCGACCTGGTCGCCCAACGGCCGCGTCCTGCAATATTTCCGCACCTCGCCCGGCCGCGACGGCTCCAGCCAGGTTTGGCAGGTCGATCTTACCGGCGTCAACGAACGCCGCATTCCCACGCCCTTGAGCGGCTCCGACCCCGCCTGGGGCCCGCTGCTTCCCTGATCCATCCCCTTTTAGGAGACCCTCATGAAACTCAATCGCCCCCTATTGATCGCCGTGTCCGTCCTGGCGCTCGCCGCCTGCGGCAAGAAGGCGCCCAAGGACCTTCCCCCGCCGCCCGCCGACACCAGCGCGCAGAGCGGAACCGGCACAGGTCCTGCCACGAGTGGCCCCACCAAGGGCAGCCAGGAGGATTTCGTCGCCTCCGTTTCGTCGGACCGCATCTTCTTCGACACTGACCAATATGATGTCGATGCCCAGGACCAGCAGACTCTGCAGAGCCAGGCAGCCTGGCTGCAGCAGAACCCCAATGTCCGCGTCACGATCGAAGGCCATGCGGACGAGCGCGGCACCCGCGACTACAACATCGCTCTGGGCGAACGCCGCGCCAACGCCGCGAAAAACTACCTCGCCTCGCTGGGCATTGATCCCAGCCGCATCAACACGGTCAGCTACGGCAAGGAGCGTCCCGCCGCGCTCGGCTCGGACGAAGCCGCCTGGGCACAGAACCGCCGCGCGGTGACCGTCACGGTTCAATATTGAGCATTTCCATGTCAGGTGGCCCTCGCCTGACGGCCCGGAAAATGCAGCAGACACAGGAAATTTGAAGCCTTCGGGTCGCACCAATGCTTCAGGAGAGCCCGCCGGTCCCATGATCGGCGGGCTTTTTCCTGGCCCGAACGACCACCCGCGCTAGCTGCGCGATCGTCCCATAAGGAAAGCTCGCGAACTCGCTCATTGGCGATCAGCGATCAGTGATAGGCGCGGGCTGCTCAGTCCCAATAACACCGACAAGCGATACCCGCCATGCACTGCGACGGGCATTGGCCCAGCGTTAACGTCAGCCGAAACGAGCGATCATGACCGCTGTCGGCGCTCGGCAATCCGGCGGCCGAGAAGCTCCATCAGGTTGACGCTAATTTCGATCGCGGCATCTGGCACGCCGTCCAGCAATTCGCGCCGCAAGCCATCGAGCCGCTCCTTGATCCGCCCCGCTAATTCTCTTCCTGCCGGGGTGAAAGCGATGCGGTTCGATCTTTTGTCATCGGGATTGGGCAACCGCTCGACCAGCGCCATCGCCTCCAGCTGATCCAGCGTCCGCACCAGCGATGGCTGGGTAATTCCCAGCAATTCAGCCAGATCCGCCTGCCGTGCGTCCGGCCCCAGCCGCTCAAGATGGACCAGGCACCATCCCGCGCTGTTAGACACGCGAAATTCGGCCAACGCCTCGTCCGCCAGTCCACGCCAACTGCGAACCACCTGCGGCATCTTCTGCGTCAAAGACTGCGTAAGTTCCGACCGAGACATGATATTTAGATAGCCAACTAAATTAACCGTGTCAAAAAATCCCGTTTAAGTCGCTATTTCCTTTTCGCATTCAAATTCCGAGAGTTCCAAAACCCCCGGAATCCCGGATGTCAGGCCCTCTTCGTCCCTGAAAAGCCAGCCGCTCCAAAAGCGCCCAATTGCATCGTTCCGCTGATGCTATCGCCGCTAACCTCAGCCTCGCAATCCATGGTGATTGGCATCGGCATCGTCATGTTCATCTTCCAGGTCAGCTTGTTGCCGCTGACTTTCCCTTCGGCCACATCCAGCGATCCCATCATCCCAGCAAAGGTGCCATGGAAGCTGTCACCCGAACTGACGACCGTCAGCACGCCCTTCTGCTCACCCAGCGGCGTCTTCGCCACGCAATCATAGGCTCCATCGACACCAGCCATCGTCATTCTCCTTATCTGCCGTCAGTCGGCCAATGTGCCCATCTCGACCGGCAGGCCCACCGCGTCAAGCTGCGGCCGCACAAGCTTCGCATCGCCCACCACGACCCAGATCAGCCGATCCGGATTGATCGCCTCGCGCGCCGCCTTGTCCAGGTCTGCCGGAGTCATCGCCCGATAGATCGCCGGCAGCTTCTCATAAAAATCGTCGGGCCGCCCCAGCAGCCGGTTGCGCATCATCGCTCCCAGCAGATCGGACGAGGTCTCGAAACTCCCGGGCAGCGAGAGGATCTGACTATTGATCGTCTGGTTTCGCTCGGCCTGCGTCGTTCCCTTGCTCGTCAGGAAGTCGGCAATGTCCTTGCGCGCAGCGACGATGGACTCGCCCGTCTTGTCGGTCTGCACAGGCGCAAAGACCAGCAGCGGGATCGTCTCCTTGACGCCGGGCAGCGCGCTCCCCGCCGAATAGGCCCAACCTTTGGTCTCGCGCAGATCCATGATTAGGCGAGAGGTCGAACTGCCGCCCAACACCTCATTGGCGGTGATCAGCGTTACCGGATTGTCGGTTCCCTGCTTCCCTGTGAGCAGCCCGGCGAGGATCATCGACTGCGGGCTCTGTGGCTTGTCCACCAATATGATCCGCGACGGCCGCATCATCCGATCCGTCCGGAAGAGCTTGGTGCCCTTCGCGATCTTGGGCGCCTTCCAGTTGCCGAAGCGCTTCTCCAGCAGCGGCATCACATCGGCCAACGTGGCGTCGCCGGTCACGAAGATCGTCGCATTGTCCGGACGTAGCCACTTGTCGTGGAACGCGACCAAGTCCGCCCGCGTCACCGCCTTCACTCCGCTCTCCGTGCCAGAGCCCGTGAACGGGATGCCATAGGGATGCGCCTGCCCGTAAAGCAACGGCGGCAGCAGGCGTTGCGCGATCGGCATCGGTTCGGTCTTTTCCGCTGCGATCCGGGTCAGCAGCTGCCCGCGCAGGCGCTCCACCTCGGCGGGCGCGAAGGCGGGATTGCGGATCACATCGGCCAACAGTCCCAGCGATGCGTCGAGGTTGGGTTTGAGCGCATAAAGGCCGACATTGGTATTATCCATGCCATTGCCAGCGCTGATCGAAGCGCCCAGCCGCTCCTGCTCCTCGGCAATCTGGATCGAGCTGCGCGTCTTCGTGCCTTCATCGAGCAGCGCCGTGGCCAGCCCCGCCGTGCCCAGCTTCGCCTTGTCATCGGCCGCATTGCCCGCATCGAAGGACACCGAAACGCGGACCACCGGCACAGTCGCACGGCGCGCGAAGACCACTGGTATGCCGTTCTTCAGCGTCGCATGCTCAACCACGGGAAATTCCAGATCCTTGACCGGCTCGATCGCCGGCTCCGCGACTTTGGTAGGCGGTGGCGGCGTGACGGCAACCGGCGCGGGTTTCTTGGGATCGCGAAAATAGGCGGGATGATGGGTCGCATTGCCCGCCAGCGCATTATCCTCGGGCGAACGCTCACCGGGCGCGACCGTTAACCGGAACACCGGCCGTCCCAGCCATTTGCGCGCAGCTTGGGTCACCGACTGCGGCGTGGCAGTCGCGTAGAGCGCGAGGTCCTTCTTATATTTTTCAGGGTCATTTGAATAGACCGCGCCCTCCGCCAGCGTCACCGCCTTACCGCTGAAGCCGCCAACCTTCTCCAAGCCCCCGATGGTGCCTGAAAGCTGCTGGGTAGCGGCGCGCTGCACTTCGTCGCTCGTCGGTCCCTTGGCAAGATAGTCGGCGAGCAGCTGATCAAGTCGTCGGCCCACGGCCACAGCATCCTGGCCCGGCTTCACATCGACCGTGATCTCCGCGATCGAGAGCTTTTCAAAGGGCTGGATGCTCGCCTTGACGCCAACAGCAACCTTCTCTCCCCGCACCAAGATATTGTCGAGGCGAGAGGATTTGAGGCCGCCAAATACCGCCATGGCAAGGTCAAGCTGAGGCAGCTCCGCCGAATTGACGCCGGGGACGATCCAGTTGCGATAGAGCCGGGTGGCGGCGACATTGTCGTGCATCACCTTCTCGACGTCCTTGTCGAGCGTCGGAACCGTCGCATCGACATCCTTAGGCGCGGGACCAGCCGCGATTTTGCCGAACCACTTCTCGACCTTCGCCTTTGCAGTGGGGACGTCAATGTCCCCGGCAAGGACCAACACGGCATTATTGGGGCCGTAATGCGTCTTGAACCAATTCTGCACATCGGAAAGGCTGGCCGCGTTCAGATCCGCCATCGAGCCAATCGTCGAGTGGCGATAGGGATGCCCGTCCGGCAGCATGGCGGCGAGCTGGGCATATTCGACGAGGCCATAGGGCTCATTCTCGCCCATCCGCTTTTCATTCTGGACGACACCGCGCTGGGTATCGAGCTTGGTCTGGGTGACAGCCCCTAACAGATGGCCCATCCGGTCGGCTTCGAGGAACAGCGCCCGATCGAGCGCGCCTGTCGGCACCGTCTCGAAATAGTTGGTGCGATCAAACCAGGTGGTGCCATTCCAATCGGTCGCGCCGATATCCTCCAGCCGCCCGAAGAAGGGGCCGTCCGCATTTTCCGATCCATAGAACATGAGATGCTCGAAAAGATGGGCGAAGCCGGTCTTCCCCTGCGGCTCGAAACGCGACCCGACATGATACCAGATCGAAACAGCCACTACGGGAGCCTTGCGATCGGTATGGACGATGACGCGCAGCCCGTTTTCAAGCGTGAACTGCTGATAGGGAATATCGACCGCCGAGATCAGGCTGGAGAGCGGGGCAGGCGCAGCTACCCCGGGCGCGGCAATGGCAGGCGCCATCGGTGCGAGCGCGAGAGAGGACAAGCCAAGCGCCAGCATCAGCCGGCGCGAGAGAGGAGGAAGAGTCATCAGCGCCTCATGAAATCAGTGGCATGCGGCCGCACGCCAGATATGGGCGCAGCATAGCGGGGCGTTTTAGGCACGCAATACGCATTCCGCTGGACAGGGGAGCGTCGCACGATAACCTCATGATCCGACAAGAGAGAGGGTGAAACCTGATGGGTGTGCGCTGCTGCCTGATTTCCGCTTGTGCGCTCTCCCTCCTTATCTCCGGCCCAGCCCCTGCAGCCAAGGATGAGCCGCCTGCCCTCTCCAGCGGCGAGATGCGCGCAGATGTGGGGTTTCTGGCCGACGATCTGCTGGAAGGGAGGGACGCAGGAACGCGCGGCTATGACCTTGCCGCCCGCTATGTCGCTGCGCGGTTCGAAGCTCTGGGCTTGCAGCAGGCTTTGCCGGGAAGCTGGTATCAGCCCGTGACGCTCACCATCGCCGAACTCGACAAGGATGCGCCGCCATCGCTCACCATCGGCGGCAGACGGTTCAACAATGGCGACGACGTCGTCATTAGCGCCTTTGGTCGCGAGCCCGGGCAAAGCATAGAAGCGCAGGCGGTGTTTGTCGGCCACGGCGTCGCGTCAGTGCGCGAGAAGATTGACGATTATGCCGGGCTGGACCTCAAGGGAAAATTCGCGGTCGCGCTTTCCGGCGCGCCAACAGGGTTGCCGAGCGAAATAGGCGCGCATCTGGCGGCGGAGAAGGTGATGGCTGCGCAGGCGGCAGGCGCGATCGGTCTCATCACCATCCCCAGCGAGAATCAGTTGGCGCGCGTTCCCTGGGCTAGGCTGCGCGAGCGAGGGGGCGACCCTGCAGTCAGTTGGGCGGATGTGGATGGGCGGAGCTTTAGCCGGACTCCAGCCGTCGTCGCGAGCGCCTATGCCAATGGCGCGGCGGCCGAGGCTTTGCTGGCGGGGGCGGGGTCGTCCTTGGAGATAGTCCGGAAGCAGGCGGCGAAAGGCATGCGGATGAAGGGCTTTCCGCTTCGGCCGACGGTGCGGTTGGAACGAAGCAACCGGGTCAGGACTACCGCAAGCCGCAATGTGCTCGCTCTGTTGCCGGGGTCTGACCCTGCACTGGCGAAGGAATATGTGCTGCTGATGGCCCATCTCGACCATCTGGGCATTCGGCCGGGAGCCAAGGGACAGGACAAGATCTATAACGGCGCGATGGACAACGCGGCTGGCGTCGCGACCATGCTGGCGGTGGCCAAGGTCTTTGCGCAAGAGGGCAAGCGGCCGCGGCGGTCTATCCTGTTTGCTGCGGTGACGGCGGAGGAAGACGGGCTGCTCGGTTCGCAGTTCCTGGCGAAGCATCCGGTGACGCCCAGCGGCGGGCGAATGGTGGCCGTGGTCAATCTCGACATGCCGATCCTGACCTATGATTTTAAGGATGTGATAGCCTTTGGCGCTGAACATTCGACGCTGGGGCCGATTGTCCGGAAGGCGGCCGAGCAATCGGGCATCACCTTGTCGCGGGACCCGCTGCCGGATGAGGGGCTGTTCACGCGGTCGGACCATTATCGCTTCGTGCAAGAAGGGGTTCCCGCCGTCTTCCTGATGACGGGCTTTGCCGGACAGGGGCGAGAGGCTTTCAGGCATTTTTTGAAGACGGATTACCATCAGCCGTCCGATCAGATGAGCTTGCCTTTCCATTGGGAGGCGGCGGCGAAATTCGCGCGGGTGAATTATGCGATTGCCCGGGAAATCGCCGATTCTGATGAAGCGCCGCGATGGTATTTGGGGGATTTTTTTGGGGATGAATTTGCGCCGGCGGCGGAGAAGGCGGCAAACCGTCAATAAAATAGAGAATTGAAAAGCTTTTTGGAGAAGCGCCCCTTGTGTGTCTTTTTAGCAACACTACATGGCTGACATCATAGACCCCGAGAGGATGGCATGAACCTCGAGAAATTCACTGACCGCGCCAAGGGCTTCTTGCAATCGGCGCAGACCGTCGCGATCCGGATGAGCCATCAGCGGATCAGCCCGGAGCATCTCCTGAAAGCGCTGCTGGAGGACAGCCAAGGCATGGCGTCTGGCCTGATCAAGGCTGCGGGCGGCGACCCGGCGGTGGCGGTGCGCGAGACCGACTCGGCGCTGGCCAAAGTGCCGGCAGTATCGGGCAGCGGGGCGCAGCAGACGCCGGGGCTGGACAATGACGCGGTGCGGGTGCTTGACAGCGCGGAGCAGGTCGCGGCCAAGGCGGGGGACAGCTTCGTCACCGTCGAGCGGCTGTTGCTGGCGCTTACCCTTGCGACCACGACGGCGGCGGGCAAGGCTTTGGCGGCGGCGGGCGTGAAGGCGGAAGGCCTGAACGCGGCGATCAATAATCTGCGCGGTGGCCGCACGGCCGATACGGTGGGTGCGGAGGATCGCTATGACGCGCTGAAGAAGTTCGCGCGCGACCTCACCGAAGCGGCGCGGGAAGGGAAGCTGGACCCGGTCATCGGGCGTGATGAGGAGATCCGGCGCACGATCCAGATCCTGGCGCGGCGGACAAAGAACAACCCTGTGCTGATCGGCGACCCTGGCGTCGGCAAGACCGCCATTGCGGAGGGCCTGGCGCTGCGCATCGCCAATGGCGACGTGCCCGACACGCTGAAGGACCGCACGCTGATGGCGCTCGACATGGGAAGCCTGATCGCGGGCGCCAAATATCGCGGCGAGTTCGAGGAACGGCTGAAAGGCGTGCTGGACGAGGTGAAGGGCGCGGAAGGCCAGATCGTCCTGTTCATCGACGAGATGCACACGCTTATCGGCGCGGGGAAGTCCGAAGGCGCGATGGACGCGGGCAACCTGCTGAAGCCCGCCCTCGCGCGCGGCGAACTGCATTGCATCGGCGCAACGACGCTCGATGAATATCGCAAATATGTGGAGAAGGACCCGGCCCTCCAGCGGCGCTTCCAGCCTGTCTTCGTGGGCGAACCGACGGTGGAGGACACCATCTCCATCCTGCGCGGCCTGAAGGAAAAATATGAGCTGCACCATGGCGTGCGGATCACCGATGGCGCGATCGTCAGCGCGGCGACGCTCAGCAACCGCTACATCACAGACCGTTTCCTGCCGGACAAGGCGATCGACCTGATGGACGAGGCCGCGAGCCGCCTGCGCATGGAGGTGGAGAGTAAGCCTGAAGAGATCGAAAATCTCGACCGGCGGATCATCCAGTTGAAGATCGAGCGCGAGGCGTTGAAGAAAGAGACCGACAAGGCGTCGAAGGACCGGCTGGCCGCGCTGGAGGAGGATCTTGCCAATCTGGAACAACAGTCGGCGGCGCTGACCCAGCGCTGGCAGGCGGAAAAAGACAAGATCGCGGGCGAGAGCAAGCTGAAGGAACAGCTGGACGCCGCCCGCGTCGAACTGGAGCAGGCGCAGCGGGCGGGCGACCTCGCAAAAGCGGGCGAACTGGCGTACGGGCGCATCCCGGAGCTGGAGCGGAAGATCGCCGAAGTGGAAGGCGCTACAGAAGACGCGATGCTGCGCGAGGAAGTGACGAGCGAGGACATCGCTTCGGTCGTGTCGCGCTGGACGGGCATTCCGGTCGATAAGATGATGGAAGGCGAGCGCGAGAAGCTGCTCGCCATGGAGGAAGAGCTTGGCAAGCGCGTCATCGGGCAGGCCGACGCGGTGAAGGCCGTGGCGACCGCCGTGCGCCGGTCCCGCGCGGGCTTGCAGGATCCGAACCGGCCGCTTGGCTCCTTCCTGTTCCTGGGCCCGACGGGCGTCGGCAAGACGGAATTGACCAAGGCGCTCGCCGGGTTCCTGTTCGACGACGACAGCGCGATGGTGCGCATCGACATGAGCGAGTTCATGGAGAAGCACAGCGTCGCCCGCCTCATCGGCGCGCCTCCGGGCTATGTCGGCTATGAGGAAGGCGGCGTGCTGACCGAAGCGGTCCGGCGGCGGCCTTATCAGGTCGTGCTGTTCGACGAGGTTGAGAAGGCGCATGGCGATGTGTTCAACGTGCTGCTGCAGGTGCTGGACGATGGCCGGCTGACCGATGGGCAAGGCCGGACGGTGGACTTCACCAACACGATCATCGTGCTGACGTCGAACCTGGGCAGCCAGTTCATCGCCAGCCTTGCCGACGACGAGCCGGTGGAGAAGGTCGAGGATCAGGTGATGGACATCGTCCGGGCGCATTTCCGGCCGGAGTTCCTGAACCGGCTGGATGAGGTGATCCTGTTCCAT
This sequence comes from Sphingobium sp. EP60837, assembly GCF_001658005.1. Classification (NCBI taxonomy): domain Bacteria; kingdom Pseudomonadati; phylum Pseudomonadota; class Alphaproteobacteria; order Sphingomonadales; family Sphingobiaceae; genus Sphingobium; species Sphingobium sp. EP60837. Next base: position 1,582,131 of record NZ_CP015986.1, on the reverse strand, counting down.
CGCCTAGGCGCAAGCCATATGGCCCCGATCGTCGATATCCAGGTCGGCCGGGTGCAGAAACTGCTCAAGGACCGCAAGGTGGTGCTGGACCTGACGGACGGCGCGCGGGCGTGGCTCGGGCGGGTCGGTTATGATCCGGTCTATGGCGCGCGGCCGCTGAAGCGGGCGGTGCAGCGCTATCTGCAGGACCCGCTGGCCGACCTGATCCTGCGCGGTGAAGTGCCCGATGGGTCGCGGGTGAAGGTGGATGAAGGCGATGGGGCGCTTCAGTTAACTGTGGGGTGACGGCCATACACGACTCCCCTTCAGGTGCGGGGACTTAAGCACGTAAAAAGGGGCGCCGGAATGACCGGCGCCCCTCCCCTTTTTAGCCCTGATCGCTTCGATCAGAAGTTGGCTTTGACGCCCAGACGGTAGGCGCGGCCGTAGATGCCGGTGCCGCCCTGAACCGGGTTGTAGTTGTTCGCGCCATAGGTGACCGGATCGATCGGCGGCAGATCGTCAAAGACATTGAGCACGTTCAGATAGAGCGTGAAATTGTCGTTGAGCTTGTAGCTGGTGGTGAGATCGACGGTGATATAGTCGTCCACGTTGCACTTGACGAACTGCGGCGAAAGCATGCCGCAACCGCCCGACGCTCCGGGGCCTTCGACGTCTTCTGCCGACAGATTATAGCCGCCGAAAAATTCCGCCGTCGCCGAAATAGTCCACTTGTTCCATTCCAGCGTGTTGGTCCAGCTGCCGTGCCATTCGGGCGTCCCGGAACCAGCCGTCAGGCTGTAATTGCCGATCGTCCCTTCATAGCTTTCGCGGCTGCCGTCGGCGAAGGTCGTGTCCAGATTGATGATGTAGGTCGCCTCCACCGAGCTGGTGAAACGAACATCGCCAAAGTTGAACCGCCCGGTCGCGGCAAAGTCCAGACCTTCGGACCGGATCGTGTTGGCGTTGATAAGCGGCGCCTGGACATAGGCCACGCGCGGCAGGACACCGGGATTTTGCGGATCGGGGGAGTCCTGGATGATGTTGTACCCCGCCGGGATCGCCTGGCCCGAATAATAGGCTGCCAAAGCCGGGCCGAACGGCGCGGGGATGATCGCGCCCTTCTTCTTGATGTTGTAATAATCGACGCTGAGGCGGATGTTACGCGTCGGTTCGAAGATGACGCCCGCCGTCCAGCTGGTCGATTTTTCCGGCTTCAGATCCGGGCTGGCGAGCTGGGTCTGACCATAGCTGCTGGAGCTGAGATAGGTCGGGCAGCTGGTGAAGGTCGCCCGCGTGCAGCCAAATTGCGCCAGATAGGATTCCGGGAAGGTCGATGCCGTGTTGTTGACGAAGCCCGTCGTCGGCAGCGCGTTGGCTTCCGCGAAGCTGGGGATGCGGAAGCCGCGTGACCAGGTGCCGCGCAGCGTCAGCGCATCGATCGGCTTGTAGCGGAAACCGACCTTCGGCGAGAAAGCGTCCTGCCCGCTGTTATAATTATCGTAGCGACCCGAGGCGTTGACTTCGAAGCCTTCGAAGGCGGGGACGTTCAGTTCGACGAAGCCCGAACGAACGACGCGCTCACCCTTCGTGCCGAAGGCATTCAGGACGAAATAGCGCTGCGTAGGCCCGGCAAAGTCGGCGTTGGCGCTAGGCGCATCGATCGATTCCAGGCGAATCTGACCACCGAAGCCGAGCTGGACCGGCCCAGCAGGCAATTCGAACAGCGTGCCGTTGAAGCTTATCTGTGCGGCATAAAGTTCGGATTTCGACTTGGTGATATTGTCCGGGGACAGATAATCGAGCACCGCCTGGCTGTTCGACAGCGGATTGACGAAATTATAGCTGCCGTCGGCGACCACATTCAGCAGGTTCTGGATATAGACATAGCCCGTCGATGTGCGGGTAAGGTCGGTGACCATGCCGACAATGTCCGCCGCGAAATTCCAATTGTCGGTGACCGGCCCCGCGATGGAGAAAGCCCCGCGATAGGTGCGGCTGATCGTTTCGTTAAATTCGGTCAGATTGGGAATGCGGCCGAGGATTCGGGCCTGCAGCCCCTGCGCGGCAAACGGGTTGTTGGGGTTGAGCGTGCCGTTGGTGGCGTCGCAGTTCGGCTGGGGCAGGCCATTGACCAGCGGGCACACATAGACCGGCAGCGCCAGCGCAAAGGAGCCGGGCGCGTTGGGCGGGCCGCTGTTATAGGTGCTGAAGCGTGGGAAGGCGATGCCGGCCGGGCCGTTGGCGCGGATCGTCGCCGGTTCGCCGCTGTAGCTGACCTTACTCTGCAGATAATTGGCGGTGAATGACGCTTCGATGTCGTCGGTGACGGCGACGGTCGCCTTGAGCGCGCCGCCGAAGCGTTCGATCCGTGGCGAGATGACGCCATATTGCCGCACCAGATCGCCTTGGCAGACCGTCGTGGGCGCAAAGGCATTCTGGTCGGTGTCCGCCAGTTCAGCCGCGGTCAGGGTGTAAGGCGTCTCTCCGGCAATACAGCCTGCGGCGGGATTGAGGAACTGATAGCGGCCGAGCGGATCGTCGAGCGCGCTGTTGGAGTCGGTCGGCGCGACGAAGAAGGTGGTGGCGAAGGAGCGGCGGTCGCTCGTCCCCGTTGCGTCGGCCCAGCCGACATAGCCGGTGCTCGACGGGTTGATCGAACCGCCATTGGGCCCGACCTGCGGACCGCAGACGCCATCGCGACAAATGCCCGACTGGTCCTGCGAATTATAGGGATAAGGCCGGTCGCGGTTGTAGAGGGCGTTCTGGCGATACCAGAAGCCGCTGGCGTAGATATTATAGCCGTCACGGCCAAGGTCGCCGGTGCCGACCGTCAGGGTAGCGCGGTAATTTTCGCCGTCGCCCCGTTCGGTGATGCCGGCTTCGACACGCCCGCCAATCCCCTTGAATTGCTTTTTGGTGATGACGTTGATGACGCCTGCGATGGCGTCTGCGCCATAGGTGGACGACGCGCCATCGCGCAGCACTTCGACGCGATCGACGATGTCGTCCGGAATGGTGTTCAGATCGACGAAGTTGCGGGTCGCGTCATCCGCCAGCGGATAATAAGCGGCGCGCTGGCCGTCGAACAGGACCAGGGTCGAGCTGGTGGTGAGGCCGCGCAGCGAGACCGCGGACGCACCTGCCGCGAACGCGCCATTGGCCGAGAAGCTGTTGGTGAGCGCCGCGCCGTTGTTCGACGAGATGCGCTGCAGCGCTTCCTGCGTGGTCTGGATACCCCGCTGTTCCAGCGATTCGGAGGTCAGGACCGAGACGGGCGAAGGCGTGTTGTTCACGTCCTGGCGCAGGATCGACCCGGTAACGATGATGGTGGCCTCAGGCTCTTCAGCCACGGTGCCTGCGGGAGTGTCCTGCGCGAAGGCAGGCGCGGCGAGGGCCGCAAAACCGGCGCCCGCATATGCAAGCGCCTGCAGCGCCGCGCTTCCGCGCAGCCACGAATTGTTCGAGAGTGTCTTCACAGTCCAGTCCCTTGCTCTGGAGCGACGCAGGCGCAGCCCACGTCCTTCGCTTTTCGACGCATGAAGAGGGGCGTTAGGAGCCCGACAGCAAACCCCTCTTCATCCGTGCCGCATCAGTCTGCGCAGTCGTTTTAAGAGTGTAAAGCAATGTTGCTGGCGGCGGTTAAATTTGCTGTTGCACTGTCGTAAATTTGCCACATCGACTAGAAACGGGACTTTTACGACCGTTTAATAACATTGTTACAGCGCTGCGAAAGCCCGCAGAACTTTGCTGCGGGCAGCGCGCGGGCGGAAGGGGATAAGTTGCGCGGAGGCAATAGGGGTCAGCGAGCAGGCATGCGCCCGGCGACAAAGACGCGGGTGATGCGCGACTCGTTTCTGCGTAGTCCCGAGGGGAAATCAGGGCTGAAAGACGGCGCTGCCAGCAGGCGCGGCGTAGCGCTAGCCTTTTCAGTGCGGGGCGCGGGCCTTAAGTTCGGCCTGGGCGGAAGCTTCGGCGCTGGCATAGGGTTCCTGGCGCGCGATGCTCCAATAGCGCAGGTCATCGAGCGGAATCTTCTGGCCAGTGACGGCGCAGACGACATGGTCGCCCGCCTGCAGCACGCGGAAGCTGTAGGCCATATAATGCAGCCGGGCCGGGCGATCACGGTTGGACATCAGCATGGGATCAGGCGGCCTTTTTCGCTTTTCGGCGGCATCAGGAAAAAAGGTCCTGCTGCCGGGTTTCCCCGCTCTCCTGCGGTTTGCGGGCGGGACGGGATGAAGGGGATATAGCTTGGCTTGGCGGCTTCTCAAGGGGTGTTGGGGGTGAGCCGCCCTCTATCACTGCCCCTACCGCGCCATCGGCGAAATGGAGCGAGACGGCCCCTGCCGCGCGGGCGTCGGCGGTGGTCTTGACGAGGCGATCCCCGGCCATGACGCGCGCGAAGCCGCGCTGGAGGGGAAGGTCGGGATTGACCGAGACGAACAGGCGCGAGAGCCGGTCAAAGGCCGTGGCGCGGTCATGGAAAACGCGGGTGAGATAATCCGGGCGAAGGCGGAGGCGGTCGAGCCGTTCCTTGGCCCGGTTCAGATATTGCTGGAGGAGCGCGGGACGAAGCGCACCGCCGGCCTGCCCCAGATGCCCGCGCGCGTCGGCGAGGCGGTGGCGCAGGCAGTTGCCTAGATTGTCGGAGAGCTGGTCGAGCCGCTGCCGCTGCGGCGCGAGCAGCGTGTCTGGCGTGGGCATGAGGCGAGCCTGCATGTCGAGCCGCTCGCGCGCCTGCGCAGCGCCGCGCCGAACTGCGCGGTTCATGCGCAGACCCTGCTCGGTCAGCATCGCGATCAGATCGGCGCGGACCGGGACCGCCATTTCGGCGGCGGCGGTCGGCGTGGGCGCACGCATGTCGGCGGCATGATCGCATAGCGTGGTGTCGGTTTCATGACCGACCGCCGAGATGATCGGGATCGAACATTCGGCGACGGCGCGGACGACGGTTTCCTCGTTGAAGCTCCACAGATCCTCAATCGAGCCGCCGCCGCGCGCGACGATGACGAGGTCGGGCCGGGGGTGCGGGCCGCCGGCCTTCATGTCAGAAAAGCCGCGCACGGCGCGGGCGACCTGTTCGGCCGCCCCCTGTCCCTGCACCAGCACGGGCCAGAGCAGGACGTTGGTGGGGCAGCGATCCTCCAGGCGATGCAATATGTCGCGGATGACCGCGCCGGTGGGCGAGGTCACGACGCCGATGGTGCGCGGCATGAAGGGCAGGCGGCGTTTGCGGTCGCGGTCGAAAAGCCCCTCGGCAGCGAGCTTCTGCTTCAACTTTTCGAGCAACGCCATCAGCGCGCCTTCGCCCGCCAGTTCCATCCGCTCTATGACGATCTGATATTTGGAGCGGCCGGGGTAGGTGGTGAGCTTGCCGGTCGCGATCACCTCTACCCCATCCTGCGGGGCGAACGGCAGGCGCGCGGCTCCGCCCTTCCACATCACGCCGTCGATCACGGCATTGTCGTCCTTGAGGCAGAGATAAAGATGGCCGGAAGCCGCGCGCTTGAAGCCGGAGATTTCGCCGCGCAGGCGGACATAGCCGAAGCGGTCCTCGACCGTGCGCTTCAATATGGCCGACAATTCGCTCACCGAGAGCGGCGGCGCGTTGTCGCCCGCCCTTTCCTCCGCTAACAGGCGGCCCGACGCATCGAAACCAGCTTCATATTCCGGGGACATGGGCGAAATGAACATCCTTCTGTTGGGCAGCGGCGGCCGCGAACATGCTTTGGCCTGGAAGCTGGCGCAATCGCCAAGCCTCAAGACCCTTTATGCAGCGCCCGGCAACCCCGGCATAGCCCAGCATGCGACCTTGGTCGATCTGGATGTCACGGATCATCGCGCCGTGGTGGATTTCTGCCTGCGCCATGCGATCGGGCTGGTGGTGATCGGGCCGGAAGCGCCGCTGGTCGATGGCCTCGCCGACAATCTTCGGGTGAAGGGCTATCCGGTGTTCGGGCCCGGCAAGAAGGCGGCGCAGTTGGAAGGCTCGAAGGGCTTCACCAAGGACCTGTGCAAGCGGGCGAATATCCCGACCGCAGGATATGAGCGCGTTCACAGCAAGGATGGCGCGATCGCGGCGTTGGAAGATTTTGGCCTGCCGGTAGTGATCAAGGCCGATGGCCTGGCCGCTGGCAAGGGCGTCATCATCGCGGAAACGCGGGATGAGGCGCTGAAGGCGCTCGACACCATGTTTTCCGGTGCGTTCGGCGCAGCAGGCGAAGAAGTGGTGCTGGAAGAATTCATGCGCGGCGAGGAAGCGAGCTTTTTCGCGCTCACCGATGGCAGCGCGATCCTGCCCTTTGGCTCCGCGCAGGACCATAAGCGCGTGGGCGACGGCGACACCGGCCCCAATACCGGCGGCATGGGCGCATACAGCCCCGCGCGCGTGCTGACGCCTGAACTGGAAGCCGAAGTCATCGAAAAGATCATCCGGCCGACCGTCGATACGCTGGCGGCGGAAGGGACGCCTTATACAGGCGTTCTTTATGCGGGGCTGATGCTGACGGACGAAGGCCCGAAGCTGATCGAATATAATGCGCGCTTTGGCGACCCGGAATGCCAGGTGCTGATGTTGCGCTTCGACGGCGATCTGGTCGAACTGCTGCTCGCGGTGGCCGAGGGGCGGCTGGCGGAGCAGGGTCCGGTGCAGCTGGCCGATCGGACGGCGCTAACCGTGGTGATGGCGGCGAAGGGCTATCCGGGAACGCCGGAAAAGGGTGGCGCGATTGGCGGCATCGAGGCGGCGGAAGCGGGCGGCGCGCGAGTCTTCCACGCAGGGACGGTGGGGAAGGACGGCAAGCTGGTCGCCAATGGCGGGCGGGTGCTGAACGTGACCGCGAGCGGCAGCAGCGTCGGCGAGGCGCAGGCGGCAGCCTACCAGGCCGTGGATGCGATCGATTTCCCCAGCGGTTTCTGCCGCCGGGACATTGGCTGGCGCGAAGTGGAGCGGGAGGGGCGCTGACGCTCTTGCCGGAACAGGCGGCACTCCCCTAGATAATGGGACGAAACAGGGAGGACGGATTGATGCAGCAGTTTTTCATTGATTATGGCCTGTGGCTGCTGATCGCGCTGCTGATCCTGATCGGCGTCGTCTTCCTGCTGGCTGGCCGCAAGAAGACCGTTGATGTGGTTCAGGCCGAGCGGCCGGTGGAAGTCGAGCCGCGGGACGTCACTCCATCAGCAGCCGTCGCTGCGGCGGTTGCGGCTGAGCCGATTATGCCGGTCGCCGAGGCCGCGCCCGCGCCCGTCGCTGTGGAGCCGACCCCTCCTGCTCCCGCGTCGGCCGATGCGCGCGACGATCTGCTGAAGCTAAAGGGCGTCGGGCCCAAGCTCAACCTGCTGCTGATCGAGTTGGGCGTCACCCGCTATGCCCAGATCGCAAGCTGGACCGATGCCGATCTGGCCGCGATCGACGCGAAACTCGGCAATTTCAAGGGGCGGCCCGTGCGCGATCAGTGGATCGATCAGGCGAAATATCTCGCCGCCGGGGATCAGGCCGGGTTCGAGGCGAAGTACGGGAAGCTTTAAGAGCCTCTGACATTCGGCCACTACGCGCTTCATTCGCGCCGGGCGACGGGAAGAATCGGAGCAGGTCGCCTCTGCATCTTTGTGCACGCGAGGCCCATGGGGCCTTTCCCGCTTCCTTTCGCTCTAGCCGCGTCCCAGCAGTTCTCGGGCGCGGGGGGCGAGGCGATCGGTTGCTGCGGCATGGATGCCGGGGGCGGTGCAGAGTAGGCCGAAGGCGGTGGGCTCCGGGCGGTTGAAGGATAGAGGATCGCCGAGCGCGTCGGTGACGGTGGCCCCTGCTTCCTGCGCGATCAGCGCAGCGGCGGCCACGTCCCATTCATTGCCCCAGCGAACGGTGGCGACGATGTCGGCTTCATCGGCGGCGACCATGGCCATGCGAAGAGCGATGCTGTTCGGCTTGTGCACGGCGATGAGGTCGCGATCGTGCCGGGGGAGCTGGTCGGCAGGGACGCGCGCGCCGGGCAAGATTGCGCGGGAACCTGCTCGCAGCGTGCGGCCATTGCGGGTGGCCCCCTCCCCCGACTGGGCGAGCCAGAGTTCGTTGCGGGCGGGGGCTGCAAGGATGCCGATGCGCACCGCGCCATGTTCGACCAGCGCGACGGAGACAGCCCAGCCTGGACGGCCACGCAGATAGTCGCGGGTGCCGTCGATCGGATCAACCACCCAGACGCGGGCGAGGTCGAGCCGGTGGACCGTGTCGGCGGTTTCCTCCGACAGCCAGCCGGCGGTGGGATCGATGAGGCTGAGGCTCTGGCGCAGCATCTCGTCGATTTCGAGATCGGCTTCGCAGACGGGATGGCCGGGAACTTTTTCCCACTGGCGCACTTGCGTCTGGCCGCCCGCCCAGAGGGTGAGCGCGCGGTCTGCGGCGTCCGAAACCGCGCCTACCAGAGCGCGCAGGTCGATGTCAGCCCCCGGCAACGGTCATCCCGTCGATGCGGATGGTGGGCACGTTCATGCCATAGCGGAAGACGAGGTCGTTCGCGGGCACCAAGGCGCGGAACATGTCCTTCAGATTGCTGGCGATGGTGATTTCCGAAACAGGGCCGGTGATCGCGCCATCCTCGATCAGGAAACCGGCCGCGCCCCGGCTGTAATCGCCCGTGACCCCATTGACGCCCATGCCGATGAGTTCGGTGACGTAGATGCCGCGCTTGATGTCGGCCATCAGTTCCGTGGGCGCGGCGCTGCCCGGCTCCATATGCACGTTGGTGACGCCTGCGCCGGGCGCGCCGCTGCCGCCACGGCTGGCGTGGCCGGTGGGTTCCAGGCCAAGCTGGCGGGCGGAGGCGCTGTCCATCAGCCAACCGGTCAGCACGCCCTTGTCGATGAGGGCGCGGCGGGCGACGGGGAGCCCTTCGCCATCGAAGGGACGCGAGCGCATGCCGCGCGGGCGAAGCGGATCGTCGATGATGGTGATGGCGCTGTCGAACAGGGTTTCGCCAAGCGAATCCAGCAGGAAGCTGGAACGGCGGGCGATAGCCGGGCCGACCATGCCGCCGATCAGATGACCAAGCACGCTGGAGCCGATGCGCGGGTCGAAGAGGATGGGGAGGACGCCGCTTTCGACCTTCGCAGGATTGAGGCGCGCGACGGCGCGTTCGCCCGCGCGGGCCCCGATGGCGGCGGGGTCTTCAAGATCATCGAGATGGCGGACGCTGTGGCTGGCATGGTCGCGCTGCATGTCCGCGCCGCTGCCCGCCAGCACGCTGGCCCAGGTAGAGTGGCTGGTGCCCGCATAGGCACCCGCAAAGCCGTGGCTGGTGGCAAGGGCGACCTGGCTGCGGCCATTGGATGCGCCGCCGCCTTCGCTGTTGGTGACGCCGGAGATGGCGCGGGCGGCTTCCTCGACGACAAGGGCGCGTTCGCGCAGCAAGGCGGGTTCGGGATCGCTCGGGTCGGCTAGGTCTAGCGCGGGGAGTGTGCCGCGCAGCAGGCGGTCCTGAGGGGCGAGCCCGGCATAGGGGTCCTCCGGCGCCTCGCGCGCCATGGCGATGCAGCGATCGACGAGCGTGCCAAGGGTCGCGGGGTTCATGTCCGACGCGGCGATGCTGGCGGACCGCTGGCCGATGAAGACGCGCAGGCCGATCTCCTCGCCTTCCGAACGCTCGACATCTTCCAGCGCGCCCAGGCGCACCGCGACGGTGGTCGAGGCATTGCAGGCATAGATGGCGTCGGCAGCATCGGCCCCTGCCCTGCGCGCAGCGCTCACCAGATCCTGCGCGCGGGACTGGGCTTCTTCGAGGCTGAGCATGGGTGCGGGGCGTTCCTGCTAAGGGTGGGGATTGGGCCTTACGCGCTTGCTCCTGCGGGGGCAACCTGCGCATCGGCCCAATGTTTGAGCAGATGATAGGCGACCGCCATGGGCGGTGGGCAGTTGAAGCGCGCGCCGGGCTGAGACGCCAGAGCCGCGCGGACATCATCGGCGTCGCACCAGATCGCCTCCGCAATCTCCGTCTCGTCGAGAGTCAGCTTATCGTCGTCTGCTTGGGCCATGCAGGCGATCATCAGTGATGAGGGGAAAGGCCAAGGCTGGCTGATCACATAGCGGATGGAGCGGACGACAAGACCTGCCTCCTCCTTGACCTCGCGCGCGACCGCTTCCTCGATCGTTTCGCCGGGTTCGATGAAGCCGGCGAGGGCGGAGTAGAAGCCTTCGGGCCAGCTATGCTGACGGCCGAGCAGGACGCGGCCGTCATGTTCAGCGAGCATGATGACGACCGGATCGACGCGGGGGAAATGTTCGGCGTCGCAGGAGCCGCAACGGCGCGCCCAGCCCGCTTTTTCCGGCTTGGTTGCCGAACCGCAGACCGAGCAGAAAGGATGGCGGCCGTGCCAGTGGACGAGGCTGCGCGCGGCGCCATATAGGGCGACCTCGTCCGCGGGGACTTCGTTGGCGATGGTGCGGCTGCGTGGGCTGGGCACGAAATTCGCGCCGCTTTCCTCGGTGAGACGGGCGAAGATAGGGCGCTGACTGTCGTCGAGACCAAGGAGAAGATGGTCCTCGATCCGGGCGTCCGGCAAAATCGGTTCCATCAGCAGATGGCCATCCTGGGTGACGGGGTCGAGCCCGTCCAGAACGAGGCAGCGGGCTTCCGGCGACGCGAGGGCCTGCGCCACAAGATCGGGGTTCACGCGAATATGGTCGGCCCGGTCGAGCCGCCCCCCGGCGAAGCCAAGCTGGTCAGTGGACGTGGACATCTCTCTCCTTCATCGCTGCATCCGCCGCGCGGCGGAACAGGGTCGGCAGGCCCGCCTCGCCAATCTGCGCGAGTGGCCACCATTCGCCCTCTTCCGGCGGCATGCTGTCCTCCGCCACATGGGCGACATGAACGGTCAAGGCCAGCGAGAAATGGGTGAAGACATGGGCGACGGGCTCCGCCAGCGACGTCCAATCTGCGGCGAGCGGCGGGGTCGCGTCCGGCGCGGCGCTCCAGTCGGAAGATGGAAGCGCGCGCATGCCCCCGAGCAGGCCCTTGGCCGGGCGGCGGACCAGCCAGACACGACCGTCCGGCCGCTCTATCCACCAGCTATGCCCAAGGCGATGGGGCTTGGCCTTCTTGGCGGCCTTGACGGGAAAGGCGGCTGGATCGGCGGTGAGGAGGGCGGCGCAATCGGAGCGCAGCGGGCAAATGCCGCAAGCGGGATTGCGCGGGGTGCAGATGGTTGCGCCAAGGTCCATCATCGCCTGGGCGAAGTCACCCGCACGGGCGTCGGGCGTGATGCCGTTGGCAGCGACGCGGATGGCGGGCCGCGCGGCGGGCAGCGGAGTGTCGATGGCGAAGAGGCGGGCGACCACCCGCTCGACATTGGCATCGACCACGACCGCGCGGCGACCGAAGGCGATGGCGGCAACGGCGGCGGCTGTATAGGCCCCGACGCCGGGTAGGCTCCGCAGGCCGCCCTCTGTGTCGGGAAAGACGCCGCCATGGTCATTCGCCACCGCACGCGCGCAGGCGAGGAGGTTGCGGGCGCGGGCATAATAGCCAAGGCCCGCCCAAGCGGCCATGACGTCAGCGTCCTCTGCTGCGGCGAGCGCCTCGACCGTCGGCCAGCGCTCCGTGAATTTCGCGAAATAGGGACCAACGGCGGCGACGGTCGTCTGCTGGAGCATCACTTCGGACAGCCAGACGCGATAGGGGTCGGCGGCATTGACCCCCGGCGGGGCGCGCCAAGGCAGGCGGCGGGCATGGACGTCATAATGGGCCAGCAGATCTGCTGCGATTTTCATGAGGTTCCGCTCGACGTCCATGGCCGCCCTATGCCATTAAGCGGGCCATGACGGAACGTCCCGCGACACCCAAAATGAAAAGCCGAGCTGCCGAGGCGGCGGAGCGTCCGCGCGTGGGTGGAGCCCGGCAAATCGCCGACCTGATGCCGCAGATCGGCGCGGCGGCCTTTCGCAAGTTCGGCTTTGTTCAGTCCAGCATCGTCACCCGCTGGGCGGAGATTGTGGGATCGCATTATGCGGAGATTTCCGCCCCCGAATCGATCCGCTTCCCGGTGGGGAAGAAGGCGGGCGGCACGCTGCAGCTGACGGTGATGAGCGGCCATGCGCCGATGGTCCAGCATGTACTGCCCGACATTATCGAACGGGTGAATCGCTTCTTCGGCTATGCCGCCGTCGCCAAGGTGGCGATGAAGCAGGGCGAGGTGCGGTCAAGTGCACCCGAGCGGCGGCCACCGCCGCGGAACCTGAAGCCGGTGCCGGTGGAGCTTGGCGATTCGCTGCGCGACATTGGCGATCCGGAGCTACGGGCCGTATTGGAGTCGCTGGCGCAAGGGCTTGTAAATTCAAACGGGTTGCCGAAGATCCGTTAACAGTGAGACGGCCCGCCTTTCGGAGGCGGCTGCAGACAAATTCAACGGCCGTACAGGGGCGGCGCTTCATTGGGTTATCGCATGACGAAAATTCGATTGGCTATCCTTGCTCTGATCGCCCTCCCCGGTGCGTTGATCGCCGCGCCCGCGGTGAACTGGACCGCTCGCGTGGCGCTGTCGCCGATCGGCGGGCATGTGCTGGGCAATCCGGCCGCGCCGACCAAGCTGGTCGAATATATAAGCTACACCTGTTCGCACTGCGCCCATTTCGTGGGAGAGGCGAGCGCGCCGTTGAAGGCCGATTATGTGAAGGGCGGCAAGGTCAGCGTCGAGGTGCGCAACGCGGTGCGCGACAAATATGATCTGACGGCCGCACTGCTGGCGCGATGCGGGGGCGCAAAGCGTTTCTTCGGCAATCATGAGGCGCTGTTCGCCAATCAGGACGCCTGGATGGAGCAGTTGCAAGCCTATGATCGCGGCGCGGCCAAGCCGTCGGAACAGATCGCAGCGCTGCGCGATATCGGGCGCAATACCGGGCTTTACACGCTGATGGGCAAGCGCGGCTTTACGCCGGCGCAGCTAGACGCCTGCATCGCCGATCCCGCGTCGATGAAGCAGATATTGGCCATGACCGACGAGGCGTGGAACAAGGTGAAAATCGGCGGCACGCCGGGCTTCACCATCAACGGCGCGCTGGCAAGCGGATCAAGCTGGGCGTCGTTGCGCGACGCATTGCCCAAGGCCGCTCGCTGAACTAAACCCTTGATCCTGACGCCCGACCAACGGAGCCTTGCCGAAGTGAAAGCCTTTACCGGACTTGCCCTGATCGCCCTGTCGCTAAGCCTTTCCGCTTGTGGAAAGAAGGATGCGGAAAATTCCGTCGCGGGTGAACCCGTCGCCGCTGTCGCCGCGCCTGCCGGGACCAATTGGTCCACCACGGTCACCGAGACGCCCGAGGGCAGCTTTGTGATGGGCAATCCGCAGGCCAAGGTGAAGCTGGTCGAATATGCGTCCTACACCTGCAGCCATTGCCGCGACTTCGCGGCCGAAGCTTCGGAGGAAATCCGCAAGATCGTCGATAGCGGCAAGATGAGCTACGAGCTGCGCAACTTCGTGCGCGATCCGATCGACATTTCGACCGCCCTGCTCGCCCGGTGCGGCGGCAAGGATGTCTTCTATCCGATCAGCGACCAGTTTTTCGCCAACCAGAATACGATGTTCGAAAAGGCGCAGAGCCTGGGTGACGCCAAATATCAGCAGCTGATGAGCGCGCCCCCCGCGCAGCGTTTCGGCAATCTGGCCGAGGCGGTGGGGCTGGTCGATTTCGCCAAGCAGCGCGGCATAGCCGAGGATCAGGCCAAACAGTGCCTGGCAGACACGGCCGCAGCCGAAAAGCTGGCGAAGGGCGTCGAGGCGGCGAACAGCCAGTATCAGATCGAAGGCACGCCGACCTTCATCCTGAACAATGTGAAGATCGACAATGTCGCCAACTGGGCGTCGTTGCAGCCCAAGCTCAAGGAAGCAGGTATCTGATTGGCCAAGGGGGGGCTGACATTCTGGAGCCAGCTTCCCGCTGAAGGCGGGGTGGCGGAACGCTGCCCCGGCGTCGTCTCGCGGGGCTTTGGCCCATGCAGATAAAACGTCTCAAACTGTCTGGCTTCAAGAGCTTCGTCGATCAGACGGAGTTGCGGATCGAGCCGGGGCTGACCGGCATCGTCGGGCCCAATGGCTGCGGCAAGTCGAACCTGTTGGAAGCCATCCGATGGGTGATGGGCGAGTCCAGCGCCAAGTCGATGCGCGGCGGGGGCATGGACGACGTGATCTTCGCGGGCACATCGACGCGGCCGCAGCGGGACTTTGCCGAAGTGTCGCTGCTGACCGTGCAGGAGCAGGGTGAGCTGTTCAACGCGGTCGAGGTCGGCGCGGACGGCGAGCTGGAGGTCACGCGCCGGATCGAGCGCGGGGCGGGCAGCGCCTATCGCGCGAACGGTCGCGATGTGCGGGCGAAGGACATCTCGTTGATCTTCGCCGACGCCGCGACCGGCCCGCACAGCCCGGCACTGGTGAGCCAGGGCCGGATCGCCGCCGTCATCGCCGCGCGGCCGCAGGAACGGCGTGCGATGCTGGAGGAAGCGGCGGGCATTTCCGGGCTTCATGTACGGCGCAAGGATGCCGAACAGAAGCTGCGCGCCGCCGAGGCCAATCTGGTGCGGCTGGACGAAATACTCACCGATATGGAAGCGCGGGCGAGCAGCCTGCGGCGGCAGGCCAAGGCGGCCGAGCGCTATATCAAGCTGTCCGAGCAGATAAGGGTGGCCGAGGGCCGCGTGATCTTCGCCCGCTGGCGCGAGGCGGCGGCGAGCGCGGACGCGGCGCGCAAGGAAGCCGCGGAAGCGGAGAGCGCCGTCAGCGGCGCGCAGGAGGCGCAGGCCGCGGCGGCCGTCCATGCCAATGCGGCGGTGGACGCGCTTGCTGCACGGCGGGCGGCAGCGCAGGCGGCGCGGGACGAGGAGAATGAGGCGGGACACAGGCTCGCGGCTCTGCGGACCGAGCGGGATGGCGTGGTGCGGCGGCTGCATGATCTGGCGCAGCAGGCCGAGCGGCTGGAGGAGGACCGGGCCCGTGAGGGGACGCTGGCCAATGATGCTGCCGAGGCGATTGCGCGGCTAGACGACGAGATTGCGGCGCTGAAAGGACGGATCGCCGAAACGGAGGCAATGCGGCCGGACTTTGCCGGGCGGATCGCGCGGGCCGAGGATGCGGCGCGCGATGCCGAGCTGGAACTGGCCAAGGCGATGGCGCGGCAAGCGGGCGAGCAAGCCGAGTTGCGCGTGGCCGAGGCGGCGCTGATGGCGGCACGGAGCCGGCTCGAGCGGGCGGAGCGCGAAGTGGCGCGGCTGGAGGGCGAAGCTGGCGCTTTGCCGGATGCCGAGCCGCTGGAGGCGAAGCGGTCGGAAGCGCTGGCGGCGCAGGCGCAGGCGGGCGCGGATCGGGATGCGGCAGAGGCCGCCATTCGTTACGCGGAGTCGGCGCGGCAGGCGGCGGCTGACGAGCGGGCCCTGGCGGAGGCGGCGCTGGCTTCGGCCCGCGCCGGGCTGGCGGCGCTGGATAGCGAGGCGGCGGCGCTCAAGCGGGCGGTGGAAGGCGGCTCCGGGCGGGAGCGGGCGCTCGACCAGCTGAAGGCGGCACCGGGCT
This sequence comes from Sphingobium sp. EP60837, assembly GCF_001658005.1. Taxonomy (NCBI): domain Bacteria; kingdom Pseudomonadati; phylum Pseudomonadota; class Alphaproteobacteria; order Sphingomonadales; family Sphingobiaceae; genus Sphingobium; species Sphingobium sp. EP60837. Next base: position 1,566,603 of record NZ_CP015986.1, on the reverse strand, counting down.
ATGAAAGGGCGCTGGCGGCAGCGCTGGGGGATGATCTGGAAGCGCCGATCGGGGTGCAGGGCACCCGGCGCTGGGGTGGCGCGGCGGCGCTGAAGAGCGACCCCGCCTTGCCCGAGGGGTGCGCGGCGCTGGCGGCCTTCGTGACCGCGCCTGCGGAACTGGCGCGGCGGCTGGCGCAGGTTGCGGTGGTCGAAACGGATGAGGGGCAGGCGCTCGCCGTGGGACAGCGACTGGTGACGACGGATGGGCAGTTGCGGCGCTGGGACGGCTATGCCGCGGCGGAAGGCGGCGCGGCGGCGGCGGAGCGGCTGATCCGGCTCAACCGGCTGGAGGCGATTGCGGCGGCACGGCCGGCTGCGGAGGCGGAGGTCGAAGCCGCGCGCGCGGCGCAGGATGGTGCGGCTGGGCGCGAGCGCGTGGCGGCGACGGCCTTGGCGGAGGCCCGGACGGAGCTAGGCGGAGCGGACCAGCAGCTGCGCACCGCTTTGCGCGCGGCGGATGAGGCCGCGACGGCGCTGGAGCGGCTTTCCGGGCGGCGCGAAGCGATCGAGGAACGGATTGCGGAGGCGCGAGCCGACCTGGAAGGCGCGCGGGGCGAGCATGACAAGGCGCAGGCCGCGCACGCCGCCGTGCCCGATGGCGCGGAGACGCGGGCGCTGGTCGCTTCGCTTTCCCAGGCGAGCGAGAAGGCGCGGCTGGCGGTCAGCCAATCGCAGGCGGATCAGGCGCTCGCTGACCGCGCCTTGGCGAGCGACCGTGAACGGATGGCGGCTGCCGACGCGGAGGCCAAGGGCTGGCGCGCGCGGGCTGGCGAGGCGGCCAAGCGGATCGCGGCCATGGTCGAACGCGGCGAGGCGATTGCGGCGGAACGGGCCCAACTGGCGGAGCAGCCGAACAGGCTGGCGGGGGCGATCACGGCCTTGTCCGAGCAGAGCGCTGGGTTGGCCGAGGCGGCTGAAGCGGCGCGGAAGGCCGAGAGCGAGGCTGAGGCCGCCTTGCGGGTTGCCGAGGGGCGGGCGAGCGAGGCCGGAGAGATGCTGGCGCAGGCGCGGGAGCGCCGCGCGACCGCTGCGGCGCGGGCCGAGGCGGCGGACGAGAAGCGGGTCGAGACCAACCGGCTGTCGGGCGAGCGATTTGAATGCCCACCCCCCGTGCTGCCCGAAAAATTGGGTTTCGCGAGTGCGGAGATCCGAATCGCGCAGAGCGAGCAGGCTGAACATGACCGGCTTGCCGCCGAGCGGGAGCGGATCGGGCCGGTCAATCTGGTCGCGGCGCAGGAACTGGAAGAGCTGGAAACGACGCAGGCGACCAGCCGCGCGGAGAGCGAGGAGTTGACCCAAGCGATCAATCGGCTGCGCGGGTCGATCGGCAGCCTCAATCGCGAAGGGCGGCAGCGCCTGCTCGCGGCGTTCGAGGCAGTGGATGGGCATTTCCGGCGGCTGTTCACGACATTGTTCAACGGCGGGCAGGCACATCTGGAACTGATCGACAGCGACGATCCGCTGGAGGCTGGGCTGGAGATCATGGCGCAGCCGCCGGGGAAGAAGCTGGCGGCGCTGACGCTGCTGTCGGGCGGGGAGCAGGCGCTGACGGCGGTGGCGCTGATCTTCGGGCTGTTCCTGACCAATCCCGCGCCGATCTGCGTGCTGGACGAAGTGGACGCGCCGCTGGATGACGCCAATGTCGAGCGATTCTGTGATCTGCTGGACGTGATGGTCGGGCAGACGGATACGCGATACCTGATCGTCAGCCATAATGCGGTGACGATGGCGCGGATGCACCGCCTGTTCGGCGTGACGATGGTGGAGCGCGGGGTGAGCCGGCTGGTGTCGGTCAATCTGGGCGGGGCGGAGGCTTTGCTGGCGGCTGAGTAAGCGGCTTCCGTTCGCTTCGAGCCTTATCGGGAAGCCTTGCGCAACAGCTTCTCGACTTCGCTCGAAGCGAACGGGGCTTAGCAACGCGGAAATCGGAGGTGGGGTTAGCGCACTGCCTTCATCCGACGGAACAGGCCCTTAGCGGTCATCGGTTCCAGCATTTCGGCGGGGCCTTCCGGGTCCAGCACTTCATTGTCCGCCAGCCATGCCTGCACATCGTTGAGGTTGGGCGTAACATAGGGGCGCAGGGTGCGGCCGGGCTTGTCGCGCAGTTCCTCTATGCCGGCGATAAGGCCGCGTTCGGCGATGACGGCGGCCACGCGTTCGAGCGGCAGGTCGAGATGTTCGGCGATGAGGTCGTCACGAATCTTGCGGATCTGGTCTTCATGGCCGCTGTTTGCGGGCAGGCTGGTGTCGATCGTGACATCGCATTCGGTGTCGAGCCGCATCGAACGATTGTTCATGTTGGAAGAACCGACGCGGATCGCGCGGTCATCGACAATCAATATCTTGGCGTGGACATAAATGGGTTCGCCGCGGACGGTGAAGGGGTGATAGACGCGCAGCTTGCCATAAGTGTCGCGCGCCCGAAGGGCTTCGACCAGGCGGGCCCGGGCGGTGTCCATCGCCTGCTGTTCGAGCCAGCCATCGGCCTGTTCGGGGTTGATGATGACGATGTCCGGGCCGTCGGGACCGCCCAGCCGCGCCGCAATGGCCTCGGCTATGCGGCGGGAGGCGAAATATTGGCTTTCGGCGTAGATGCAGCGCTTCGCTGAGGCGATCTGGTTGATGTAGAGCCGTTCGATCTCGATAAGCGGGTTCTGATCGTCCATGTCGGGCGCGGAGCGGGAGATGGCGATATCGACTTGTTCGAACTCCACCGGCAGCGCGTCCGGCCAGCAATCATGTTCGCCCAGGATCGGTTCCAAATCGCCGCCGCCCGCCCCCTTCCAACGGGCACGGGCATGGTGGCCGAGCGCCATCGCCACATCCCCCTGCAGCGCGGTCGTGGCGTCATGCCAAGGACCATAGGGCGAGCCGTCCGGATGATAGCGGCCGGGATCGCCATCGCGATGATGACGCGTATCCCATCGGTCGCTCGTCATGTCGATACCGCCGCAAAAAGCGAAGCAATCGTCGATTACCACGATCTTCTGATGGTGCGAGGCGGCGGGCGGGTGGTGGCTGTCGAGCTTCACATGGATGCGCTTATGCGCCATCCATTTGACCGTCGTGAACAGGTTAGACGGCTGCACCATCGACTTCATGGCGCCGATGTCCCAGCGCAGCAGGAAGATTTCGAGCTCCGGCTTCTGCTCCACCAGCCAGCTGATGAAATCGCCGATGATGACAGGGGCGCCGTCCTTTGCCTCATCCTCCCGGATCAGACTGATGGCGGCGTCGAAATCCCAGCCGATCAACATGATGCGCTGTTTCGCCTTGAGCATCGCGGCGCGGGCGTGGCGGAAATAGCAGTCGGCATCGATGATGACGCTGGCCTTGGCGGCGCGGGCAATGCGCCAGCAATCTTCGCCCTCTTGCGGACCGCTCATGCGCTGCCCACCACAAGGCAGCCGAGGAACATCAGCAGCCCGGCGAAGCGGTTGGAGCGGAACTTCGTGAGCGGATCGATGCCATCCTCCTTGAGTGTCGCGACTTGCCAGAAGAGGTGGGCCGCCATGGGCAACAGCGCGGCGAGCGCCAGCAGTTGGGGACGGACCTGCCAGATCGCCGCGGCCCAGAGCGACAGGGCAATCAGGTAACAGATTGTGACGCCCGCGCGGACATGCCGACCCATCGACAAGGCGCTCGAGCCGATACCGATCAATGCATCATCCTCCCGATCCTGCAGTGCATAGATGGTATCATAACCGACGACCCAGAAGATGGTGCCGCCGTATAGCAGCAGGCCAGGCGCTGTGAGCGCGCCCATGACTTCGCTCCAGCCGACCAGTGCGGCCCACGAAAATACCAAGCCAAGCCAGACCTGCGGCCAGCCGGTGATCCGCTTCATGAAGGGGTATGCTGCGACAAGGGCGAGGCTGCCGAGCGACACGAGCTGCGCATAGGGGCGAAGCTGGAGCAGGACGATGAGCCCGACGAGGCACAGCATGATCAGCCAGGCCCAGGCAGTCCTTACCGACATCGCGCCACTGGCGAGCGGGCGGGCGGCGGTGCGCGCGACTTTCCGGTCGAGATCGCGATCGACAATGTCGTTGAAGACGCAGCCCGCGCCGCGCATCGCGATGCTGCCGAGGAGGAGCCAGAGGACGAGCGGCCATCGATCCCCTGCTCCTCCCGCCAATACGACCGCCCAGGCGCCGGGCCAGAACAGAAGCCACCAGCCGATCGGGCGGTCGAAACGGGCGAGCAGCGCGAGGGCGCGGGGCGTTCCGGGCAAGCGGGATAGCAGGCCGCGCGCCTGGCTGTCCGGGACTATGGTGTCGCTCAAGATACATCTCCGTTCGCCCTGAGCTTGTCGAAGGGCTCCCTTTGCTCTTTAGGGGAGAGAGAGGCTTCGACAGGCTCAGCCCGAACGGATGGATGGATTCTTCGATGACCGCAACCCCCGCATGGCCACCGCAGAGCGCGCCCCGCCTGCATGTTGAGACGCAGCTGGACGAAGGCGTCGCCGTGCCGGTGGATGGCAACCCCGCCCATTATCTGATCAGCGTCATGCGGGTGAAGCCGGACGATATCGTGCTGCTGTTCGACGGGCGGTCCGGCGAATGGGCGGCGCGGGTAAGGGACGTGCGCAAACGCGACCTGGTGCTGGAATGTGTGAGCCAGACGAAGCCGCTGGAGGATGTGCCTGATTTCTGGCTGTGCTGCGCCCCGGTCAAGAAGGCGCGGATCGATCTGATCGCGGAAAAGGCATGCGAGTTGGGGGTGGCGAAGCTGCAGCCGGTGCTGACCCGGCGGGCGGTGGTGGACAAGCTCAACCTCGACCGGCTGCACGCCCATCTGGTCGAGGCGGCGGAGCAATGCGGGCGCACCGCGCTGCCGGAGCTTGGCGGGATGGTGAAGCTGGACGCGCTGCTGCGGGAGTGGCCGGAGGAGCGCTGGCTATTCTTTGCCGATGAGACGGGCGGCGAACCGCTGGTCGAGACGTTGCGGGCGCATCAAGGGCCTGCGGCATTCCTGATCGGCCCGGAGGGCGGCTTTGATCCGGCGGAACGGGAAGCGATCCGGGCTGTGGCGAAGGCGGTGCCGGTTTCGCTGGGGCCGCGCATATTGCGGGCAGAGACAGCGGCGATCGCCGCGACCTCTGCCTGGATGACGCTGAATGGCGACTGGCAATAGTTTCAAACCGAAATGGGATTGCAGCGCCCTGCGGTGCAACCTATTTGTGCCCCGCGCGCTCTGATTGACGCGCCGGGGGGACAGGCTAAGGCGGGGCATGAGTACCAGAACCGATTCAGGTGGAATTGATCCCGTCATCGAGACCCGCGAGCAGTTGATCGCGGCCTTCTCGAAGGGCGCCAAGCCCAAGGAACGCTGGCGCATCGGCACCGAGCATGAGAAGTTCGTCTATGCGAAGGCGGATCATCATGCGCCCTCCTATGACGAGCAGGGCGGCATCCACACGCTGCTGATCGGCCTGACCCGCTATGGCTGGAGCCCGGTGTTCGAGGGTGAGAATATCATCGCCCTGTCCGGCAGGGATGGCACCGTCAGCCTGGAGCCCGCGGGGCAGCTGGAACTGTCAGGCGCGCCGCTGGAGACTCTTCACCAGACCTGCATGGAGACCGAGCGGCATCTGGAACAGGTCAAATATGTCGGCGACATGCTGGGGCTGGGCTTTTTGAGCCTGGGCATGTGGCCCGACAAGCGGCGTGACGAGCTGCCGATCATGCCCAAGGGCCGTTACGACATCATGCTGCGCCACATGCCGCGCGTGGGGTCGATGGGCCTGGACATGATGCTGCGCACCTGCACCATCCAGACCAACCTCGACTATGGTAGCGAGGCGGACATGGTGCAGAAGTTCCGCGTATCGCTGGCGCTGCAACCGCTGGCGACCGCGCTGTTCGCCAATTCGCCCTTCACCGAGGGCAAGCCCAACGGCATGCTGTCTTATCGCAGCCATATCTGGTCGGACACCGATCCGCATCGCACCGGCATGCTGCCTTTCGTGTTCGAGGATGGCTTCGGTTATGAGCGTTATGCGGACTATGCGCTCGATGTGCCGATGTATTTCGTTTACAGAAACGGCCGCTACATCGACGCTGCGGGCTTGAGTTTCCGGGACTTTCTGGATGGCAATCTATCGGTCCTGCCGGGCGAGAAGCCGACCGAGAAGGATTGGGAGGACCATCTGTCCACCGCCTTCCCCGAGGTGCGGCTGAAGAGTTTCCTGGAGATGCGCGGGGCTGACGGGGGTCCGGCGGACCGGATCACGGCGCTCCCGGCTTTCTGGGTCGGGCTGCTTTATGATCAGGGTGCGCTGGATGCGGCGTGGGACCTGGTGAAGGACTGGACCATGGACGAGCGGCAGACGCTGCGCGATGCTGCTCCCAAGCTTGCGCTGGACGCGCCGGTGCCGGGCGGGCGGAAGCTGCGCGATATTGCCGGGGAAGTGCTGGATATCAGCCGCAGCGGGCTGAAGGCGCGGGCACAGCTGAATGGCGCTGGCGACAATGAGACCGGCTATCTGGCGCCGCTGGACGAGATCGCCGCAACGGGGCGCACCCATGCCGAGCTTCTGCTCGACCGCTATCATGGCGAATGGAAAGGCGACCTTTCGCGGGTCTATGCCGAGGAAAGCTATTAGCCTTTATTCGGCGGGCACAACCGCCGCAGTGGCGCGGCCACGGCCTGTGACCCAAGCGAAGAAGCGCGGCACGGGGCCGTTGCGCTCCATCCATTGGCTATAGGCGCGATATTTTGGATCGGTGGACAGGTGAGCCTCCTCCGTCTTTGCGCGCCAATAATAGACGGCGTTGGTTACCGCCAGCATGGCGCAGTTGCGCACCATGTCGGTGAGGCTGCCCGAAACGGTAAGGAAAGGCAGCGCTGAGAACCACCAGAAGAGATTTTTGGAAAGGTAAGCCGGGTGGCGGGTCCAGCGATAGGGGCCGTGCGTCAATATGCCGCGATGGGTGAGGTTGGAAAAGCGAATGCCGAACACCACCGTAGCCCAGGCATAAAGGGCCGTCAGCAGCACCAGCCAGCCGCCGAGCAGCCATTGCAACGCGCTATGACCTTGTGTCCAAACATCCCATTCGGCGCCGCCCGCATGATAGTCGAGCGGGCCGCCGCCTCCCATCAGCACGAAGGGCGGGTAGCAGATCAGCGCCGCGAGCCAGCCGGCCAGTGACGGATTGGCCGAGCGGATGTGCGAATCGAGCGGTTTCATCGTCAGCAGATAGCCAACCGTCGCCATGCAGACGTCGATCATGAACATGACGGCGATGAGGAAGGCGGCGAGGTTGACCGGATTGGCGAGGGCATGATCCAGCCGCCAATCGACGACGCTGGCGAAATTGCCCGGCACGATCGAGAGCATGAAGGCGAGGAAGAAGCCCTTTACCGCCCAGGCGCGGGCATGATTGGCGACCTGACTCATATCGGGCTTGCCCGCCGCGCCGCCGATCACCCATTGGCCGAAGGCATAGGTGGCGTCCTTTGGCTCCGTCAGTCGCCGGTCGAGCCAGGCTACATAAGGTAGCGAGAAGGCGAGCAGCCAGGGCGCTGCACCCATGAACAGGTCCATGGAATAGCGATAATTGCCGCTCCAATACCAGCGGGCGAGGCAGTAGAAGATCGCGATGGCGAGCCATGTCGCCCAAAGACCGGCGATCTTGACCAAGCTGATGTCGAGAATGGCGCGCCAGCTGCGCGGCGGTGCCTGCCAGTCTATGTTGGTGGAGGCGTTGCGGTGAACCTTGTCCACCAGCAGCGACCACAGCACCATCGGCAGGCCGCAGGCGATCACCGCCGTAAAGCCTGCATTGGGTCCGTTCATGCCGAAATGCCGGGCGACGAGCGCCCATAGGCCAAGCCCCGCCAAGCCGGCGAGGCCGACGCCATGGCTGACGGCGGAGCGGGGGCAGGGATCGGCCGAAGCGGTCATGCGGCGCTTATGCCGGGAAATGGTAAGCAAGCGGTGAACCCTGCTCATGCGCCGCCCAGCACGTTGATGGTGAAGGCCAATATGCCGAGGTTGAACAGGAAGGCGGCGAGGCATTGCGCCGTGACCACCCGGCGCATGGGGCTGGCGGTGATGGACACATCCGAAGTCTGGAAGGTCATGCCCAAGGTGAAGGCGAAATAGAGGAAGTCACTATAATCCGGTTCTTCCGTGCCGGGAAATTCCAGCCCCCGCCGATCCTTGCCAGCGCCATCGGCCAGGTAGAAGATATGGGCGTAATGCATGGCATAGACGAAATTGGAAAACAGCCAGGCGAGGGCCAATGTGGCGAGCAGCAGGGCGATGATCGCCGAGTCCGGCCCGCCGTGCTGGCCGACCGCCGCGCCTACCGCCACAAGCACCACCAGCGAGACGATGCCGGTCAGGAGCAGCATCAGGCGGCGATTGGCGTCGTTCACCTGCGCGGTCCGGCGCATGTCGTCGGGATCGGCATGGACGAGCGGAAGGGCTGCGATCAGGAAGGCCAGCGCCGCGCAATCGAACCCGGCCATGACGGCTTCGTGCCAGGGCATCAGCCAGGCCAGCGGCAAGGCGGATAGGAGCAGCACCAGGAACATGCCGTACCGCCAGGGAAAGACCGGCGATCGGGAAGAGCTGCGCTGCATATCGCGCAACAAGCCGCAAAAGCAGCGCGAAGGCAAGCGGCGTCAGAGTATCGCGGCGACCAGGCCGAGATCGGCAGCCTCATTCGCTTCCAGATACCAGTTTTCCGGCGCGCGCTGCAGCACCTCTTCCAGCGAGATGGTGGAGCCGAGGACCAGGTTGGAAAAGCCTTCATTCTGGATCGCAATCGACGATTCAATCTCGTTGAGTGCAGCCTTCAACGGCGCGATGCAGGTGGAGAGCGGGCCCTGCAGGTGAATGTCGCGAGTGATGATCCGTTCATGGATCATGACGCGCGTGCCGCGGGTCAGATAGCGGTTCTCCCGCGCGAAAAAGCCCATGAAGGTCACGCCTGCCGAATAGACGGCGGTCTTGCCGAGGAATACGAGGCGCTGCGCTGGCCTGATTTCCGAATGAAAGCGGACATCCTCCCCCATCATCCGCGCAATTTCCGGGTCGCCGCCCAAGGTGGAGATTTCGATGACGACCAGCCCGTCCCCCGGCGCGCTCGCCAGGCCGTCCTTGAAGTGCAGATACATGGATTGATCGACCGGGCCGGACAGGCGGATGGCCGGGCAGGCGAAGTCCTGGGGAGAAAGCAGCGGCGCTGGCATGGGCGTGGCAAGTCCTTTGTCTTCAACGGATCGCGCTGCATTACGCCCGGCGCGGCAAATGGTGCCGCAGCGTGAACGCTTTTGACTGGCGCGCGGCCCAAGACGCTGTAAAGAACAGATCATGACCAAAGGGTGCGGGGCATGATCGCTAAGCTCAAGGGGCGGCTGGACAGCACGGGGCTGGACCACGCCATCATCGATGTGGGGGGCGTGGGCTATCTGGTCGGCGCGTCGTCACGGACCTTGGCGGCGCTGGGGCCGGTGGGCGAAGCGGTCACGGTGCATACTGAAATGCTGGTGTCGGACGATTCGATCCGGCTGGTCGGCTTTGCGCGCGGGGAGGAGCGAGACTGGTTCCGGCTGCTGACCGGGGTGCAGGGCGTGGGATCGCGCGTGGCGCTGGCGATCTTGTCGGCGCTGGAGCCAGCGGAGCTGCATCGAGCGGTCGCGACCGGCGACAAGGCGATGGTCGCGCGAGCCAATGGCGTGGGCCCCAAACTGGCGCTGCGGATCGTCAACGAACTAAAGGACAAGATCGGCGCGGCGCCGGGAGCAGGCGCGGTGCTGGGCGGAGGCATCGGCCTGGTCGCCGCTCAAGGATTTGGCGCAGACGCAATTTCTGCGCTCCAGAATCTCGGATTCAAACCGGCCGAGGCAAGCAGTGCCGTGGCGTTGGCGGAAGAGGAACTGGGCGAAGGCGCCACACTGGATGCGCTGGTGCGGCTTGCGCTGCGGAAGGCCGCGAAGTGAGGGGGGTCGGCATAGAGGCAGCCACGGGGGCAGGCGCGCATGAGTGAGGATCGGCTGGTCGCCTCCACCCGCCGTGTGGAGGATGTGGATGCGGCGCTGCGCCCGAAATCGCTGACGGAATTTATCGGCCAGCAAGCGGCGCGCGAGAATTTGCGCGTGTTTATCGAGGCGGCGAGGCAGCGCGGCGACGCGCTGGACCATGTGCTGTTCTTCGGCCCGCCTGGCCTTGGCAAGACGACGCTGGCGCAGATTGTCGCCAAGGAAATGGGCGTTGGGTTCCGCGCCACATCGGGCCCGGTGATCGCCAAGTCGGGCGATCTCGCGGCGCTGCTCACTAATCTGGACGAGGGCGATGTGCTGTTCGTGGACGAGATCCACAGGCTCAATCCGGCGGTCGAGGAAGTGCTCTATCCAGCGATGGAGGACCGTGCGCTGGACCTGATGATCGGCGAGGGGCCTTCGGCGCGATCGGTGCGGATCGACCTGCCGCGCTTCACGCTGGTGGGCGCGACGACGCGGCAAGGATTGCTGACGACGCCGCTGCGTGACCGCTTCGGCATTCCAGTGCGGTTGCAATTCTATACGGTCGAGGAACTGGAACTGGTGGTGCGGCGCGCGGCGCGGCTGCTGGACCTGGGCATTACATCGGACGGCGCGATCGAGATCGCGCGGCGGTCGCGGGGAACGCCCCGCATTGCCGGGCGGTTGCTGCGACGGGTACGCGACTTCGCCAATGTTGCAGGCGTTGAGGCCGTGGACGCCAAAGCGGCGGATGCGGCGCTGAGCCGGTTGGAGGTGGATCAGCTGGGCCTCGACCTGATGGACCGGCGCTACCTGATGATGATCGCCGATATTTATCGCGGCGGGCCGGTTGGGGTGGAAACGCTGGCGGCTGGCCTGTCCGAACCGCGCGACACGATCGAGGAAGTGATCGAACCCTATTTGATCCAGCTTGGCCTGATCGCCCGCACCGCGCGCGGGCGCTGCCTCAACGGGCCGGGATGGAAGCATCTGGGGCTTAATCCCCCCACCGGGCTGCAGGACGGGCTATTCGATTGAAAATGCGTGACCGTTACGGCTCGGCGCGGCTATAGCGGCGACGGAGCGGATGCGCGCAGGTGACGCGCTGATATTCAGGAGTTGCGCGGCTTGCGGGCGATCGAACGATATCCCAATCTGGTAACGATGTTCTTCGCCCGCGCGAGGGAGATGGGCGACCTGCCATTTCTGTGGCGCAAGGCGGCTGGCGGCTGGCGATCGCTGAGCTGGACCGAGGTGGCGCAGCAGGTCGCGAGCCTTGCCGCAGCGCTCAAGGCGCAAGGTCTGAAGCCGGGCGATCCGGTGATGCTGGTGAGCGAGAACCGGCCTGAATTCTGTATCGCGGACCTTGCCATCATGGCGGCGGGATGCGTCACCGTTCCCACTTACACTACCAACACGACGCGCGATCATCAGCATATCTTGACCGACAGTGGCGCGCGGGCGGTGATCGTATCGACGGCCAAGCTGGCCCAGGCGCTGATGCCCGCCGTGCTGCGGTCGCAGGCGAGCTTCGTCGTGGGCATGGAGCCGTTGAGAGGGGCACAGGGCCATGTGTCCTGCCATGTGTGGACTGACCTGATAGCCTCCCACATCGCCGATCCGGACGCCTGCGCGGCCGAGCAGACGGCGGGACGCGAGGACCTGGCCTGCATCATTTATACCAGCGGCACGGGCGGCGCGCCGCGCGGGGTGATGCAGCATCATGGCGCGATCCTGTGCAATATCGAGGGCGCGGGACGCCTGGTATCGGAGGATTTCGGCTGGGATGACGAGGTTTTCCTGTCCTTCCTGCCGCTGTCCCACGCCTATGAACATAGCGGCGGGCAATTCCTGCCGATCATGCTGGCGGCGCAAATCTATTATGCCGAAGGGCTGGAAAAGCTCGCCAGCAATATCGAGGAAGCGCGACCGACGATCATGGTGGTGGTGCCGCGCCTATTTGAGGTGCTGCGCGCCCGCATCATCAAGTCGATCGAGAAGCAGGGGAAATTCCCCGTCTGGTTGCTGTCCCAGGCGCTGCGGATCGCGGCGAAGGAGCAAAGGGGCGGCAAGTCGGTCGCCGACCTGCCGATGAAGCTGCTGCTCGACCGGACATTGAGGCCCAAGATCGCGAAACGCTTCGGCGGGCGGATGAAGGCGCTGGTGTCGGGCGGCGCGCCGCTCAATCCCGATGTTGGGTTGTTCTTCGATGCGATGGGGCTGACCCTGCTGCAGGGCTATGGCCAGACCGAGGCGGGGCCGGTGGTCAGCTGCAACCGGCCGCGTACGGGCATCGCGATGGATACGGTCGGCCCACCGCTGAATGGCGTTGAGGTGAAGATCGCCGAGGATGGCGAGATATTGGTGCGCGGCGAACTGGTGATGCAGGGCTATTGGCGCAACGCGGCGGAGACTGAGAAGGCGCTGAAGGATGGCTGGCTGCATACCGGCGACATCGGCGAGATCGACGGCAAGGGGCGTATCCGCATCACTGATCGCAAGAAGGACCTGATCGTCAATGACAAGGGCGACAATGTGTCCCCGCAAAAGGTCGAGGGCATGTTGACGCTGCAGCCTGAGATTGGCCAGGCGATGGTTTATGGCGACCGGCGTCCGCATCTGGTCGGGCTGCTCGTGCCGGACCCCGAATGGACGCGCGAATGGGCGGCGACGCAGGGCCGTGGCGTTGAGGGGATCGAGGCGGACGCAGCCTATCAGGCGGCGCTGCGCGCGGCGGTCGATCGGGTCAATGACGACCTGTCGGTCACCGAAAGGGTACGGCGCATCATCCTGGCGGACGAGCCTTTCACCATCGAAAATGGCGAGATGACGCCGTCGATGAAGATCCGCCGCCATGTCATCCGGGCGCGCTATCAGGAACGGCTGGACGCGCTGTATAAGGGCTGACCGTCAGCGGCCCGGCGTACGGTAGGGGGTGAAAGACCCCAGCGCGCAGCCTCCGGTGATCGATCCTGTCACAAGATCCGCGCTCCGCGCCATGTCGCCGCGGCAATATTGCGTGCCGTAGGTCTTGACAATGAGCGTGTCGCCGCGCGCCAGTCCGGTGCAGGCGCCGATCAGGTCGTTGCGATAGATCAACCGTCCGCTGACCCTGTAGAGCAGCACACTGTCGCTGATCGCCGTCAGACTGGCGGCGGAGTTGCGATTGACGCAGCTGACCGGTTCACCCGCCACCTTGCCCTGAAGCGCCGTTTCGAGCCGAGCGGCCTGCCTTTCGGTTAGGCGCGAAGGCTCGTTCCCGCCCGCGCAGGCGGCCAATATCAGCGGCGCCAAATATATGCATTTCCGCATGGCACTTCTCCAGCTTTTCTCCTTTTAAGGAGACGGTGGAGTAACGCCGGAACCGTCAGGCCGTATCCTTGGCAGTGCGGCGCCGCGCGAGTTCCGCGACATCGCCAGCCCGCATGAAGATATTGGTAGCCCGCTCCTGTCCTATGGTGGTCGGCACGGTGGCTTCGCCCCGAGCGCGCGCGGCATCCACTTCCTTCATCCGGGCGGCCAGGGCCTGATTGTCAGGCTCAACCGTAAGGGCGAAGCGACCGTTACCCTGCGTATATTCGTGTGCGCAATAGACGGTCGTCTCGTCCGGGAGCGCTGCGAACCGCGCCATATTGGCGAACATCTGCTCCGCCGTCCCTTCGAACAGCCGGCCGCAGCCCATGGCGAAGAGCGTGTCGCCGACGAAGATGATCCGGTCGTCCGCAAGATGATAGGCGATGTGCCCCGCAGTGTGAGCCGGCACCTCCATGACGGTCGCCACATGACCGCCAATGCGGACCTGATCCTCCTCCCCCACCTGCCGGTCAAGCGTGCCGATCTTCCCCGCTTCCGCAGCGGGTCCGGTGATCCGGCAGCCCGTCGCTGCCTTGATCGCCGCGTTGCCGCCGACATGATCGCCATGCCAATGGGTGTTCCATATCTGACCGATCGTCCAGCCCCGCTCGGCTGCTGCGACCAGCACCGGGTCAGCGACGGCGGGATCGACGGCAACGGTCTCGCCGCTGGCGTCGTCATGCAGCAGCCAGACATAATTGTCGGAGAGGACGGGGACGCGAACGACCTGCAGCATGGCGCTCACCAATGACCGCTAGTTGGCATGGAGGCCCACGGCTCGGCGGGTTCGAGATAACCATCCTGCAGCAGCTCGATCGAAATATTGTCCGGCGTGCGGACAAAAGCCATGTGGCCGTCGCGCGGGGGGCGGTTGATCGTGACGCCTGCGTCCATCAGCCGCTGGCAGACGTCGTAGATATTATCGACCCGGTAGGCGAGATGTCCGAAATTGCGCCCTTCGCCATAGGTTTCGCCTGCGCTGCCATCTTCCGGGGGCCAATTATAGGTAAGTTCGACCTGCGCCTCCTCATCTCCCGGCGCGGCGAGGAAAACGAGCGTGTAGCGGCCCTGCTCACTGTCGAAGCGTTTTTGCTCCTGAAGGCCGAGCAGGTTGAAGAAGGCGACCGTGCGGTCGATGTCGGTTACACGGATCATCGTGTGCAGATATTTGGTCAAGGGTCGCTCCGTTCGTCGCCATAAAGCAACGGTTCATCTCGGGTAAGGCAGGAATGTTCCCAAGATAGGGCGGCGCGGGCTGGGATGAAAGAGGAGAGGCAGATGGGGCTGGAGTATCGCGACAAGGTGCTACTGGGCTGTGCCGGATTGCTGGCGCTTGGGCTCATGAGCGGCGGCTATTTGCTGGGCGACGGGCTGAAGCGGGCGAAGGCAGCGGATCGCTCCGTCACCGTTCGGGGATTGGCCGAACGCAATGTGACGGCCGACCTCGCGACCTGGTCGATCAGCTATGCAGCGACGGGCTTCGACCTGCCTGCGGTGCGGGCGGAGATCGACAATAATACCAAGGAGTTGAAAGCCTATTTCACGAGCCTCGGCTTCAAGCCCGAGGCGCTGACGCCGACCGGCGCAGGGGTCAATCAATACATCAACAATGGCGTGAACACGATCACCATCACGCAACGCATGTTGCTGCGCACGACCGACATCGCACGCGCACAGCGGGCCGTGGCGCAGCAGTTCGATCTGGTTCGGCGCGGCGTGACGCTGCAGGAAGGGTCGGGCATGCGGTATAGCTTCACCAAGCTTAATGACGTCAAACCGCCGATGGTTGCGGCCGCGACCAAGGACGCGCGAGCGGCGGCTGAACAGTTCGCACGCGACAGCGGGGCGAGTGTCGGCGGGATCAAGAGTGCTACGCAGGGCTATTTCTCGATCGACCCGCGCGACGGCGAGGCCGATGGGTCGAGCGACACGCCCTACAAAAAGGTGCGGGTGGTCACGACGGTCGATTTCTACCTGAACTGACCGCCATCACCTCGGCGGCGGGGTTGCGGCAGGCAGGCGGGTGAGATTGTCGGCAGCCGCCTTCCCCGCAGAGGACTGGGGCGCCAGCTTCACGGCGCGCTGCCAGGCCGAACGGGCGATATCGGCATGATCGGTGAGGACGGCGATATTGCCCTCCTCCAGCGCGACGGATGCGTCATCGGGCGACAACTGCACCGCGCGCGCGATGTGCGCCTGGGCAAGCTTCAATTCTCCCGATCGGCGGGCCAGCGTGGCGGACAAGAGCCAGGCAAGCGGGTCCTGCGGCGCTTGCGTCAGCGCGACATCAAGGGATTCGCGAGCGGCCTTGGCGTCGCCGAGGGCGACCAAGGCGCGGGCGCGATCAAGATGGGTCTCGCCCTTTTCAATGCCATCGGGCAGACCTCGCGCCAGCGCCGCGTCGAAGCCGCTGCGCGCCTTCGCCGGGTCGCCAGCCGCCAGGGCGGCGTTACCGGCCTGTGCCCAAAGGCGTGCGCTCTGGGCCATCTCCCCGCCCCGTTCGGCTTCATCCGCAGCCTGTTCGAAGGCGACGATAGCGGGCGCCCACCGCTCGGCACGGGCATAGGCGAAGCCCATGCAATGGCGGGCGTAGAAGCCGCCCCCCTCCAGCCGCCATTTTTGCGCGAAAGCGATGCCCTGGTCGGGAGATTCCAGCGCTTGGTCAAGGCACGCCTGAAACGGCTTGGCGAATTTTTCCGGGACAGGAATACGGCCGTCCGCGGCGGCAGGCTGCGCGGATGGCGGAGTGGAGGGCGCGACGGGCGCGGCTCTCGCCCTTTTCGGGCGGTTCAGGACTGCTTCCGTTTCCGGATCGTAGGCTTGCGGGGTCAGGAGGAGGAGCGAGAGGAAGAAAGGCATCAGAGCGTGTCCAAAAGGCTGCCGAGCGTGCCGATCAGCAGCGCAATATCCCCGTCGCGAGACAGGCGGTGGTCGCCGTCCTTAATCAGCAGTGTCTGCACATCATATGAACGCAGCCGCTGGGCCAGCCGCAGCGCGGTCTGCCAGGGGACGTCGCGATCCTCCTGCCCCTGAAGCAGGCGCACGGGGCAGTCGATCGCAATCTCGCCGCCGAGCAGGCGCAGCGATTGGCCGGACTGCCAGAAGGCGAGCGTCGTCACCAAAGGATCGTCGCCATAGGGCGTGGGCTCCAGGAGCCGTCCCTCCGTCGCAAGCAGCGCCTTGTCCGCGTCGCTGAAGCCCCATTCCGTGAAATCCGGCGCAGCGGCGATGCCGACGACCCCCGCCACGCGATCGGGCCTGGCGCGCGCAATCAGCAAGGCAAGCCAGCCGCCCATGGACGATCCGACAAGCAGCAAGGGCCCTTGCGTCAGCGCATCTATCAGCAGCAGCGCGTCGTCGCGCCAACTGGCGAGCGTGCCATCTTCGAACCGGCCCTCGCTGGCGCCGTTGCCTGCATAGTCGAGGCGCAGCATGGCCCGGCCGGTCTTCGCCGCCCAGGCATCGATAGCCACCGCCTTCCCACCTTCCATGTCGGACATATATCCGGGCAGAAAGACGATCGTCGGCCCCGCGCCCGCGCGGTGGCGATAGGCGAGCCGGACGCCATCGGGACGGGCGAACAGCGCGGGCGGCGCGGCTTGGAAAGGGGCCATGGCTTTTCTCCATTGGAAGAAGGATGCGTCCTGCTTCGCGCCAATAGAAGCTGGTTCGCAGAAAACCAGAAAGGAAGCAAAATAATGGTATGGGCGAGATTGACAGGGTGAAGGGCAAAGGCTAATCGCGCCGTCCTACCCCGTGCCCAGATGGCGGAATTGGTAGACGCACCAGCTTCAGGTGCTGGCGATCGCAAGGTCGTGGAGGTTCGAGTCCTCTTCTGGGCACCATTTGTTCTTCCGGCGAAATCCGCAGAGCTCGAAAAAACCGCTGAATTCAGCGGTTTTTTTATATCTCGTGTGCGCTGGTTTCCGCTCGTGAATTTGAGAATTCGGGGTACCTGAGGGTATCTTCGCGGGTATCGGCCGGCATGGCCACAGGAGATACCCTCCTGGCACTTTCATCCCTTGCGCTCAAAAAGCGAAGCCTCGCGAGAAGCCCTACACGCTCGCAGAGGGGCACGGACTCTATCTTCTGATTACTCCTCAAGGGGGGGCGCTACTGGCGCATGAATTACCGTTTCGAGGGCAAGGCCAAGACAATGGCGATGGGAGTGTTCCCATTGATCACCCTAGCGGTAGCGCGAGAGAAACGAGAAGCAACCCGCAAGCTGCTGGCGGCCGGCTCGGACCCGACAGCAACGCGCAAGGAGGCTGAGGCGCGCGAACCGTTTGAAGCAACCACCGGTTTTCGTACGGTGGCCGAAGAGTGGCTGGCAAAACGAGAGCGCGAGACGGTTGAGAAGCGTCTGTGGCAGGGTGTTTCGCTACGCAATCGCCACCGGGCGGGTAGAGCATGACCTATCGGCCAAGCTGCGAGATGCGCTGACTACCCCTAAGGGCAAGCATTTGGCCGCCATCACCAACAGTCAGCAGGTCGGACCGCTCATGCGGGCGATCGAGGCCTTTGACGGCCATGCGGTCCCACGGGCAGCTCTGCGACTTGCGCCTCATGTTTTCGTCCGCCCCGGCGAGCTACGTCACGCCGAATGGGCCAAGATCGATTTCGACAAGGCGTTGTGGTGCATCCCGGCGGAAAAGATGAAAAATGCGCCGACCCCATCGCGTACCGTTGTCGAGGCAGTCGCTGGCAATCCTTGCTTCCATTCAGAAGGTCACTGGGGCAGGGAAGTTTGTATTTCCCGGCTTCCAGTCTATGAAGCGCCCGATGTCCGAGAACGCTTTGAACGGAGCGCTGCGTAGACTGGGCCACTCTGGCGACGAGATGACAAGTCACAGCTTTCGAGCCAGGGCGAGCACCCTGCTCAACGAATGGGTAAATGGCATCCGGACGCTGTTGAACGCCGATTAGCACATGCTGAAGCCGACGCGGTTCGGCGGGCCTATGCCCCGGGGAGAGTATTGCGAAGAACGTGTAGCGATGATGCAAGCATGGTCCGATTATCTCGATGACCTAGCCCGCAACCCACGTACTTAAGCCTGAAGAGCATAGCCGTACAAAGTTGATGGTTGATGGTTGCCGATGCTGTTGAGAGGGTTGGCTGGCACTGGAGCAGACGGGAATGTGACGCCCAAGGCGATATCGCACTTAACCTCTGAAGATGAGTGACCAGCCGGTACCGTCCGCTGCGCACCTCACCGTCATGATTTGAAGCATCAGCAAGCCCGGTCCTAACGGAAAATCAGCTCTATTGACGGGGCGCGACGTCGCATTTAGCGGCGCAGGCGCAGACCACTTGAAGAGTAGGTCCGAAATGCAATTTGAACGTGAAGGCCTGGCCGCGTGTGGCGATTGGCCGTTGCAAAAGGACGGGACTATGCTGCTACCGGGCCTGGCCGCGGGAATGTTGATGATGGGTGCGCAGGCGGCGAGGCTGGATGCACCGGCACCCGAACTTTCGCCACTGGTGGATGTGGCAAGCGCCAGAGCCGCTTTGGGTATAGCCGTAGCTCCTCCTTCGGCGAACGGCGCGGACGACCAGATCCATGACATCGTCGTGACCGGCGCAGAACGGGCTCCGCCTGGAGACCCGTTTGAAAATCTTAATGCGAAAAGCTTCGAGGCGGTTCAGTCCGTGGACAGAGCAGTGGTCGAGCCAGTGGCGAAAGCCTATAATAAGGGCCTGCCCAAGCCAGTCCGCAAAAGCTTTCGCAACTTCTTCGCCAACTTGCAGGAACCGGTGGTCTTCGCGGCTTATATGCTGCAGCTGAAGCCCGGCAAGGCAATGGAAACAGCCGGGCGCTTCACCATCAACTCGACGCTAGGCGTCGCTGGGCTGTTCGACATGGCAAAGCGCAAGCCCTTTTTCCTGCGCTATCGTCCCAACGGTCTGGCCAATGTGCTGGGCTATTATGGCGTTGGACCAGGTCCCTACATGTATCTGCCGATCGTTGGACCGACTACTTTGCGGGATATCATCGGCGACACCGTGGACAAGATGGCAGTGCCTTTCCTGATCGGAAAGCCATTCACTAAACCAGCCTATGTCATTCCGGCGACGATCCTCAACCAGCTTGGCGAGCGTGCCGCCTTTGACGACACCGTCCAGCAGATCCGCAAGGAAGATGATCCCTATGCTGCCTATCGCGACTTGTATCTGGAGCAGCGCAAGGCTGAGATCGAGGCGCTCCATGGACGCACCAGCGGTGATGTGTCACCGGTTTACGGGCGACGGATGGGAGAAGATGACGCAGCCCGGCAGTAGCCGTCAAAGGCTTCATTCCCGAGGCTGATCGAATTTCGGCACCGAGGTGCAGGTAGTCAGTTCGTACACTGCTCAGGACCGGATGAAACGCCAATGCACAGCGTCGCTCTCAGCCGGGTCGAACCGATATTCGTCACTGTCGAAGCCGCGCATGGCCTCAACGTCGGTTATGTGGTGTTCACACATCCACCGCGCCATCATGCCCCGCGCCTTCTTCGCATTGAAGCTCACGAAACGAGGCCCGTTGGCACCCGGCTCGCGAAAATCAACGTGGATCACGCGCAGGCCCTCGAGCCTGCCTTCGACAGCCGCGAAATATTCTTGGCTGGCCAGATTGAGCACGACACCCGATCCCTCTTCCGCGACCTGCGCCCGCAGCAGCGCGGCAATTCGATCGCCCCACCAGTCGGTCAGCTTTCTGTGGCGGGGCGCCCACCGGGTTCCCATTTCCAGACGATAGGGTCGAATGACGTCAAGAGGCCGGAGTAACCCATACAGCCCCGATAGCATCCGCACATGATCCTGTGCAAAAGCGACGCCGGCCTCGTCGAGCGTGTCAACCTCGAAGCCGGTATATACGTCACCGGCAAAAGCATAGAGCGCCTGCCTTTGCGGTAAATCGGAGAAATCACGAAAGCGGTCGGCATTGAGTTTCGCGAGGCGCGGCGAAATATGCATCAGCTCTGCAAGCCGCTTCTGCGACAGATTTGCCGCCGAACGGGCGAGGCTGCACGCCTCCTCCGCAAAATGCGGCGCAGTAACCGTCAGGGGCGGCAACGCACGCTCGAAGTCGAGCGTCTTCGCTGGAGATAGCAGAACGATCATAGCTTCGGCGGTAGCTGCGGCTCCACCGGGGGTCAAACCATCGATCTTGTTTCCCGACACAGAACATATACCGGTGGCGAGCAAATGGCCCAAATGGGACCGTCGGACACAGACAGAAAACGACAAGAGTTGGCCGGAGGCGAATGTCCGGTTCGGAGGCGGGATTTGAGGAAAGCTGCCGGTCGCCCTTTCAAGCGACATCGGAAAGAGTCCCCTTAGCGACACCTAAAACTGGCCCCCTTTCATGATGGTTCGTTGCCTGCTGGTTCAAGCGACGGAGTGGCCTTTTGCAAAAGGCCACTCCGTCGCTTTTCGCGCAATCGGTAGCTGTCGCCGCGTATCGTGATGACGTGGCTGTGGTGAAGAAGACGATCCAGGATTGCGGTGGCCACCACCGGATCGCCAAAGACGGTTCCCCATTCTCCCACGCTGCGGTTGGAAGTGATGAGCATCGCTCCTCGCTCATAACGGCGTGACACTAGCTGGAAGAACAGATGCGCGGCGTTTGGGTCGAACGGGAGGTAGCCCAGTTCGTCCACGATGAGCAGCTTAGGTTTGGCAAGGAAGGCGAGGCGCTCTTCAAGTCGCCCTTCGCCATGGGCTTTTACCAAGGCGGCAACCAGCGCCTGCGCGGTGGTGAACAGCACGGTATGGTTCTGGCGGATCACCTCCCGGCCCAACGCGATCGCCAGGTGTGATTTGCCCACGCCCGGTGGACCCAGCAGCAGCACTGCTTCTCCATGGGCGACCCAGCGGGCCGTGGCGAGCTCCCGTATCTGAAGGGGATCGACGCTGGGCTGGGCGTCAAAGTCGAACCCGTCAAGTTCGCGGGCATGCGGGAAGTGAGCGATCTTCATCGCCATCTCTACCCGGCGCTCGTCCTTGCGCGCGATTTCGCGCTCACACAGGAACGCCAATGTCTCGCGCATGGTCAGATCCTGCCGCGCGGCCTCATCGAGCAACGTATCGAGTTGGTCGCGGATAGCGGTGAGCTTCAGCCGGCTCAGCCAGCCCAGCAGCGTTTCATGGTCGATAGCCATCACCAACGCCCTCCTGCCAGCTGCTCATATTCAGCCAGGGGGCGCAGCAACTCGGGCAGATGCAGCCGTGGCTCCTCGAAGGTTTCGGCACGCCGCACAGGACCGTTGGCGCCCGCAACGCCGACAAAGTGCGCAGGGTCTGTCAGCCGGCGATGGCGACCCGCAGCCTCGGCATGCTCGGCAACCAACCGCCCCGCATGGAAGACCGACACACGTCCAGCACTGACTGTTACCTGCACGGTTTCGCCCACCAGGCGCCAGGGAACCGAGTAGGCGTTCGTATCGATCTCGACGGCACAGTCGCCGTGCACCTTGCGCACCAGCTCGCGGATCTGCCGGAACGGCGGCCGGCCATTCAAGGGCCTGAGCTTGCTCGCCTCGTCACGGACAAAGCGCTGCAGCGGGGGTTCCCCGGTCGAACCATGGCAGCGTAAATCCGCGATCTCGCGCATCCACCAGGCCAGATGCTGCTCCAGTGCCTCCATGCTGGCAAAGCCATGACCCGCTAGTGCATTGTTTTTTACGTAGCCGACGCCGCGCTCGTCCTTGCCTTTGGTGCGAGCACGATAGGGCGCGCATGCCCGCGGCCGAAAGCCCCAGTAACGTGAGAAAGCATGTAGCCGATCGTTGAACACAACTTCCCGCGTCGCCGCGTCATGGCGCGTGACCAGCGCCGCCGCATTATCCAGCAGCACCTCTTCGGTTACGCCGCCAAAATGGCGAAAGGCTGCCTCCATGCCATCGAACCAGGCCGACTGCCGCTCATGGCGGAATGCCATCGTGAAGGGGCGGCGGGAATAGCCCAGGGTCGCGACAAAAACATATATTCGGACCCTATCACCACCGATGCAGACGCGCTTCTCGCCAAAATCGATCTGAAGCTGGTGACCTGGCGGCGTCTCGAACCGTGTCGTCGCGCGCGCTTCTGCCGCCAGCTGTTGCCGAAAGCCAGCCACTGCTCGCTCAACCGTCCGCAAACTCGCTACGACACCGAGTTCACGGGCCAAATCCTGCCGAACGACATCGGCATTGCCCCGGTGCCGGAAAAATCGCTCACGAAGCCATGTCTCATGACCGGCCAACATCCCGCGAAGTACCCGCCGCTGATAGGGTTGCCACCGGCCTGCCCCAAGATATCGCTTTACGGTCGTGCGCGAACAGCCAAACTCTCGCGCCAGGCGCTTGCTGCCCCAGCCCAGCTTCCTCAACCTCAGCATCGCCGTCACCTCATCAGGCTCAAGCATCGCGTCCCTCCGCAAGCCAACTGCGGAGATCGTCTCATCATCCATATTCATCTGTCCCGTCCTCCTTCCGGAGGGGGCCAGTTTTCAGTGACGCGAGGGGGTCAGTTTTGCATGTCGCCTAACACGCCCGGCGTCGGCTCTCGACCAGCTTCCGCCGTTCCGGTGCCATTGTGGGAATGGCGGCAACGCTACAACCGGTCGTTCGAGAGTCTGGCAGCTGCCAGACAGCGAGGCACCCAGTGCGGACCATTTCATACCGACAGCCAGCTATCCTCATACTGCGGCGCGAAGCCGCTTGTTTGTCTCGCCAGCCCTGCTACTATCGAACGATATAGTATCATTAAAGTTTGCGCGGAGGGGGGCGTCTTAGTGTCGGCAATCGACCGCTTTATCATGAGAAAATTGTCAGTGAACGAGATGCAGGCGGCAATTAGCCGTGCATATCTCTCTGTAATCCCCGACACAGCTAGAGAAGGCTAAATATGAACCGCAGGGATTTCGTGGCAGGAGCTGGCGCCGCCCTAACTCTGGGTACAGCCACGCGTGGGATCGCGCAGGCCGTGGCCGCGCCTGAAATTCTCCGCGTCACCATAGGCTCCGCTATTGCCGGCCCGCTGAAGCACATTTGGAATGCGGTTGGTAGCGATCGTGCGGCCATAACGATGCGAGAAAGCTGGCGCCGAGACATCGATCAGGCTCGCAAAGAAATTGATCTAAACTATGTTCGTTTCCATGGGATCTTAAACGACGAACTCGGCGTATATGTCTCGACGCTACAGCGGAGCAGCGCCCGTACTCCCAATTTCAAGAATGTCGCCGAGGTGTACGACGGGCTGGTAGAACGTGACCTGTCCCCAATCATCGAGCTGAGCTTTATGCCGAAAAAGCTAGCCGCGGGGTCGAGCGTTTTCGGCTACTACCGTGGCATCAACACACCGCCCACCAGCTACGAAGATTGGGGCAAATTCATTGGTGATTTCGCCCGCTTCCTGGTGGAACGCTATGGGATCGAGAAAGTCGCTCGATGGCCGATCGAGGTCTGGAACGAGCCAAATTTAGCACCCTGGTTCTGGTCGGGCACGCAGGCCGACTATTTCAAGCTTTACAAGTCGGCTGCCGTCGCAGTGAAGGGCATCGACCAGAGGCTGCAGGTGGGCGGCCCGGCGACCTCAGCGACATCCTGGATTCCTGAGTTCCTCGCCTTCTGCAAGGCGGAGAATGCGCCGGTCGATTTTGTCTCCACTCACGTCTATCCGGGCGACGCACAGAAAGAACTTTTCGGGTCAGACCTGAAACTGTCGGTTAACGACGTAGTGCCGGAGGCTGTGCGGCGCGCCCGAGCGAAGGTTCGAGCCAGCGCCTTTCCCAACTTGCCACTCTATATTGACGAATGGGCATCGGACTCCCCGGCGATGATCGCTCATGTGCTGGCGAACGTTCTGGGCGAGGCAGACATGATGTCGCACTGGACGCTCAGCGGCACGTACGAGGAACTCGGACCGACCGATTATCTTCTGCAGGATGGTGCGATGGGGTTCGGGATGATGAACCGCGGTATCCCCCGACCCAATTACAACACCTACCGGCTATTGCATGCGCTCGGCGACCAGCGGCTCGTCGCGAACGGACCGACGCTCGCCTCACGGCGCCGAGACGGCCGCTTGGCGGCACTGGTGTGGAATCTCGCGGAAACATCACAACCTGCAGGTATTCCAGGCGCCAATCCCGCCCGTACGGTCGTCGGCTCTGCGAAACGCATGGTCGTCAGCCTACCCGATTTGAAGCCTGGACAGGCCATCAAGGTGCGATATGTCGATCAGGAACGCGGTTCCTTTGTGTCGGCATGGCACGCCATGGGGTCTCCCAAGTTACCCACGCTTGCACAGATTGCGACCCTGCGCCGGGCGAGCGAAATCGCTCCCGCCCAGACAGTACGCCTCGGGCCGAAGCGCGAGTTGCAGTTCGATCTCCCAGCAGAAGGGGTTGCCCTGATCGAGAGCTGATCGTTTATGGAATGGCCCGCCCCACCTCTCCGGCATCTGATAGGATGCCGGTGCTAACAGAGAGGAGCGAGCCATGACCATTGTGATGATCGGCATCGACTTAGGCAAGAACAGCTGCAGCGTCGCGGCGTTGGACGAACGGGGCGCGGTGGTGCTGCGTCGACGAATGCGATCGGCGGGTATCGTGAGTTTTGCGTCGAAATATGCGCCATGCGCGGTCGCAATGGAGGCGTGCTGTGGCGCCCATTATCTCGGCCGCCTGTTGCTCGCCCAAGGTCACACGGTCAAGCTCATGCCGCCCGAGTATGTGCGCCCTTACGTCAAAGCGCAGAAGAACGACGACCGTGACGCGGAGGCAATCCCGGAAGCCGCGACCCGACCAACGATGCGGTTCGTCGAGTTGAAGAGCGAGGAGCAGCTGGACATTCAATCGCATGCCCTGATAAGCGGCGATCACGACAGGGAAAGTTCTTTGGGAAACTTCTCCTTGCTTGGAGTCCGCAATCGCGACGGCGCAGATCAGGGGCGCTTAGCGAACATGGCAAGGCGACCAGAACCCGCCCTGGAGGGAATCGCCGCCAACTCAGCGTTGCAGCTCTCGACGAGCGCAAATTAGGTCAATTGGAAGACCGCAAACCGTCCATGAAGATATCGACCGCGTCGGTCACCCAGTTGCGCCGCGCGTCCGCCGGCATGTCGTCCGCGCCGGCGATGGCCGCCCGGAGTGGAGAACTCAGAACCATGTCCTGCAACATCAGCATCGCCCGGCGCGGATCGGTGCACCGCACTTCGCCCGCTGCGGCGGCCTCGGCGATGATCGCCAGCATCCGTTCTCGTCCGGGGAAAGTCGAATCTTCATCGGCCAAGCGCGCAAGCTCGGGAAATCGCTTGGCCTCGCCCATGATGATGCTGAACATCATCACCATCTTGGGATCGAGCATGGCATCCAAGGCTTGCGCGGCCACCTCGATCAGCTTGTCTCGCACCGGCGCGCCTCGGCTCGGTTCGGCTGAGAAGCGCTCCCTAAGCAGGGCGTTGCTCACCTCGATGAACAGCCGCTCCTTGCTGCCGAAGCGCGCGAACACGGTTTGCTTGCTTGTGCCAGCGGCTGCCGCGATCGCTTGAATGCTCGCCTTGCTGAAGCCGAACTTAAGGAAAGCCGCCTCGGCAGCAGCGAGGATAGTACCCCCCAATCTCGCCGTTTCCGCGGCTTCCGGCCGCCCCCCCCTTCGAGACCTCATGGATTTTCACCGCTTCTCATTGTCCGGGCTGCGCCTCATGTCACTTTCGCTCGCCGTGCGATAGCGGACAAACAACAACTTGACCATACGTCAAGTTTAAGTTTACGAAGCAGCGAGAGGCGCGGATCGACAGCCCTGATCCACATGGGAGACATGCATTGGACTACACCGAGAAAACGGCAGCGACACACTTGCCGGTTGATCCGTGGCACCTGCGCCCGCCTGCTCCGGTTCCCCTTGCCGGTCAGCCGATCAGCCAGTGGGGCCTCGCCATCGATGCGCCGCTTCGGCTCGACGACCCGGAGCGGCATGCCTGGGACGACGAAGCCGACATGATCGTCGTGGGCCTGGGCGGCGCGGGGGTCGCGGCCGCGCTCGACGGCCTTGGACGAGGCCTGTCCGTCATCGCGCTCGACTTGTATGAAGGCGGTGGCTCCACCGCGGCCAATGGCGGCGTCTATTATGCCGGAGGGGGCACATCGATCCAGCAGGAAGCTGGCGTGGAGGACGATCCGGCGAGCATGGAAGAGTACCTGCGCTTCGAAGTCGGCAATGTGGTCTCGGCCGAGACCTTGCGCGATTTCTGCCAGTCCAGCGCCGAGACCTTCGAATGGCTCCGGCAGCACGGCGCGCCGTTCAGCGCCACGCTCTATGCCAAGAAAACCAGCTACCCGCCGCTCGACAAGTTCCTCTACCACCCCGACAGCAGCTTGGCCGGCCCGTTCCGCGATCTCACCCGGCCGGCGGCCCGGGGGCATCGGACGGTCCACCGCAACGGCAAGAACCCGTTCGGTCTCGGCGTGGGCATCTACGCACCGCTGAAAGCAGCGGCGCTGGCGCGAGGTCTGAAATTTCATACGCATTCCGACGTTCGCCAAGTGGCGGTCGATGCCGACGGCCGGGTCATCGGCGTCCGGGCCGAGCGGCTCGCCGATCCCGTCGTTCGCGAGCGCCACTCGCGGCTCATCGCCAAGGCGAACAAGTGGATGACCATGCTACCCTCGACTCTGCCCGGCGCGCAGCTGACCGTCGCGATCGGCTATCGCTACCTCGCCAAGGCAGAAGCGCTCGCGGCCGACGCGCGCACCAGCCTGTGGCTGCGTGCCCGAAAGGGGGTCGTCCTGAGCGCGGGGGGCTTCATCTGCAACCCCGAGATGGTCCGGCACTTCGCCCCGCATTGCTCGGCCGGCCTGCCCAACGGCACTCTGGGTGACAATGGCAGCGGCATCATGCTGGGCGTCTCGGCCGGCGGGCAGACCGGCCTGATGGAGCGCGTGTCCGGATGGCGCTTTCTCTCGCCGCCGCACGCCTGGGGCCGGGCCATGGTGGTGGACGGAGAAGGCCGGCGCTACCTCAACGAGACCTGGTACGGCGCCCGCATCGGTGACGAGATGCTCGAGCGGCATGATGGCCGGGCCTATATCATCATGGACCGTAAGCTATGGCGGCAAGCCTTGAAGGACGCCTTCGGCGAAGGCGTGCTGAGCTTCCAACGCGACATCACCTTGGTGAATTGCCTGGTCGGCGCGACCAAGGCGGCCACGCCGGCGGACCTCGCGGCCAAGATGGGCTTCTCGCGGGAGGTATTCGCAAGTTCGCTGGACAAGTACAATCGCGCCGCGCGCGGGGACATCGCAGACCCATTCCACAAGGCGCCCGACGAGATGGCCGAACTGACCACCGGTCCGTTCTACGCAGTCGATGCCTCCACCGACGCGCGCCTGTTCCCGCTCTCCTGCATGACGGTCGGCGGCCTGCTCGTGGACGAGGCGACCGGCGCGGTCAAAGGGCTGTCTGGCGGACCCGTTCCCGGCCTCTATGCTGCGGGGCGCAGCGCGGTCGGCATCTGCTCCAACCTCTACGTCAGCGGTCTCAGCTTCGCCGACTGCATCTATTCGGGTCGCCGGGCGGCCAAGGCGATTGCCGCAGCAGGAATCTATGCCTCAGGCCCTCACGTTGCGAGCCTATCTTGATCCCAAGAACTCAGACCTCAGCCTGTGATGCGTCGGTGACGGCGGCGGGTCCGCTCAAGCAAACTGCGGCGCAGGTGCGCTGCCAACCGAGTTTGGACCGCTCGGGCCAAGAGTTTCTGCCTGGAGCGGGTCCAACAGGCTGGTTGCCCTGCTTGGGTTTGCATGCATTGTCGTTGGATGTTCCTGATCACCATGTTCACGCATTCGCTGCACAGTTTGCTAGTGAACACCTCGATGAATGCATTGTTGATCGGCTTGCCGCTTTCAGGTTGGCCTAGACGCTTATTGCTACTGCAATAATTCCCTAATTGCACGGCGTCGTTCGTTATTGTAGGAGTTAATTCGGCCGCCGGTCAATAAGTACAGGTGGCAGACCCTGGATGATCGGGAGAGAGGCTTTGGTCCTGGAAAAGACATTTTCGCGGCGGACGTCGCTCAAGATCGGCAGTGCCATGACCTTGTGGGCGATGGCCCCGGTGCGCGCGATCGCGGCAGTTCCGGAGACAGCATTGGCTGATCGACGTGATCAGCCGCTGTCGCTCGGCTGGCGCTTTTATCGCGGCGACGGCAGCGACTACGCGTCCAAATCCTTCGACGACGCCAAGTGGCGAACAGTCGATCTGCCCCATGATTGGAGCATCGAGGACCTCGATTCCTCAGACATAAAGGTCAGTTCGACCATATTGCCTTTCGATACAGCGCCCTTGTGGGAATCCGCAAAGGGCGTGCCCAAGTCGGTGGGGCCGTTCGACGGCGGACGCGCCCTCATGGGCGCGACGAGCCGGTCGGGCGGCGCGCGCGACACGGGGTTCACCGTCGGTGGCGTCGGCTGGTATCGCAAGAGCCTGCGCCTGCCCGCCTTGCCACAGGATGCGCGCGTCGAATTGATGTTCGACGGCGTTTATATGGATGCGGAGGTCTGGCTGAATGGTGTCAGCCTGGGCCGGCACATTCATGGTTACACGCCCTTTTCCTTCGACCTCACGCCGCACCTCGATCCGTCGGGTAATAATGTCTTGGCGGTGCGGGTCGCCAATTTGGGCCACAACAGCCGCTGGTATTCAGGATCGGGCATTCACCGGCATGTCAGGTTGAACGTGACGCGCAGCCTGCGCTTTGCGCTCTGGGGCATTGCGGTTGCGACGCCGCGAGTTTCCGCGTCCTCTGCCACCATGCAGGTCCGCGCGCGTGTCGAAGGCGTGGCGCCCGGCGCGATGTTGCAGGTCGAGATCAAGGATGCGCGGGGCCGCAGCGTCGCGCGGCAGGAAGTGGCGGCAGCCGCCGAAAGCCAGCTGACGATCGAGCTTCCCCGCCCTGCCCTGTGGTCGCCGGAAAATCCCAGTCTTTACAGCGCCGAATGCAGGCTGGACATTAACGGCCAGCAGATGGACAAGTTGGCAGTGCCGTTCGGCATCCGGTCTGTCGAGGTCGATGCCGAGCATGGCCTACGGATCAACGGGGTTGCGGTCAAATTGCGTGGCGGATGTGTCCATCATGACAATGGCCATCTGGGCGCGGCCGCGATCGACCGGGCAGAGGAGCGCAAGGTCGAGTTGATGCTGGCGCGCGGCTATAATGCGGTGCGTACGTCCCACAATCCGCCATCCCCCGCTTTCCTTGACGCGTGCGACCGGCTGGGCATGCTGGTGATGTCAGAGCCCTTCGATTGCTGGAACGTGGGCAAGAACCCCGATGATTATGCGCTGTATTTCAAGGATCATTGGCGGGAAGACCTCCGTGCGACGGTCGCGCGCGACGGCAATCACCCCAGCATCATCATGTGGAGCATCGGCAACGAGATCCCCGAAACCGGATCGCCCGAAGGCGTCAAGACCGCCCGGATGCTGACCACAGAATTGCGCCGCCTGGACAATACAAGGCCGATCACGCAGGCGATCAACACGCCGAACGGACCCGATGTGGTGCGGGCGGATGGCAAGCCCGATCAGGCCGGGACCCAGTTCCTCGATGTCGCCGGCTATAATTACAGGCCGAAAAGCTATGAACCGGACCATGCGCGTTTCCCGCATCGGGTGTTCGTCGGCACGGAAAGCTTCCCCAAGGATATCGATGCGATCTGGCGGAGGACCGAACGCCACCCCTGGCTGATCGGCGACTTCGTGTGGACCGCGATGGACTATCTCGGCGAAGCAGGCATCGGACGGGGTGAATTGTCCACCCCCGATTTCTCCGGCGCCAAATATCCGTGGTTCGGCGCCAATTGCGGCGACATCGACCTTATCGGCCAGCAAAAGCCACAGTCACTGCTGCGCGACGTGATCTGGGGCCTCAGCACGGTTGAAATGACGGTGCAGCGCCCGCTCCAAGCAGATGCCAGGGAAAAGATAACGCCGTGGGGCTGGCGCGATGAGCTGCAAAGTTGGACATGGCCCGGCGCGGAAGGGCGGCCGGTGAACGTGTCGATCTACACCCGCGGCGACAGAGTCGAACTCCTGCTGAACGGCAGGCGGGTGGCAGAGAAGGCATTGACCGAGAACGACGGATCGGTCGCGCAATTCGATGTGCCATTTGCGCCGGGACGCCTTGTCGCCCGCGCTTTCCGGAACGGTCGCAAGATCGGCGAACGGGCGCTGGAAACGGTAGGCGCGCCCAACGCGCTGCGACTGAAAGCGGATCGCATGAAGCTGCGTGCGGATCGCAACGACCTGGCCTTTGTAACGGTGGAGGTCGTGGATGCGGCCGGGCGGCTGGTGCCCGACGCTGCCCATGTCCTGACCAGCCAGTGCAAGGGTCCGGCGGAACTGGTGGGCTTCGGCAACGCCAATCCGCGCGGGGTCGCCAGTTTCCAGCAGCCTGTCGCCAAAAGCTGGCATGGGCGCGCGCTGCTGATCCTGCGGCCCACTGGCGAAGCGGGACGAACCCTGGTCAGGATCGAAAGCGAAGGCTTGAAGCCCGCGATGCTGTCGCTGGACATGATATCCACGTAACCATACCGTCGCATGGATTCTGCTCGAGGTGGCGGCCATAATTCACAACTTCATCGCAAGTGAAGCATCGCCCGCGATACAAGTTATCGCGAACTACTCTTTGCTTGTGAGAAGCTGAGGCCCCCCACGGTACAACCTCATCAGCTTTGAACGGGCGCGTATGAATTAACGATCTGGAATGGAGAGGCCTGCATGAAAGTTTCGCGGCGAACATTGCTGGGATCGGCGACCGCCAGCGCCCTGATGGCAACCCCGGTTATGGCCGCATCCCAGCCGGATTATAAGAATCCCCGCCTTGCGACCGATCGGCGCGTCAAGGACCTCCTCTCCCGCATGACGCTGGAGGAGAAAGTCGCGCAGCTCCAGTGCGCCTGGTTCGGCAAAGGCAAGCTGCTGGATCCCGCAACGGGCAAATTCTCAGCCGAGAAGGCGAAGATCGCGCTTCCCAATGGCATCGGCCAGATCGGGCGCCCCTCCGACAAGGCCGGCACGAACAAGTTCGCCACCGAGCGCTTCCGGAACCCTGACGACGCCGTCGCCCTCATCAACGACATGCAGCGCTTCGCGGTGGAACAGACCCGTCTCGGAATTCCGTTGCTGTTTCACGAGGAGACGGCCCACGGCCTTGCGGTCAAGGGCGCGACCATGTTGCCGACGCCCACGGGGCTGGGCAGTACCTGGGACCCGGATCTGGTGGAGCAGGGCTTTGCGCTCGTTGGGCGGCAGGCGCGGCTCCGCGGCATCACCGTCGGTCTTAGTCCGGTGCTCGACCTGCTGCGTGATCCGCGCTGGGGTCGCAGCGAGGAGTTTTTTGGGGAAGACCCGTTTCATGTCGGGGAGATGGGCGCGGCCGCCGTCCGCGGCCTTCAGGGGCCGAGCCGGCCGATCGCGCCGGACCGCGTCTTCGCCGTGCTCAAGCATTTCGTCCATGGCACGCCGCAAAATGGCCTGAACGTCGGCCCATCCGACATGTCGGAGCGAACGCTGCGTCAAGTCTATCTGCCGCCCTTTCAGCGCGCGGTCCGCGACGCCCACGCCGCCATCGTAATGCCGTCCTATAACGAGGTTGCCGGCGTCCCGGCGCATGGCAATGCGGACCTTCTCCAGCGGACGGGGCAGGGGCTGCTCGGTTTCAGCGGGGCCTATTTCAGCGACTATAACGGCGTGTCGGAACGCGACCGTGCACAAGATGGCGGCGAACACTGGTGAAGCGGCGGTGCTGGCGATCCGGTCCGACGTCGATGTCGACCTGCCGGAAGGCGCCAGCTATGCCCGTCTTCCTGCGATGCTGCGCGAGGGCAAGGTGGATGAGGCGACCATCGACGCGGCGGTATCGCGCGTCCTCACCCTCAAGTTCGAGGCAGGGTTGTTCGAGCATCCCTATGCTGATCCAGCCAGGGCCGCCCGGGTGCTCAACGACCCGGCGGGTCCGGTGCTGGCGCGCCGGCTGGCCGAGCGAAGCCTCGTCCTCCTCAAGAATGACGGGATATTGCCGCTCGACCCGAAGCGCGCGACGCGCATCGCCCTGATCGGTCCCAATTCGCGCGAGGCGCTGCGCGGCGGATATTCCGGCGAACCCACCCATGCAGTCGGCATCCTCGAGGGGCTGCGCGCCGGCGCGGGCAAGAGCGTCGTGATCGAACAGACCGACGGCGTGTGGATCAACATGCCGGGCGTCGGCGCGCCCGAAACCGTGCCCATCCGGCCTGTCCCCGCCGCCGACAACCAGCGCCGCATCGCGGAGGCGGTGGCGCTCGCCCGCCGGTCCGACATCGTCATCCTGTGCGTCGGCGATACCGAGGCGACCACGCGAGAGGCGGTCGTGCCTATGCTGCCGGGTGACCGCAGAACGCTCAACCTCTTCGGCGATCAGGATGCGCTGGTGAAGGCGGTGCTGGACTGCGGCAAGCCGGTCGTCGGAATACTCATCAACGGTCGTCCGCTCATCGTCGACGAACTGGCGAAAGGGGCGAGCGCGCTGATGGTCGCCTGGTATCCAGGCGAGCAGGGCGGTCAGGCCATTGCGGACGGACTGTTCGGACGGGTGAACCCCGGCGGCAAGCTGCCCGTCACCTTTCCCGCATCCGTCGGTGAACTGCCGGACTGGTATAACCACCAGCCTTCGGCGGACAAAGTGCCCTATATCGAGGGCAAGCGGACCCCGGCGTTCCCGTTCGGCTTCGGCCTCAGCTACACCAGCTTCGACATATCGGAGCCTCGTTTGGCGAAATCGAGCATCGGCCAGATGGAGACCGTGCGGGTCGAGGTGGACGTGACCAATAGTGGCGGTCGCGACGGGGACGAAGTGGTGCAGATCTATGTTCGCGACATGGTGGCGTCAGTGCCCCGCCCCGTACTTGAGCTCAAGGCCTTCCGCCGCGTGACATTGCGCAAGGGGGAGCGGCGCACCGTCAGCTTTGATCTCACCCCCGATGCGTTTGCTTTCTGGGACAAGGGAATGAATTGGCGCGTGGAGCCGGGTGAGTTCACAATCTTCGCAGGCAACAGTTCTGCGAACCTCAAGAGCGCAAGATTAACTGTTGCTTAGCCCGCAGATTGAATGCGCAGCGCTGCCCTATTGGCTGCACGAAATTGGATATCCGCCGCGTCAAGTTGGAGTCCGAAATTTTTGCATTTTGCTATGATCGACAAGCTTTGGTCAAAACCTGCCGAAGCCTGGTTTCCCGGCGGGAAAACCGATCCCAATCTCGCGCTTCTGCGCTTCGACATCGACGACGCTGATCTATGGGCTGACATGGATCACCTGACCTGTCACGAAGCTCAATTCCTCGCTTGCCAGCCAGAGCGCTGCATTGGCGACGTCCACCGACATGCCTGACCGCTAAAGCGGGATCTCCCGCATGTAGAGCTGGCGCATCGCAGGAATGGCCATCCCGCCGCCGGACATGGGTGCGTCCGCCACGCCGCCTGCCGCGATGCTGTTGGCGCGGATACCTCTGGCTCCAAACTCGTTGGCGATCATTCGTCTTCCTTTCATTCTTGAGTGCGCTGGACGCCTTTCAGTTCAAGCCCCGGGGTTAGGCGAAGCGTTGGCGGCACCCGCTTCAGGTTCGCCAGTTATTCCCATATCTTCAAGCGCAAGCCGCAGCAGTTCTTCCATAGCGGCGCGGGCGCGTACCGGATCAGCGGCCGCAATTCCGTCGAAAACGGCCAGGTGATCGGCGAAGGATGGACGGGGGTCGATGCTGCGTTCCTGTTTGAAGCGTGTGGTCCAGGTGACTGCCGAACCTACCGAACTGGACAGTGATGCGAGCAATTCGTTATCCGCCGCCTCGAGGATGGTGCTGTGGAAACGCTGGTCAGCCGCGCGGCCCTCTGCTGTGGCAAGGCCTTCCTCACGCATGATGTCCAACGCTGCGCGCAGTTGCCGCACATGATCGTCCGTGCGGCGTGCGGCGGCCATGGCGGCAGCGGGAGGCTCGATGAGGCCGCGCAGTTCGAACAACTCGCGCACGAAGCGTGGATCCGGCCGTCCCGACAGGAACATCCAGGCCAACAGGTCAGGATCCAGCATGTTCCACCGCGAGCGCGGGGTCACATGCGTGCCGGCCTTCGGACGGCTCTCCAGCAGACCCTTTGCTGTGAGCAGCCGAATGCCTTCGCGATATGCGGTGCGCGAGACCCTCAAGGCTTCCGATGCTCCGATTTCTCCGCCTAGCACATGACCTGGCAGATATTCGCCTGAGAGGATGGCAATGCCCAATTGGCGCGCGACGGACTGATGAATCCGCAGACTCCTGTCTTGCTCATGATGCTCGCGCGATTTCATGCGCTCAGCCCCTCTGCAATGAACCGGTCAAAGCGCCCTCACCCTTGCCAAGCCTTCGTCCGCTGCACGGATCAGCGGATTCCGGGCGGGCAAGGTGAAGCAATCGGCCATGACTTCGAACACATCTCCCGGCTGCGTCTCTACCTTGTCGGTGAAGGAGAGTGTGGCGGTTCCGAAGAAATGCACGTGGACATCGCCTGGCCGCCGGAATTGCTGATATTTAAAATGATGATGCTCGAGATTTGCGATGCTGTGCGACATGTTCGCTTCGCCTGACAGGAACGGCCGCTCCCACAGCGTTGCGCCATCGCGCAGTATGCGGCTGGAGCCACGAATGTCCGCGGGCAATTCGCCCAGCAGCAGTTCCGGGCCCAGTGCCGCCTGCCGAAGCTTACTATGGGCAAGCCACAGATAATTAACCCTCTCCGTCACATGGTCGGAAAATTCATTTCCCAGAGCGAAGCCGAGGCGGAAGGGCGTACCGTCAGGACCGTTCAGGTAAATGCCCGCAATCTCCGGCTCTTCCCCGCCGTCACCTGCAAAGGACGGCATGGCGAAAGGATTGCCTGGCAAGACGAGAATCGATCCGTCACCCTTGTAGAACCATTCCGGCTGCACCCCTTCCTGATCGGGATCGGGCTTTCCGCCTTCTTCGCCCATCAGGAACATGCGCATGCTGTCGGTGGCATGTCCTGCCGCAGCGGCCTTGTGCATCTTATCGCGCCCTTCGGCCGACCCCAGATGCGTCAGGCCCGTGCCGCTTATCATCAGATGCGCTGGGTCCGGATGATCAATCGGTGGCAGGATGGTCACTCCTTCAAGTGAAATCCGATTCCCGCGGCAGGCATTGGCGCGTTCCAGCAGCGTGACGCCCGCCGCGATGGCATCAAGCGCCAGGCTGCGGATGGATGAGACCGCGACCAGCCGATGCGTCTCGCCGTCCGCATTGAGCGCGGCCACCCCCCGCCCCGCGCCATCGGTGAATTGTATCAGCGAGCGTATCATGCGGCCTCCTTCGCACCATTGAGACGACGGGGTAGTTTCCACGGATTGGCCTCTTGCAGCGGGGGCGGCAGCAGCGCGTCAGCCATGTCCTGATAGCAGACCGGCCGCAGGAAGCGCGCCATCGCCAAGGTGCCGACGGACGTGGTGCGCCCATCCGTGGTCGCAGGGTAGGGACCGCCATGGACCATTGCCCAGCTTACCTCGACGCCGGTCGGCCATCCATTGGCAAGCACACGACCAGCCTTCGCCTGGAGGAGGGGCAGGACGCGCAAAGCGGCTGCCTCATCTTCCGCGTCGAGGTGGATCGTGGCTGTCAGCTGTCCTTCTAGCCCCTTGATCGCCTGCGCCATCGCATCGGCATCCTTGCACCGGATCACCACCGACGATGCGCCGAACACCTCCTCGCGCAGGGCGGCGTCGCTGACGAAAGCTTCGGCGCTGGTGGCGAACAAAGCGGCGCTGCCGCAAGTTGCATCGTCGGGTCCGACTGCCAGCAAATCGGCGCCAGGATTGTCGCGCAATGCGGCGACCCCTTTCGAATAGGCGGTGCGAATAGCGGGCGTCAGCATCACTTGGGGTGATGCGGATGTGACAGCGGCTTTCGCGGCGGCGAGGAAGCGGTTGAGATCAGGTCCTTCAAGAGCGATCACGATTCCAGGATTTGTGCAGAACTGACCCGCACCGAGGGTCAGTGATCCCACAAAGGCTGCAGCGAGAGCTTCGCCGCGCGTCTTAAGGGCGTGGGGCATGAGTATGACAGGGTTGATGGAGCTCATTTCCGCGTAGACTGGAATGGGCTCCTGCCGCTTTGCCGCTATAGCCGCGAGCGCCAGTCCGCCAGAACGCGAGCCGGTGAAACCAACCGCCTTGATGCGCGAATCAGCCACAAGCGCACTGCCCAGTTCGTGAGATGCGCCCGGCAAGTAGGAGAAGGTTCCGGGATGAAGGCCGCACCCGAGAACCGCTCGCACGATAGCCCGCGCGACAAGCTCCCCGGTGGCCGGATGCGCAGGGTGGCCCTTCACGACTACTGGACACCCAGCCGCGAAGGCGGAGGCGGTGTCGCCGCCGGCAACGGAAAAGGCGAGGGGGAAATTCGATGCGCCGAAAACCGCGACGGGGCCGAGCGGCACATTCATACGGCGCAGGTCAGGCCGTGGCGGGACGCGATCAGGAAGCGCGGAATCGATCGTTATGTCGAGCCACAGGCCCACGCGAACTTCGGACGCGAAAAGGCGGAGCTGGTTGATAGTACGCGCGCGCTCGCCTTCCAGTCGCGCACGCGGCAGGCCGCTCTCACCCATGGCGTTGAGGATCAGATCGTCGCCAATCGCTTCGATCTCCTGCGCGACCGCCTCCATAAAGCCGGCACGAGTTTCGGGACTGAGCATGGCGAAGCTTTCCGCAGCGTTTGCAGCCAGCCTGCAGGCGTCGGCCAGATCCTCCTTCCCCGCGCTGGAAAAACTTTGGGCGCGTGCCACGCCGCTTGCCGCATCGAAGCCCTGAAATCTTGGCTCGCGCTGACGGCTTTCGCCGCCGATCAGGATGCTACCATCGATCAAAAGTGAATCTCCAGATTATTTCAGCAATTCCGAGGCGGGCCACCGCCCCTTGGCAATGATGTCAGCGGCAGAATGGCATCAATGTTGGACGAATATGGCCATGAAGATCGCCACGGTCGTTCGGCTCCGTTCACCATGAAGGCTCAGGAGCTGATTTACTCATACAAGCAAATATACTCATACAAGTGGTAGGTCAACCGGCCGAGCGGTACTCCACCTTCAATTTCGCTGAACGCCGTGCGATCTGCTGAAGATCTTGCCGAAGGCGGACGCACACATTGCGGCAGGGTCGCTGCTGATCTACGAAACCCTCCATGTCCGAGCCAAGTCGATTGCTATCAAGACTGTTGGCTTTCGACCCATTCGAAGGACAACTACATCAAGCCACTAATTTGCGCATGGCATGCAAAAGCGGACCGGCCGCAGCTCAAAATGACAAGTGCCTCCTGGGCGTTCGGTGGGTTGGCCATTTAGATAAAGCATTGGGCTGCTTCATATATTTAGCCAACGCATAGCGCAGAGCTATACCCTTTTAAAAATCCATATTATGCCTCCTCCGACTTTTTCGCCATCAGCATTCGTCATAGACTTCAGGGGAGACGAAGGTGGTTGAAGTGCATCGCAGGGCTTTGTCGGCTCAGTCTTCGCTCTCGCCGCTAGCTTCGGTACCATGCTTCTCTGCTAGGACTGATGAGGGACGCAAAGTTGCACCCGTCATCCTAGACAATGATTTCGCGGGCGATCCAGATGGCTTGTTGCAGCTGGCGCACCATAACCTTTGTCATCCGTGAATATTCCGCTGATAATCAGCTCTCACCTCCCGGCCAATTTCAGTAGCGGGCGTGACTCAAGCGATGGCGCCGCGCGGGCGCGCGAACTGCTCACGGTCATGAACCTTAATGGAAAACATAAGCCAATAGCCGGTGCTGACGCGGCAATGCGGTCACGCACGTCATGGACCCCCAGCCCTGCCTCGTCAGCCATCGTGCGGGAAGCTATGCGCACCGACGTTAGCGAACCGCTTTTCTATGCACCGGGCGCGGGATTGACCGAACTGGCTCTCGCATGGCTTGTGGAACGCAGATTGGCCAGCACTTTAAGCTCATCTGGGATTGAAGGCAGCGAGCATGAAGGCATTGCCAACCCGCTCCCGCAGCCGGACGAAATCGGGTTCAATTTCTCCATCGATCCGGATGCCACACAAGTAATCTTCAACGAATCCGACATCGAGATTTGGCAGGTGCCGCGTGATGCCTATCGGCAGATGCTGTTTTCCAACACGGAATTGGAAGAACTCGCCGCTTCGCCGGACGAGGCTCCAAGGGGTGCCTCTGGGATCGGTTCAGGCGTGACAAGACCTCAATCAGATGGCTCTCCGGATCGGTGATGAGCGACGCGTACACCAGGTCCGGGCGGGTCGTAGATCGGATGAGCCCATGATCGGGATCACGCTGGCAGCGATCAGCAATCTGCTTTCATTATCCGATCTCCCGTCGCCTGACGATAAGACCCTCAAACCTCATCCGGTGCGGCTTTCGCCGATCCGGTTTTTGGCGTGAGTGAGTGCAGATGGCATAGTCCCGCGAGACCTGGGGTGGAGGCGGCAGGCGTCTACCGGCCAGTTCTTAAGCGTCACAGGATGGCGAGGAGGCCCGCGAGCAGGAGCAGCAGCGCCGCGGTCCAGCGGTGCAGCCGCCAGCGCGGTGGCGCTACCTTTTGAATGGCGGCCAGGATGGTGAGCGGAGCGATCCAGGCAAGGTTCATGACGCCGCCTGCGAACAGCAGCAGCATCAAGGCCCAGCAGCAGCCCACGCAATAAAGTCCATGCCGCATACCGAGGCTGAATGCGCCCGCAGCGCCGGCCTTCCAATAGCGATGGATGAAGATGAGCGGCGACTGGCATTTTTCGAGGCAACGATGCTTGGCGGGTGTCAACTCATAGGCGGTTGCCAGCAGCAGAAGCGCCGAGGCAGCTCCTCTTTGGTCGAGCGCAAGCGTGGCGGCGGACAAGAGGCCGTTGTGCAGCAGCAATGCCTGCGCGACTGCGGCAAGGGCCGAGAATCCGGTCCACAGGGCGACATAGGCAGCGACGAACAAAAGACTGTGCAGCAGCCGCATGCTCTCGCTGTCGGACCTGTCGATCCGCGCATGGAGCAGGATCATCGGCGCGGCGGAGGGAAGCATCATCGCAACCATCATGGCCGACCACATGGCGAAGGCCGTGGCCAGATAGGCGAAGGACCAGGGATCGGCACTCATGGTCATGCCGCCCATCTCCATTCCAGCCATGTCCCTGCCCGGCATCGCAGGCATGTCAGCCATGAGCGCATGGGGGTGGGACAGAAGCCATGCCCAGGCCATCAGCCCCAGCGCCAGCAAGGCGGCTCCGACGATCAGGCTGTGGCGGGAGAGCAGGTGATTGAGGGCAAGCCCCGCCCGGCCGGGCGGGGAAGCCTGCCTAGTGGACAACGCCGCTCTCGGTCAGGTGCAGTTGCGCAAATTGGGCATGGGAATCGCTGAGTTGCACATCGACCGGCCCCTGCGTCCGCGCCCAGCCGCGGCCGACTTCGCAGACGTCATATTCGAATCCCTGAGGCAGGTTGATGCGCGCGCGATGCTCCTCCCCCGTCACCGGGTTGACGATCGGTTCTCCACGCGCGTCGATCCAGCCTGGAATGTCCAGCCGCGCGGATCGGCGGTCTATATCGACCCGCAGGTCAATAGGGGCAAAGACAGGTTCATGCACCTTGGTGAAGGTGGTGGAGAAAACTTGGAAGAAAGTGGCGCCAGGCACGGTGTCGAGGCCGCTCATGATGCGCAGTAACGCCTCGCGCTGAGGCAGATCGGCGCGTTCATCGACGATCGGCACGGCCTGGCCATTGCCTTCATGGATCGGCCCTGGCCAAGCGACGATCAGGCCAATGCGCAGCCCGGATAGATCAGTTTCGTCATGATGCCCCTGCTCGATATCTATTGCAGCGATAGCCTGACAATGACCATGTGTGGGCAATGCATTGAACTGGCACGGGCAACCGTAGGAACAGTTGCAGTGCACGAATTCCTTGCCCTTGATGGTCCAGCGCGTGGCCATGGGACCTCTCCCTTTGCCGTGAGTCTTGGACGGCGGAAGCATAGCAGTTTTGCAAACCGATCAACAGGCCGCCCAATCTTTCGCCGCCATGTGGTTACGGAGCGGCCGTGCCAGAGTGTGGCGTCGGCCAGCTCCGCAACCCTGCGCCAGGCAGGCACAGAGATGCCGGCCGCCCCTCAACCGAGACGGCCGATCTGAAGTAAGTTCTAACCATGAGGGCAGCGCCGCGGCCCTTTATGGGCCGCGGGCGATATCAGACGCGGCTGAGGGGGGCCGCGAGCCTTTCGAGCGGCGGAAGCTGAGCCGGATGGGGGATGGTGACCTCCACCGGGATAGCCGGTTCGATTTCCGACACACGGCCGCGCATACCATGGTTCGCCGCCCAGATCGCGGCCTGGGTCCGGTTCTTGACGCGCAGCTTACGCAGCACGGCCTTCACATGAACCTTCACCGTCGCCTCGCTGATGTCCATCCGCTTGGAGATGACCTTGTTGGGGCATCCCATGATGAGCCAGCGCAGGATTTCAAGCTCGCGATCCGACAGGCTGGCCGCATCCACTGGACGTTCTATTTCCAGCGCATCCGTCAACGTCGGCCGTGACTGCAATTCGTCGGCGAGTTGCGGCGGGAGTACCCGTTCGCCCATCGCGACCAGCTGCAGCGTCGCAACCAAGCGATCGCAGCTGATTTCCTTAATGATATAACCCATCGCGCCCAGCCGGAACGCCTTGAGCATAGTCTGGAAGTCAAACCGGTCGGACAAGACAACCAGGTAGGAGCAAGGGAATCGCCGCTGAAGGACTTCAACGCTGTCCGCGTCCAGCTCCTCAGTGCCATTATCTATCAGTAGCAAGGATGGCCCGGTGTCTTCTTCCGGGACCTCCACCTTTTGGAGCGCAGTGGCAATATTTGGATATTGGCAGACCCGGAAATCCCTATCCATAAGGATCCGGCTCAAACCTTCTCGAACGATTGCATTACCGCACAACAGACGCACATTGACTGGGTAAGCCATTGGGTAGTCCCCTCATGATCCCTTTCACGTTCGTTAGCAGGCCCCAAACGAAGCATGAAAGACCAGTGACTAAATGCCTGCAGTGCGACCCTTTCTTTTTCTTTCAACAACTTATGACTAGCACATTTGTGCCGTCAGAGTCCTGACCTGCGAGCGGAAATTTCGAGTTAGTGACAATATCCGCTAACAGTTTGTTAAGGCTTGGAAATTTTATCCTAACCCTTTTGACTATGTCATAGATGCAGCGCCTGAAATACTACTTTTGGCTTACTGCAGAGGACATGATGGAAGCATATGCCTCACCCGGCAAGGTTGCGAGTCTCTATTTATTAATAGCCAAGATTAATTGGCTTTCTTAACCAGAACAAAGACTTGGATCGCATCCAATAACCATGTCCGCGCCAGTCGCGCTGCATTAGGCTCGGGGGACTCGGGAGATGGTGGATTCTAAGCAACAGTCGCTATTTACATGCGTCCATCGTTGCGGTTCGGTAATGAACGGAGAAAAAGGGTCAGGTACTTGCCCAACGCTTAGCTGCCGTTGGGACCGCCGCCGCCGCCAGTATTGCTGCCGCCGCCAGCCCCGCCCATACCACCGGCGCCCACCGCGCCGATATTTCCGAAAATCTCATCGAACAGGCTGCGATGACGGCCCAGCGTGGGGGTCTTGTCGCCGGAGGGCGAGATTTTCGCGACCTGCTCCAAGCCCATACGATCAACAGCGACCACATTGCCCGCCGCGTCGAAGCGGACATGCAGAATGGTCTGCGCCGCGGGCTTGGGATTGGAGAAAGCCAGGGCGCGCATGTCGCGCGACACATAATACCAGTCCTGATCGCCAAACTGCGCCGTGAAGCTGGGACGGCCCAACGTGCCTTCGACCGATGCGCGGTTATCGACGCCGGGCTGGATCGAATCGACCAGCAGCTTGTCCACCTGATATCCCTGATGGGTCCGGATGCGCGTGCAGCCCGATGCGCCCAGGACAAGCGCGCCGAGGCCGACGGCAAGCAACAGATGTCGGCTGAACAGACGCATGAACTTCTCCTGCCGGGACGAGCCCGGAAAACGCGAAAACCAAAGCCGCCATTGCATCGCGCGGCCCAGCGATCAATATGGAAATGCGCGAGCCCCGGCAAGGGGGCCTCCGCTTCGTTCAGCCAGGAAACCGCTTCATCATGCCCAACCTCTTCCAGCGCCTGTTTGCGCGCAGCGACCCAAAGGACGCGATGCAGCCGCTCTATCAGGCTACCGTTCATGAAGGACGTCAGCCGCATTGGTATCTGGAAGGCAAGGTGCCCGATACGATCGACGGCCGGTTCGACATGATCGTCGCCATATTGGCGCAGGTGCTGATGCGGCTGGAGGCGCTGGGCGCCAGCCAAGAAAGCGTATGGCTGACCGAGTTGTTCGTCGATGACATGGACGGGCAGCTCCGGCAGGAGGGCATTGGCGATGTGGTGGTCGGCAAGCATATCGGCCGGATGGTGAGCGCCTTGGGCGGTCGTTCGGCCGCCTACCGCGCGGCGCTTTCGGGCGAAGCGGAACTGCGGGAGGCGCTGGTACGCAACCTCTACCGCGGGGAGGTGCCTGCGGGGGAGGCGATCACCCATGTCGAATCTTGTCTGCGCGCGCGCTGGATTCGGCTCGCCGCGCTGTCGCGCGACGCGCTGCTGACGGGAGACCTCGGATGAGCAGCCCGGCACCTGAATTTTCGCGGCCCGTCCGCATCGATCAAATCGCCCGGCACGCGCAAGGCGTCACCATTGCCGCCGACGCCAGTGAACGCGAGGCATTGGCGCGGCGCTTCAACCTGTTGGCGCTCGACCGGTTGGAAGCCGACTATGCGATGAGCGAGGAAAATGGCGCGATCGTGGCGCGCGGGCGGGTGCGGGCTGAGCTGGCCCAGCCATGCGTCGCTACGGGCGTCGCGGTGCCGGAGAAGATCGATACTGATTTCCTGCTGCGCTTCGTAGCCGAGAGCGGCGAGGCGGCGGAAGGGGAAGAATTGGAGATCGATTCGGAAGATTGCGATGTCATCGGCTTTGATGGCCAGATGATCGACATGGGTGAAGCGGTAGCCGAAACAGTGGTTTTGGCGATGACGCCCTATCCGCGCTCGCTCGATGCCGACACCTATCTTCGCGAAGCAGGTGTGCTAAGCGAGGAGCAGGCGAGCCCCTTTGCCGCCCTGCTGTCGCTCAAGGACAAGAAGCCCTGAGCTGAAGGCTTCGCGTTTCCCTTTCGTTCCTGCTGTGGCATAAAGCCGCGCTATGGAGAGCCCGCCGCGCAAGATCATCCATATCGACATGGATGCCTTTTATGCGTCGGTCGAACAGCGCGACGCCCCCGAACTGCGGGGAAAACCGATCGCGGTTGGCGGCGGCGGGCCCCGCGGCGTGGTCGCCACGGCGAGCTACGAAGCGCGCGTCTTTGGCGTAAAGTCGGCCATGCCGGGCGCGCGGGCGCGGCGGCTTTGCCCCGACCTGCTGTTCGTGAAGCCTCGTTTCGAGGCATATCGCGCGGTCTCGGCGCAGGTGCGGGAGATTTTCGCCCGCTTTACCGACATCATCCAGCCCCTGTCGCTGGACGAGGCGTATCTCGACGTGACGACGGACAAGCTGGGCATGTCATCCGCAACGATGATCGCCGAAGAGATCAGGCGGATGATCCGAGAGGAGACCGGCCTCACCGCTTCTGCAGGCGTCTCCTACAACAAGCTGATCGCCAAGCTCGCTTCGGACCAGAACAAGCCGGACGGCATTTGCGTCGTCCGGCCCGGCGAAGGTGCAGACTTCATG
The DNA here is from genome assembly GCF_001658005.1 of Sphingobium sp. EP60837. Classification (NCBI taxonomy): domain Bacteria; kingdom Pseudomonadati; phylum Pseudomonadota; class Alphaproteobacteria; order Sphingomonadales; family Sphingobiaceae; genus Sphingobium; species Sphingobium sp. EP60837. Next base: position 1,522,415 of record NZ_CP015986.1, on the reverse strand, counting down.
GCGAAGATGCCGGTGCGGCGCATCCATGGCGTGGGACCTGTGACGGCGCAGCGGATGCATGTCCTGGGCATAGAAACCGGGGCGGACCTGCGAGCGCGAGACCTTCCCTTCCTGCAGCAGCATTTCGGCAGCGCCGCACCCTTTTATTACCGGGCTGCGCGGGGTGAAGACGACCGGCCGGTGCATGAACGGCAGGAAAGAAAGTCGGTCAGCGTCGAGGACACTTTTGTCGACGATCTCCTGACGGAGGAGGCGCTGGTCGCCGAAATCGATCGGATTGCGAAGAGTCTGTGGAGCAGGATCGAGAAAAGCGGCGCCTATGGCAGGACTGTGGTACTGAAGATCAAATTTGCGGATTTTCGGATCATCACCCGGTCAAAAAGCATGGGCGCGCCGGTTCGCTCGGCGGAACTGCTGGCCGAGACCGGGCGCGCCTTGCTGGTCGCTCAGTTGCCGCTCCGCATGGGAGCACGGCTGCTGGGCCTCGGCGTGCACAATCTCGACCAGGAGGAGGGCGCAGAGGCGGGACAGCAACTCAGCTTCCCGCTCTGAACCGGCATCAGAAGGGCAGCCAGTTCCGCTTTTCCGTGAACTTCATGTAACCGGCGTTGACGCCCAGCCGATAACCGACACCCAGCCGGATCGGAATTAGCACGACGCTGCCCCAGCGCAGATAGCTGGCGGTGAACCCACCCACCAGATAAGCCGTGCCTTCGGCCGCTGGGAAGCGATGGTAAAGGTCCTGCGTGTCGTAGAGATTATATACGAGGACGAAGGTGTTGGCGGCATTGCCGCCCACATCAAAACCGATGGATGGGCCAGTCCAATAGACCTGTCGCCGCCCTTCGACCTTATGGTTGAGAGTGCCCGATCCGTAGCGCAGGCCAACAACGAACGCGCCCGAGGCTTCGCGCCCGGCGATATAGGCGTTGGGACGCCCCTGATCCTTCAGGATCTTTTCGATCATGCCGGCAAGCCCCTCGGCGCCCTTGCCGAACACGCCCTCGGCCGCGCCGATCAGATCATCTTCCTGGTAGGACTCAGCTGGAGTGAGGGCGGCGGGCGGCGAGTTAGCTGTGACGGGCGCGCCCGTCGCAGTGCTGCTGCCCGTAGCAGGAGGGACCGAATCCTGCGTGGCCGCGCTTGAAGGCGGCACGCTGCTATCGACGCCCGGGTCGGTAGGCGCGCCGTTCGATGGCGGAACAGGGGCGAGGTCTGCATCAATCGCGGTGTTGGGATCGACGGTGCGCACCTGCGCCTGCGCAGCGAGCGGCGTCACCGCCATGCCAGCAGTCGCCAAGACCCATGTGCCGCCACGCGCGACGCGGGCCGTAATCCGCTTTACCATCCCGATCATGCCCGCAACTCCCCGAATTCCCGCTCTTCAACCATCTGTTAGATTATCGGATAGCAAGCTGAAACGACAATGAACGAACGGCGATCCGAGTCGATTCCGGGCTGGAACGAATCCGATAGGCAGAATTGCGAGAATTTCGTGGCATAGACCCGTTGCCTTGCGCGAAAGCCGCCGTTATAGCGCTTCTCGCCTAGCCGCTGTCCCGCCGCAAGCGGGCGTTCAGGCCATGTTTGGAGACGTGGGTGAGTGGCTGAAACCAACGGTTTGCTAAACCGTCGTACTGTGAATACGGTACCGAGGGTTCGAATCCCTCCGTCTCCGCCACCTTTCCATCGTCGATCCGGCTTCGGCCGCTGCTGCCGGCGTCAGGCCGGGATCAGCCGCCTTTCATAACACCAGCTTGCCCATAGCTGTTGCGCCATGCGGCCGGCGGTGCGCAGGCGGTTGGGCGGCACGCGGGTCTGGAGCGGCTTCTTCTCATCGGCAAGGCTGGGGGGAAGGTCGCGAAAGCCACAGACGCGCAAGTTCGCGATCTCCGCGGCCTGCCGGCATAGGGCGGTGAAACGGCGCATCACCGCATGATTGGGACGCTGCCGGTCGCGCGAGAGCATTTCGAAGCTGTGCGTGACGACGACGAAGGCCGGATGGCGCTCCTGTACGGCGTGACGCAGCCCCATGCGCATCTCTCCAGCCGACATGGCGCAGATCTGAGCGGGACGAAAGCCGCCCGGACGATCGATAATGCCCGACACAGGCAGTTCGGAGACGGCGAACCTGTGCGAAGGGCCGATCTGGTCGCCCGCGCCGCTGATGCGGCAGCCATAGCGGCGATAAGCGGGATTGACGCTGCTGTCCCAATTGATGCCGACCCGCGCCAGCGCCCGCAGCGTATCATCATTGGCGCCAAAATTGCCCGCGCGGAAGGCCGTGACGGCGGGCGCGCCTCCCTGTTCCAGCAAGCGTTGCCCCAACGTCAGCAACGTCACCTGATCATCCAGGGCGAAATCGCCGATATTGCGGCCCTGCCGCCCTCCAAGAGGAGACCCAGAGGCCCAACGCAGCCATTCGCTATGGATATGAAGCTGCACCTCATGTCCGCGCCTAGCGATCGCGGCGACGATAGGCTTTAGAAATTCGGTTCCATGGACAAGCGCGGGCATGGGGTCGAGAAAGAACACTCCTCTAAGGCCATGCCGTTCCAGCTCGTCCATCTGCCAACCGATACCATAGGCGCGGCCCTGCGCGCATACACCCCATATCGAAGAGCGGACATTGTCGTCCAAGCCGACGCCGCGCTCGTGCAGTAGGGCCGACAACTCCGTGTCAATGGTGATCAGCAAGTCGGTCATGATCCGACCGCCTTAACCAACCCGTGTTAAGGAGCGGTAACGCAGCCGCCCATGTCAGGGGAGATGCGCGAATTCGCCATAGGCTCCTTGGAAGAAAAGCAGCGGCTTGTCCGGCCGATCGACTTCCAGCGCCTTGACCCTGCCGAGGACGATATAATGGTCGCCTGCCTCATGCACCGCCTCCAGCGTGCAGTCGATCCACGCGACGACGCCGTCCAAGATTGGCGAGCCCAGGAAAGACACGCGATGCGCCACACCCGCGAACTTGTCGGCGCCCTTGGCCGAGAACTGGCGGCAGAGCAGTTGCTGGTCGCTCGCCAGCACATTCACGCAAAAGCGTCCTGCCTGTTCGATCCGCGGCCAACTGCTGGAGGATTTCGCCGGAAAGAAGGCCACCAGCGGCGGGTCGAGGGAAACGGAAGTGAAGGAGCCAACCACCATGCCGGTGGGACCATCCTGATCCACCGCGGTCACGACGCAAACGCCTGTCGGATAATGGCCCAGCACGCGCCGGAAGGTAGTGCTGTCAAATTCTACGGCGTCGGTCATGGCTGGTCTTTCCGAGAGTCGGGATTGAGAGGGCGTTCAGCCTGGATTGTTCGCGCCTTGCTATAAGGCTGGCAAGGAAAACCACGCTGTCGATCGGCAGGCGCCGCCGATTCGCGCCATGGAGCGGCTACCCACCAGCGCGCGGGCGCGTTACAGCGCGCTATGATTGCGATTCATCCGCTGACCGGCATGCCGGAAATCAACGCCGGTGACGACCTGGCGACGCTGCTGCGAGAGGGGCTGGAGGCTCCCGGACTATGGCCGGTGCAGGCAAATGACGTGCTGGTCGTGACCCAGAAGATTCTGTCCAAGGCGGAAGGCCGCATGGTCGATCTGGACGAGGTGGAGCCCAGCCCCGAGGCGCTGGCGCTGGCAGAGACGACGCGCAAGGATGCTCGGCTGGTCGAACTGGTGCTGCGCGAAAGCAGCGCGGTCGTGCGCGCCGTGCCCCATGTGCTGATCACCCGCCACCGGCTGGGGCATGTTATGGCCAACAGCGGCATTGATCGGTCCAACATCGGACCCGGCGGATCGGAGCGGGCGCTGCTGCTGCCCATCGATCCTGATCGGTCGGCGGCAGGGCTAAGCCGTGCGCTTGCCGGTGAAAGCGGGATCGCGCCAGCGGTGGTCATATCCGACAGTTTCGGGCGGCCATGGCGGCATGGTGTGGTCGGCGTTGCGATCGGCGCAGCGGGACTGCCCGCGTTGGTTGATCGCCGAGGCGAGCAAGACAGAGACGGCCGCCGGCTGGAGGTGACGCAGATCGCACTTGCAGACCAGATCGCGACGGCAGCGGCGCTGGCCACTGGCGAGGGTGCGGAAGGCATACCGGCGGTGCTGATCCGCGGCTTGCCGCTGCCCGATGGCGATGCGCCTGCCGCCGCGCTGGTTCGCCCGCTGCAGGAGGATCTTTTCCGATGAGCCGCATCGTCGTGCTGACCGGAGGGGTGGGCGGAGCCAAGCTCGTTTTGGGGCTGATGCGGGTATGCCGGCCGAAGGACATCACGGCAATCGTCAATACAGGCGACGATTTCCGCCATATGGGGCTGGCGGTTTCGCCGGACATTGACACCCTGCTTTACACGCTCGCTGGCAAGGCCAATGCGGCGCAGGGATGGGGCCGTGAAGGCGAAAGCTGGAGCTTCATGGATGTGCTGAAGTCGCTGGGCGGCGAGAATTGGTTCCTGCTGGGCGACGGCGATCTGGCGCTGCATGTGCTGCGTTCACACCTGCTGGCGAACGGGGAGACGTTGAGTGCGACAACGGCCCGCTTCGCTGCGGCATGGGGGCTAGGCTTGACCATGTTGCCAATGAGCGATGACCCGGTCGCCACCCACCTAACAACTGACGAAGGCGATCTGCCCTTCCAGCGTTATTTCGTCCAACGGCGCTGCGCTCCTGCCGTACAGGCGATCCGATTTGAAGGCGCCGCGCGTGCGGTCCCAGCGCCCGGCGTGATCGAGGCGATCAGCGATCCGGAGACACGGGCCATCCTGATCGCGCCGTCCAATCCCTGGCTGAGCGTCGATCCGGTGCTGGCGGTGCCGGGCATCCGCGAGGCGCTGGCGGCGGCAAAGGCTCCGGTCGTGGCCGTCTCCCCGATCGTTGGCGGGCAGGCAGTGAAGGGGCCAACCGCCAAGCTGATGGGCGAGTTGGGGCTGGCCGTCACCAACCAGAGCATTGCTGCGCATTATGCGGGTGTGATCGACGGGCTGCTGATCGACGGACGGGACGATGCGGCTGACCTTTTGATCCCGCATGACGTCACTGACACGCTGATGAAGACGCTGGAGGATCGGGAGAGAGTCGCGCGCGCCGCTCTGGCACTGGCGGACCGGATCGCAGGTTGAGCCGTGCGCTGCTGGATCGTCATCCCGATCAAGGCTCCAGAGGCGTGCAAGACACGGCTCTCCCCGGCGCTGGGCGATAGCGAGCGGCAGGCTTTGGTGGCCGAGATGCTGCATAAGACGGTTTCTGCCGCGCAGGCTGTGGCCGGGCGGGACCAGGTGCTACTGCTTGGGCCTTCGCGTCATGGGCTGGATGCGGACATAAGCCTGCTTGCCGATCCGGGGCGTGGCCTCAATGCAGCAGTGACAAGCGCGCGGGACACCGCCGTCCGGGAGGGGATCGGACGATTGCTCCTGCTATCTGCGGATCTGCCGACGATCGAACCCGAAGATGTGGCGGCGTTGCTTGATGTAGCTGCGGACGCTGTTGCTGGCGGGCCTGACCGCGCGGGGAAGGGCACCAATGCATTGTCCCTGCCCCTGCCCGCCGCATCGCAATTCCGTTTCCGTTACGGCGAAGGGAGCTTTGCCGCGCACCGGGCCGAGGCCGCGCGGCTTCGCCTTCCATTCCTGACCATCGACCGGCCCGGCCTGGGCCTGGACATCGACGGGCCCGACGAAGTGGCGCTCTGGCGGCAGGGCTGAACGCCCCGCTGACCGGATCAGATAGCGACGCCTGCCGAAGCGAGTACCGCAAGCGTCAGCAACTCGGACGCATTCGAGGCCATGGTGGCGATCTGCACCGATTTTTCCATTCCGACCAGCATCGGCCCGATCATCGTCGTGCCGCCCAATTCGCGCAGTAGCTTGGCCGAGATATTCGCGGACTGGAGTCCTGGCATGACGAGCACGTTCGCGGGACCGGACAGGCGGCTGAAAGGATAATTCTTCATCACCGTTGGGTTGAGCGCCGCGTCGGCGGTCATTTCGCCTTCATATTCGAAATCGACATCCCGGCTGTCGAGCACCTTGAGGGCGTCCCGAACATTTTCCAGATGGCCGCCGGGCGGATTGCCGAAATTGGAATAGGACAGGAAGGCGACGCGCGGATCATGGCCCATGCGGCGCGCGACCGCGACAGTGCCTTCGGCGATGTCGGCCAGTTCATGGGCGGAGGGCCGTTCATTGACGGTCGTATCTGCGAGGAACACCGTCTTGTCCTTCGATACCATGATATGGATGCCGAACGGTGTGCGATCGACCGCCGGGTCCATCACGCGCTTCACCTCGCGCAGCGTCTGGGCGAAGGGGCGCGTCACGCCCGTGATCATCGCGTCGGCATGACCCATGCTGACGAGCAACGCACCGAAGATATTGCGATCCCGGTTGACCATGCGCTCACAATCGCGGCGCAGATGGCCCCGCCGCTGCAGCCGTTCATAAAGGCGATCGGCCATGTCCGGCACCAGCGGCGAATTGACGCTGTTGTGCAGTTCGAAGCTTTGCGGATCGCGGACACCGAGCGCCTGCAGCTTGTCATAAACCTCGTGACGGCCAACCAGGACAGGGATGCCATAGCCAAGGTCACGGAACTGGATCGCAGCGCGCAGCACCACTTCCTCTTCCGCTTCGGCAAAAACGACGCGCTTAGGATTGGCCTTGGCCACCTCATAGGCGGTGGTCAGCACGGAAGTCGTGGGATTTAGCCGCCCTTTAAGCGACTGGCGGTAGGCCGCCATGTCGGCGATCGGCTTCTGCGCGACGCCGGTTTCCATCGCAGCCTGCGCAACGGCGGCGGGCACGACTTCCATCAGGCGCGGATCGAAAGGCGCGGGGATGATATAATCCGGGCCGAAGCTGTGCGAGCGGCCATAGGCTTTCGCGACTTCCTCGGGCACTTGCTCGCGCGCCAGTTCGGCAATCGCCTGCGCGGCCGCCACCTTCATCGCCTCATTGATCCCGGTGGCCCGCACATCGAGCGCGCCACGGAAAATGAAGGGGAAGCCAAGCACATTGTTGACTTGGTTGGGATAGTCCGAACGGCCGGTCGCGACGATGGCGTCGGGGCGCACCTCCAGCACGTCGGGGGGCGTGATCTCGGGATCTGGATTGGCCATGGCAAAGATGATCGGCTTGCCAGCCATCTCCTTCACCATGTCCTGCGACACTGCGCCAGCGACCGACAGCCCAAGGAACACATCGGCACCCTTGATCGCCTCGGCAAGCGTGCGTGCGTCGGTCTTCACCGCATGCGCCGACTTCCACTGGTTCATGCCCTCGGAGCGGCCCTGGTAGATGACGCCCTTGGAGTCGCACATGATGACATTGTCATTCTGCACGCCGATCGCCTTGATCAGCTCCGTGCAGGATATGGACGCCGCGCCCGCGCCGTTCACGACGACCTTCATGTCCTTGAGGTCACGGCCAGTCAGCATCGCCGCATTGATGACGCCCGCCGCCGCGATGATCGCGGTGCCATGCTGGTCATCATGGAAGACCGGGATGTTCATCCGCTCTTTCAGCGTCTGTTCGATGATGAAACATTCGGGTGCCTTGATATCTTCAAGATTGATGCCACCGAAGGTCGGCTCCATCAGTTCGACCGCGTCGATGAATTTATCGACATCCTCGGTCTTAAGTTCGATATCGATGGAATCGACGTCGGCGAAGCGCTTGAACAGCACCGCCTTGCCTTCCATCACCGGCTTGGACGCGAGCGCGCCGAGATTGCCGAGACCCAGGATCGCCGTGCCGTTGGAGATGACGGCGACCAGATTGCCTTTGGCGGTATAGTCATAGGCGGTTGCGGGATCTTCGGCGATGGCGCGCACCGGAACGGCGACGCCGGGCGAGTAAGCGAGCGACAAATCACGCTGCGTGGCCATGGGCTTCGACGCGATGATCTCGATCTTGCCGGGCCTACCCGTCGAATGGAAAAACAGCGCCTCGCGCTCAGAAAATTCCACATTCGACTTATCGGCCATGACACATCCGTCCCCACTTTTTCCTACAATGGCCCTAGCGGCAAGCGTGACCTGTCGGCAAGCGCGAGAAACACGTTTTTTCGCGCTCTTTCCTGATGTGCCGCTTGCGGCTATCGCCTGACGACCATGCATAGCCCCAAGGACCTTGCTGCAAACCAACCAACGCCGATGATGGCGCAATATCTGGCGCTGAAGGCCGAGGCGCAGGACTGCCTCCTCTTCTATCGCATGGGCGATTTCTTCGAGTTGTTCTTTGACGATGCGAAGGCGGCGGCGGCCACCCTGGACATTGCGCTTACCAGCCGGGGCGAACATGGCGGCGCGCCGATCCCGATGTGCGGCGTGCCGGTGCACAGCGCAGAAAGCTATCTCGCCCGGCTGATCAAGGCGGGACACCGTGTCGCCATTGCCGAACAGACCGAAACCCCGGCCGAGGCAAAGGCGCGGGGGAGCAAGGCGCTCGTTGCCCGGGCGATCGTCCGCTATGTGACGGCGGGCACGCTGACCGAGGAGACGCTGCTCGACTCCCGGCGCGACAACATGCTCGTCGCCTTGGCGCAGACAGGAGGCGACGGCGCTGGTGAAATCGGGATCGCGGCGGCCGATATTTCGACAGGGCGGTTCGAGACATTGACGTTGCGCCCTGCCGATCTGCCCGCCGAACTCGCGCGACTGCGGCCGAGCGAGGTCGTGGTGCCCGATGGCTTGGCGCTTGATCTGGCAGACTCGCACCCTTTCGATCGGGCAGCCTTTTCCAGCAACAGGGCCGAGGCGGCGCTGAAGCGGTTGTTCGGAGTTGCGACACTGGATGGCTTCGGCCAGTTCGGACGCGCTGAACTGGCGGCGATGGGCGGGCTGATCGGCTATCTTGACCATGCGGGCAAAGGCACCCTGCCCTTTCTCGCTCCGCCGGTGCGCAAGACGAGCGGTGCGCATGTCGCCATCGACGCAGCGACACGGGAAAGCTTGGAGATCACCACCACGATGAACGGCGCGCGGCCGGGCAGCCTGCTGGGAGCGGTGGATCGCACCGTCACGGGCGCAGGCGCACGGCTGCTGGCTCAGGACCTGTCTGCGCCGCTGATGGATCAAGGACTGATCGAGGCACGGCTGGGCCTGGTCCAACTTTTCCACGATGACCCGCTGCTTCGCGACCAGCTCCGCGCCGCGCTGCGGGCGCTCCCGGATATTGGCCGAGCGTTGGGTCGTATTGCAGTGGGCCGGGGCAGTCCGCGCGACCTGGGGCAGTTGCGGGACGGGCTGAACGAAGCACGAATGCTGCGCGAAAGGCTGGGGAGGCTGCCAGACCAACCGCCGCTGCTGCTGCAACTGCTTCCGGCGCTGGATGGCCATGGCGCGCTGGTGGATAGCCTTTCACGGGCGCTGGTGCCGAGCCCGCCTACGGAAACGGCAAACGGCGGCTATATCGCCGATGGCTATGACCCGGCGCTGGACGAACTGCGGCGCATGGCGGGCGACGGGCGCCGCGCCATCGCAGCGCTGGAGGCGAAATATCGCGAGCAGAGCGGAATCGGTTCGCTCAAGATCCGGCATAATGGCGTGCTTGGCTATCATGTAGAGGTGCCAGCGCGTGCAGCCGATCCGCTGATGCAGCCGGATAGCGGCTTCACGCATCGTCAGACGCTGGCCGGGGTGGTGCGCTTCAATTCGGTCGATCTGCATGAACAGGCAGGCCGGGTCGCCCAAGCAGGCGCTCATGCGCTGGCGGCGGAAGCGGCGCATCTGGAGGATTTGATCGAGTCCGCCCTCACCCGCAAGTCCGAGATCGCGCTGGCCGCCGACGCGCTCGCCAGGCTCGACGTGGCGGCCGCGTTGGCCGAAAGAGCGGCCGAGGGCGGGTGGCAGCGGCCGCACTTCCTGCCGCAGGATGGCGAAGGTCCCTGCCTTGAAATCATCGGCGGCCGCCATCCGGTGGTCGAGGATGCGCTGCGGCGGGAAGGCCAGCCCTTTGTCGCCAATGATTGCCGCCTGGGGGCGAGCGACCGGCTTTGGCTGGTCACCGGCCCCAATATGGGCGGTAAATCGACTTTCCTCCGGCAAAACGCCTTGATCGTCATCTTAGCCCAGGCTGGCGCCTATGTGCCTGCGCAATCGGCAACGCTCACCCTGGTCGATCGGTTGTTCAGTCGCGTCGGCGCGTCGGACAATCTGGCGCGCGGGCGTTCGACCTTCATGGTCGAGATGGTCGAGACCGCGGCTATCCTTGCCCAAGCGACGGAGCGCAGCTTCGTCATCCTGGATGAAGTCGGGCGTGGCACATCCACCTATGACGGGCTGGCGCTGGCATGGGCGGTGGTCGAAGCGGTGCATGAGGTCAATCGCTGCCGCTGCCTGTTCGCGACCCACTATCATGAGCTGACGCGGCTCGCGGAGACGCTCTCGGCGCTCTCGCTCCACCATGTACGGGCGCGCGAGTGGAAGGGCGACCTTGTCCTGCTCCACGAACTGGCACAGGGCCCCGCCGATCGCAGCTATGGCCTCGCCGTTGCACGGCTTGCGGGTTTGCCGCCGGCGGTGCTTAAACGCGCCAAGGATGTGCTGACGCGTCTGGAGGCGGGCAAGGCCAAGACCGGGGGCATCGCCGCTGGTCTAGACGACCTTCCGCTGTTCGCGGCGGCAGCGGCGCATGAGGAGGACAAAGTCGATCCTTTGCGCGCAGCCCTCGACGCGATCGATGCCGACGCTCTGTCGCCACGCGAGGCTTTGGAGCAGCTTTATCACCTGAAACAACTGGCCGCAGCCAGTAGCGAAGACTAGATTAAACCCATGGTCATGCAGTTCCCCTCCCTGGGATCGCGCCGCTCGATCATTGATCGGCGCGCGATTTCCGACAGCATCAATGCCTTGGCGCAGGAATATCGGAGCGATCCGGCCAAGCTGCGCGGAATGATCGTGAAGGAGTTGAAGGCTGCACTGGACGCTGGACGCATTGACGTCGCTCGTCGCCTGGATGCGAAGCCGACACGGGGCCGGGAGGCGGTCACCGCCTTCGCCTTCCTGATCGATCAGATATTGCGCCTACTCTATGACGCGACGACGCATCATCTGTATCCCGCGAGCAACCGCAGCACGGGAGAGCGCATCACCTTGATGGCGGTGGGCGGCTATGGGCGAGGAGAAATGGCCCCACATAGCGATGTGGACATTGCCTTCATCACGCCCTGGAAGCCGACAGGCTGGACCGAACAGGTCATCGAATCGATGCTCTATTCGCTCTGGGACTTGGGGCTGAAGGTGGGCCATTCCAGCCGTTCCGTCGATGAGACCATGCGCATGGCGAAGGCGGACCTGACGGTGCGCACCGCGCTGCTGGAGGCCCGCTATGTCTGGGGCGATCGCGCTCTTTACGAAGACACGGCCAAGCGCTTCGACGCGGAAGTGATGCAGGGCACCGCGCGCGCCTTTGTCACTGAAAAGCTTGAGGAACGCGACGAGCGGCACAAACGGATGGGCGACAGCCGCTATGTCGTCGAGCCCAATGTGAAGGAAGGCAAGGGCGGGCTGCGCGACCTCCACACGCTCTTCTGGATCGGTAAATATGTAAATCGGGTAAGATCGGTCGCCGAACTGGTCGATGTCGGCCTGCTGACTGAGCTGGAGCTGCGCCAATTCCAGAAGGCGGAGGATTTTCTGTGGGCGGTGCGCTGCCACCTGCATATGATCACAGGACGGGCGGAGGACCGCCTAACCTTCGACCTGCAGCTGGAAACCGCCACGCGGATGCACTTTACCGGACGGCAGGGCCGGTCGGGGGTCGAGCGCTTTATGCGCTATTATTTCCTGAACGCGAAGGCAGTTGGCGATCTTACCGCCGTTTTCCTGGCGCATCTGGATGATCAGCTAGGTCCCAAAGGGCGGCGTTATATTCCGTCCATCTTCCGCAGGCCTAAGAAGCTGGACGGATTTGTGCTGGACCGCGGGCGCCTGGCGCTGCCGAGCGATGATTTTTTCCAGGAAGACCCGGTTCGGCTGCTGGAGATTTTCGCGGTGGCCGATCGCCATGAGCTCGCCATTCATCCGAGCGCAATGCGTACGGCGAGCCGGGACGCGGGTCTCATCACCGCGAAGATCCGCCGTGATCCGCGTGCCAACACAGCCTTTCTGGATGTCCTCACATCGCAGCGCGATCCGGAGACGGTGCTGCGCTGGATGAATGAATCGTCGGTGTTCGGCCGCTTCATCCCCGATTTCCGCCGCGTCGTCGCCCAGATGCAGTTCGACATGTACCATCATTATACGGTGGACGAGCATACCATTCGCGCCGTCGGCCTGTTGGCGCGGATCGAAAAGGGAGAATTGAAGGAGGATCATCCGCTTTCGACCGAGATCATGGGAAGGCTGCTGTCCCGCCGCGTACTCTACATCGCCGTTCTGCTGCATGACATCGCCAAGGGGCGGGGCGGCGATCATAGCCTGCTCGGCGCGGAGGTAGCGGAGCATCTCTGTCCCCGGCTCGGCCTCAGTGCGGCTGAAACCGAGACTGTGGCCTGGCTGGTGCGGCACCATCTGCTAATGTCGGCGACCGCATTCAAGCGCGACTTGGCCGATTACAAAACGATCCTGGACTTTGTCGAAGTGGTGCAAAGCCCCGAACGGCTGCGGCTGCTTCTCTGCCTTACAGTGGTCGATATCCGTGCGGTCGGCCCGGGGGTCTGGAACAGCTGGAAACGCCAATTGCTGGGCGACCTCTATGAGGCGGCCGAGGAGGTGCTTAGGCTTGGCCACAAGCAGAAGGGCAGAAGCGAGCGGGTCACCGCCAAGCAGGAGACGCTGCGCCAGGCGCTGGGCGTGTCCGCTGCCGATTTCCAGAAGCTGAGCAAGCGCTTGCCGGAATCCTACTGGATTGCGGAGCCGGAGGATATCTTGATCCACAATGCCCAGCATATTCTGGAGTCCGGCGATTCCCCGCTGTCGATCGCGGCGCAATATTATCCTCAGCGCGGGGCGACGCTCGTAACCGTCTATGCGGCGGACCATCCGGGTCTCTTCTATCGCATCGCCGGCGCCATCCACTTGGCGGGCGGCAACATTATCGACGCCCGCATCCATACGACGCGTGACGGCGTGGCGATCGACAATTTCCTCGTGCAGGATCCATTGGGCGGCGCATTCCACAGCCCGGAGCAGCTGACCCGCATTCGCAACGCGATCGAGGATTCACTCGCCAATCGGCACCGCATGATCACCAAGCTGGAGGCACGGCCGCTGCCCCGCACCCGCGCCGAGGCATTCCGGATCGAGCCCAATGTTCTGATCGACAACAAGGCGTCCAACCGCTTCACGGTGATCGAGGTCAACGCCCGGGACCGCCCTGCCCTGCTGTTCAGCCTGGCCAACGCGCTGTTCCAGTCCAAGGTCACGGTGCACAGCGCTCATGTCGCCACTTATGGCGAGCGGGCAGTCGATACCTTTTATGTGACGGACCTGCTGGGCGGGAAGATCGAAAGCAAGGCGCGGATCCAGACGCTGGAAAGGCGGCTGCGCGAGGCAGCAGGCGGCGAAGTGGGGGATGCGCTGGAGCAGGCGTAAGGGCCGGCTCCTACGCGATTTCCATGACATCGCCGGGCGACAGCAGCGGCAGCAGCTTCAGCATGTCCTGGCGATCAACCGCGACGCAACCTGCGGTCGGGCGGCCTTCGGACAGGTGAAGGAAGATAGCGCTTCCCCGTCCCGGCACCGGCGGCGCATCATTATGCCCCAGGACGACGATAACGTCATAGGCATCATCGTCGCGCAGCAGCGCTTCGGCAGAGAAGGGCCGCGGCAAATGCACCGGGCGATTGTAGGATGGATCGGCGGGGTCGTCCGACCAGCCGTCGCCTTCCCTCACCCAACGCCAGGGCAGACGTATGCCTTTTGCTTCTATCCGGCCGGGCCGCAGCAAAACGCCACGCAAGGGCCATGTACCCAGCGGCGTGCAGCCATCGCCCTCCCGCTTGCCATCCGCTGCGCAAGGCCCGCCTCGGCCCAGCGTGCAGGCCATGTTGATCCCGCCGAAGCGCAGCCGCCCGGCGGCGCTATCGACACGGATGACCGTCATAGCTGATGACCCGTGCGGTCGCGCTTAGTCGCCAGATATTGTTCATTATGCGGATTGGCGGGCAGGATGATCGGCAGCCGCTCCGCCACCTTGATGCCTGCCTTCTCTAGCCCCTCCACCTTTTTAGGATTGTTCGTGAGCAGACGCACGCCGCCGATCCCGAGCAGGTCCAGCATGCGAGCCGCTACCGAGAAATCCCGCGCATCGATGGCGAAGCCGAGCCGGACATTGGCATCGACCGTGTCGAACCCTTGATCCTGCAGGGCATAGGCGCGCAGCTTGTTGATGAGGCCGATGCCTCGCCCTTCCTGCCGCAAATAAAGGAGTACGCCCCAGGCCGAACCTGCGATCTGATGCAAAGCCTCGTGCAGTTGCGGCCCGCAATCGCATTTGAGACTGCCCAGCACATCGCCGGTTAAGCACTCGCTATGCAGCCTGACGACGGGCGGCGAAGAATCGCGCTTGCCAATGATCAGCGCGACATGTTCGCGCGGCTCGTCTGGGCTGCGGAAAGCCACGATCTCGGCGGTTTCGCTGGCGGAGACGGGCAACCGCGCCCGCGTCGCGATGGCCAGATGGGCGGCGTCATCATAAGCCTCCACCTCATCCGCGCTGACCCTTGCTTCGCTGTCGCCATCTATCGTCACGAAGAAGGCCGGCAAGATGCCAGCGAGCCGGGCGAGCTTCAACGCAGTCTTGGCGGCTTGCGGGGCTGTTACAGGCTTAGCGGCGAACGGCCCTTTCAGGGGCGAGGCCAGATCGAGTACCGGATCGGCGATGGCCATGGCGACATCGCCGTCGATCCACGGCGCACGGGCAATCAACACCGGCATGTCCGGATCGGCCGCCGCAAGCTGGTTGGCAAGCTTCAGCGTTTCGCCACGTGCGGCCGCCACCAATATGTCGGCTTTGCCCAGTGGATCGAAGTCGGCCAGCGTCACCGCGTCGGCCCCTTCGACAGCCATGATGCGCAGCGCGCCGTCAGGGGCATGAACGGTCACCGCCCAGCCCCGGCGCAGCGCATCGATGGCGCGGGCGGCGGCGCGCCCTTTCATGACCTGAGGCCCATCAGAAGGCGAACTCCGTGACGATGGGGATGTGATCCGACGGCTTGGTCCAACTGCGCGCGGGTTCGACGACGCGATGGCCGATCGCCTTATCCGCTACATCCTGCGTCATCCACATATGGTCCAGCCGCCGGCCACGATCCGATTCCGCCCAATCCCGCGCGCGGTAGCTCCACCAAGTGTAGAGCCGCTGCGGCGCCGGAAAGAATTTGCGGCCAATATCCACCCAATTATTGGAGTCCTGCAAGCGTCCCAGCAGTTCGCATTCGATTGCGGTATGGCTGACGACGTTCAATAACTGCTTGTGGCTCCAGACATCGCATTCCATGGGCGCGATGTTGAAATCGCCGGTCAGGATCGTCGGCTTGTCCTCCAGTT
Source organism: Sphingobium sp. EP60837 (assembly GCF_001658005.1). Classification (NCBI taxonomy): domain Bacteria; kingdom Pseudomonadati; phylum Pseudomonadota; class Alphaproteobacteria; order Sphingomonadales; family Sphingobiaceae; genus Sphingobium; species Sphingobium sp. EP60837. The sequence goes on along the minus strand of NZ_CP015986.1, from coordinate 1,506,943 downwards.
CCGAGGACCATTGGATCATGCGCTCGAGAAAGTCGAGCTTCTGCCCGAACTTGGGATTGATCGCGCGGTCGGGCACATCCCCGCCCGCAGGGACATAGACATTCTCGATCCGCACCCCATTGTCGAGCCGGATGCCGACATGACGCGCTTCGCCATTGGCCTGCCAGTCGAACCGGTCGTCTTCATGGATCGGCACCTTGCTCATAATGGCCACGCCGTGGTGCATGCGCTGGCCGTTCAACACCTGATGCACGTAGCCCATCCGGCGGAACATGTCGGTGGGGAATGTCTCATTCACCACCTTTGTTTCCTGCAGGCATAAAATGTCAGGCGCTTCTTCGGTCAGGAACCGCTCTACAATGTCTATCCGGGCACGGACGCTGTTGATGTTCCAGGAGGCGATACTGAGTGTCTGCGGCATGCTGATCCCCTAAGACCGTGCGGCGGGGCGTGCAAGGGCAGTAGATGAAAGGAGCGAGCCGTGCCCAGTCGAGATGACGCCCAGTCCCACCCAAGATCGGTGATTGGCGGGCATTGGAGCGCCCGACCATGTTAGCCGGGATGATCGATTTCGCGTGACCACAAAGAAAGACCCCCGCTCCGGGGGCATGGAACGGGGGTCTCGATCGCGCCCTTTAAGCGCTTTGCGGCGAGAGCGGGGTTCCGGGTAACAGGGGGGAAATCCCGGTCTTCGTCTCGCGCCGTGGAGTTCTTTTTAGGGCTTCGGATATGAGCCCAAGATGAACAGGATTAATGACGAATCCGTCCATCTCATGCCAAACCCGTTTCACCCCCCAGCAGCGCGCCCCTTGGGCCGCGGGTCGTTCCAGCGGAAGGCCGAATCTGCCACCGCGACGCCGTACCGCTGGTTGGAAAGGCGGACGGTGGTGCGGTTATTTTGCGAATCCAGTGCGACCCATCCGTAAAGCTGCAGGCCTGCCGGACCAGACGCATCGCGCTGGAAGATCATGGTGATGGTGCCGAATTCAGGGCGTTTCGGATCGCGCGCCTGGACGCTCAGCACCTTGGGGTCGCCGGTCTGGATCAGCTTGCCGAAACGCGACAGGTCCTTTTTAGGATCGAGCAGAGCGCCGAGGGGCGAACTGCCTATCGGCCAGCGCTGCACTTGGCGGACTTCATAGTCGATCATCGTCAGCGCCTTCCCGTCGCCGACGATGAGCAGCGGTACGCCCTTCTGATATTGGAAGCGGACCTTACCCGGCTGCTTGATGATGAGCTTGCCGGTCAGTGTCTGGCCGTTCCGGTCAGTCTGAGTAAAGTCGGCGGTCATGGTCGTGACCCCACGGATATAGGCGTTCACCTGCTCCAGACCGGCCTGTGTCTGCTGCGCTTGGACAGGGGCAGCAAGATTCGCCAGTGGCGCGGCAGCGAGGGCCAGGAGGAGGGGCGCAACCGAGCGCTTCATGCATTCTTCTCCGCTTTTTGTTGAGGGTCAGGAATAGGGATGACCCATTGAACCCATAGTGAACTGAATGCGTTCCTGAACACGCAGACGCTCAGCAGCGGCTAAAGCGCGCGTCCGGGGTGTAAGGGCTGGCAAGAACAAAAAAAAGGCCGGTCCGAAGACCAGCCTGAAAAGTTTTTAGGAGAGGATGCCTGAAAGGCACGCCCTCATTGAACGGTGCCGGTCCTTTTGACAAATGCATAGAGCGGGCAAGTGATTGCATTTGACGCAATCGTGATCAAAGCGGATTGCCATTCTCATCACGCAGCACCTCGCGGCGGCCCACATGATTGGGCGGTCCGACCAGCCCTTCCTCTTCCATTCGTTCGATCAGGCGTGCAGCGCTGTTGTAGCCGACGCGGAGCTGGCGCTGCAGCCAACTGGTGGACGCCTTCTGATTTTCAAAGACCAGTTGGCATGCTTTGCGGAATAGCTGGGCGTCGGGGCTGTCGTCGCCAAGGTCCACACCGTCAAGGGCGAAGCTGCCCTCTTCCGGTTCCTCGGTCACAGCGGAGATATAGTCGGGCTGACCCTGAGCGCGCCAGTGATCGGCGACTACGCGGACTTCGTCATCCGACACGAAGGGACCGTGAACGCGCATCAGGCCCTTGCCACCGTGCATATAGAGCATGTCGCCCTTGCCGAGCAGCTGTTCTGCGCCCTGCTCGCCCAATATGGTGCGGCTATCGATCTTCGACGTTACGAAGAAGCTGATACGGGTCGGCAGGTTCGCCTTGATGACGCCGGTGATGACATCGACGGACGGGCGCTGCGTCGCCAGGATCAGGTGGATACCGGCTGCGCGGGCCTTTTGGGCGAGGCGCTGGATCAGGAATTCGACTTCCTTGCCCGCCGTCATCATGAGGTCCGCCAGCTCGTCCACCACCACCACGATCTGCGGCAGGGGCTGGAAATCGAGCTGCTCTTCCTCGTAAATCGGCTTTCCGGTCTCGGGATCATAGCCGGTCTGGACGCGGCGGCCCAAGGGCTTGCCCTTAGCCTTCGCGGCGCGGACCTTCTCATTATAGTTGGCAAGGTTGCGGACGGAGATCGACGCCATCATGCGATAGCGGTCCTCCATCTGCTCGACCGCCCATTTGAGCGCACGGATCGCCTTGCTCGGCTCGGTCACGACCGGCGAGAGGAGATGCGGGATATCGTCGTAGGTCGATAGTTCCAGCATCTTGGGGTCGATCATGATCAGGCGCAGCTGGTCCGGCGTCATCCGGTATAGCAGCGACAGGATCATGGCGTTGAGGCCCACCGACTTGCCCGATCCGGTGGTGCCCGCAATCAACAGGTGGGGCATGGGCGCGAGATCGGCGATGATCGGCTCGCCCGAGATATTTTTGCCCAGGATGATCGGCAGCGTCGCTTCCTGCGCGAACTGTTCGGAGGTGATCAGTTCGCGGAAGGAAACGCCTTCGCGGTTGGCATTGGGCAGTTCGATGCCGATGACAGTGCGGCCTGGAATGGTCGCGACGCGGGCTGACAGCGCCGACATGTTGCGGGCAATATCATCGGCCAGCGCGATGACGCGGCTTGCCTTGATGCCGGGCGCGGGCTCCAGCTCGTACATGGTGACAACCGGGCCGGGGCGGACTTCGACGATATTGCCTTTGACGTGGAAATCGTCGAGCACGCTTTCGAGCAGGCGGGCGTTGCGTTCCAGCGCAGCCTTATCGATCTTCTGGCTCTGGCTCGCCGGGATCGGATTGAGCAGGTCGGGCGATGGCAGGGAACTGTTACCGAACAGATCGTCCTGCGACACCGGTGCCATCTGCCGCTGGGCTGGAGCAGGCTTCGGCGTCTGGATGGTGATCGGCGGCTTGGGTTCGTTGCTCACGGTCCGCCGCGGGCTGACGACACGGTCCTCCACCTCTTCCTCATCATCCAGATCGGTCGAGGCGCCGGCGCCTGCCAGTGCGAAACTCGGCCGTGGCAGGGCGAGCTTGGGCATGGACGGGCGGCGGAGAGCAAGGATCGGCTTTTCCAAGGCGAGGCTACGATACCAGAGGGCGAGCCCGCCGATCAGCGCCAGGACGACGAGACCTCCGGTGATCCAGCCCTGCGCAGCGCCCGCTTGGGCCGTGAGGCTGCGCACGCCATTGGCCGTCGCAAGACCGACCAGACCGCCCCAGCCCGAGGGTAGATCGATCAGGGAGTCTGGCTGGAACATGGCGAGCGCGATGCCGACAAGGGCAATTCCGCCGAGGCATTTGCCGAACTGGGATTTCCACCCGGTCATGTCCTGGTCGCCCCAAAGACGGCGGGCGGTGATCGCCAGAAGGGGAAGGATCAGCGCGACAGGAACGCCCAGCAGGGTGAAGAGGAAGGCGGAGATCCAGGCGCCGGGCCAGCCCATGATGTTTTGAACCTGATCGTCGGCGACCGTCATCATCGATGGGTCGCTCAAGCGGAAGCTCAGGAGAGCGAGAGCGAGAAACAGGGTCGCCAGCATCAGCGCGATCGCGCTGATCAGCGCGCCGCTGCGGATCAGGCTGCGTTTCAGCATTTCGCGCCATTCCGGCGTGCGCTTGGCTCCGCGGCTGACAGCCATGGTCTCGAATGTCCCCCAAATGTTCCGTTCCGGCACAATGCGCCGAGGGAGGAGTCGCCGTCAAGAGTCCGGCTTTTCGGCTCGTCTTGTCGAAACAGTGAAGGAAATAGCGAATTGGAGCGGATTTTGAGAAGGCGACAGTAGGCGAGCTATGCGATTCCTTCATGCATTTCGATCGGCCGCCTGGTGCGCGCGGCGATGAGGCAACCGGCGACGATCAACCCCGCCCCGGCCAAAGTTGAGAGCGTCAGCCGCTCGCCAAAGGCCAGCCAGCCGATGATCGCGGCCCAAATGAAGGCGGTATATTCGACCGGGATCAGATATTGCGCTTCCGCCCGCGCATAGGCCCAGGCGAATGACGCCAGCGATGTGAAGGCCAGCGCCGCCGCCATGGCGATCAGCAGCCAGGAATGAAAGGTGGGCATATCGAGGCGCAAAGCCGCCAGTCCCGGCACCAGGCCCGCGGTCATGGCGCAGAGTCCGAACAGCGCGAACATGACGATATGCTGGAAGAAGGCGACCTCCACCGGGGAAGCGAGCTGTGCCTGCTGCCGCTGAAGGATGAGGTTCCAGGCGAAAAGGACAGCGGACAGCAGCACCGCCGCCGCACCGAGCAGCGCGTCCCAATCATAGCCGCCCTGCATCCGGCCGGAGAGGATGACGGCGACGCCCAACAGACCCAGCAGCGATGCCACAATGGCCGTGCGCTCGATCCGCTCCCCCAGCAGCAGGGCGGCAAGATAGAGCGCGATCAGCGGCGCGATGAAAGAAAGGGCGATGGCTTCGGCAAGGGGCAGCCGCATGAGCGCCCAGAAGAAGAGGCTGGCCATCAGCGAAACGACGGCGCCACGCAGGAAATGGAGGCGCAGCACGGCTGGCGCAGGCCAGCGCTGCCGCGTGAGCAGCATGAGCGCGATCCCCAGCAGACTGCCCGTCAGCGCGCGCCAGAAAAGGGCGTTGAACAGGCCGATGGAGAGGCTGAGGCCCTTCATCGTCGCGTCCATAATGGCAAAGAGCGCGACGGCCGCGCAGCAGACGGAGAAGGGGATCGCCAGACTTCGGGAGTGCGCCATCATCTTCAGCTAAAGCATCGAACCGTGAAGGGGAAGAAAGGCCGTTGGCTTAGGCGACCTTCGGTTAGGCAAGCTCAGGGCGAAGGAAGGAGGGGTGCCGCCGGTTGGCCGCATCCGGATTCAGGTCAACAGCCGTTGATATCGAGCGAAGTCGAGATAGGCATGCGCAAAGGCTTCTCGACTTCGTTCGAAGCGAACGGAGGGCGGGGCATCGGCTTCAACACGCTCAACCCGAACGGGAATGGATGATCCCGCTCTCATCGAATGGGCAAGGCCCCTGCTCTACTCAGCCGCCTCGGCATTCCCAGCGTCAGTCGTCTCGGCCTCCAGCTTGGCGGCCTCGATCTCTGCCGCCTTGGCTTCGACCAGGCTGACGATATGGTCGATCATGCCTTCGTCCTGGATCGTGTGGTCGGTGAGGCCGGAGAGATAGACCATGTGCTTGCCCGCGCCGCCGCCGGTCAGGCCGATATCGGTTTCGCGCGCTTCGCCCGGACCATTGACGACACAGCCCAGCACGGAAAGGGAGAGCGGCGTGTGGATATGCTGGAGCCGTTCCTCGAGCGCCTGCACGGTGCGGATGACGTCGAAGCCCTGCCGCGCGCAGCTGGGGCAGGAGATGACCTTGACTCCGCGCGTGCGGATGCCGAGCGATTTGAGGATCTCATAGCCGACGCGCACTTCCTCTTCCGGTTCGGCGGAAAGGGAGACGCGGATCGTATCGCCGACCCCGGCCCAGAGCAGGTTGCCGATGCCGATCGCGCTTTTCACCGTGCCGCCGATCAGGCCGCCCGCCTCCGTGATGCCGAGGTGGAGCGGACAATCAACCGCTTCGGCAAGCTGCATATAGGCCGCGACGGCGAGGAAGACGTCGCTTGCTTTCACCGCCACCTTATATTCGTGGAAATCCTGGTCCTGCAGCAGCTTGATATGGTCGAGCGCGCTTTCGACCAGCGCCTCGGGGCAAGGCTCGCCATATTTTTCGAGCAGGTCCTTTTCGAGGCTACCCGCATTGACGCCGATGCGGATCGCACAGCCATTGGCCTTGGCGGCATCGACCACTTCCTTCACCCGCCCCTCGCTGCCGATATTGCCGGGGTTGATGCGCAGGCAGGCCGCGCCCGCATCCGCCGCCTCCAGCGCGCGCTTATAGTGGAAATGAATGTCGGCGACGATCGGCACGCGGGCGGCGCGAACGATCTGCTTGAGCGCCGCGGTCGATTCCTCGTCCGGGCAGGAGACGCGGATGATATCCACGCCCACTTCCTCGCAGCGGCGAATCTGGTCGATCGTCGCCTTGACGTCGAAGGTCGGCGTATTGGTCATGGTTTGGACCGTGACCGGCGCGCCGCCGCCTACAGGCACATTGCCGACCATGATCTGACGGGATTGCCGCCGGGCGATATCGCGCCAGGGACGCAGGCCGGGATTATGGTCGGACATGAAAAAGGGGCTCCGTGCTGATGGAGCCCCTATAGTGATTCATCAGCGAAGTTAAAACCGCGCCGTCACCGATGCAGCGATCTGATCGACATTGCCGCTGGTCCGTGAGCGCGTCGTTACGGTGACGGCGGCCGGATCGGAATAATAATGGTCGGCGCGCAGGATCGTCACCCGCTTGATGAAATTATGGGCGTAGCTGAGATTGAGCGCCAGCGCCGGTGACATGTTCCAGGTCGCGCCGCCCGACAGCCAGGCGCGGTCGCCATCGGGGACGCGCGTCGTCAGAAATTGCGGATTGGTCGGCGTGCGGTCGAACATAGCTCCGCCGCGGAGCGTGAGCGCAGGACTGACATCATATTCGCCGCCTGCGCTGACGCTGTAGCTATCGCGATAATGAAGTTCCTTGACCGATGTGCCGGCGCCGGAGGTGATGGCAATGTCGCGGAAGACCGACCAATTATACCAGCGGGCCGTCAGCATCGCGCGAGCGTGCGCACTCAAGCGGTGCATCATGCTGGCGGTGACGATATCGGGCAGGTTGAGCGGGGTGCTGGCATCGCTGGTCCCGTTGACGACCGCCAGCGGACCTAACAGGCCCGACAAGGTTGCGCTGCCTTCGATCCGGTGTTTGATGGCCGAACGATAGTGGATGCCCCAATTGGTCCTGCCGCTGGTGTAGAAAAAACCGGCATTCCAGCCGAAGGACAGATCGTCGCCCTTTACCTGAAAATGACCATCGGCCGCGAGCGGCGACAGATTGGGCAGCGCATTGGTCAGCTTTGCCTTTGCATATTGGACATCGACGCCGCCGCCGATCGACAGGTTGTCCATCAGCTTATAGGCGGCCGACGGCTGGACATTATAGGTTTTGAGTTCGGTATGCAGCGAGTCATAGCGGCCGGAAAAATCATTGGCATAGTCGAGCTTGAGCCCGAAGGGCGCCGTCACCCCGAGACCAAGCCACAGCCGGTCGGACAGCTGGCCGGTCGCATAGAAGCTGGGCACGGGAATAAGGCTGTCGAAGGGATTGCCGCCTGAGGTGCCGCCAACCGGCACCGATCCGGGAAGGCCAGGCACCGTGCGCGTGGTTCCGCGATCCTGCTGGCGGGCCGATGCGAACAGCAGGACGCCACCAGACGAAGTCTGGATACCCGGCAGCTGCGTCATGGCCGCGGGATTGAAATAAACGGTGGAAGGATCGTCGGCAGCCGCAGCCCCGCCCGAAAGCGCCCTGCCGGTTTCCTTTGGCGATTGTTCCTGCAGATAGAACCCCCCAGCAAGAGCCGGCAAAGGGACCGCTGAAAGCACCGCTGCAGACACAAGAAAAGCGGCGGCATGGCGGTTAACAGGCATTTACATCCCCCCTCAAACTGGTCGTGGCGGCCCCCAAGCCGCGAAACTTCTATACTGAGGATGGCGGTTAGCAGCGACATGGTTAATTTCTTGTTCGGGAAAGTGGCCGATCGAGAACAAAAAAAAAGCCGTCCCGAAGGACGGCTATGAAAGTTTTTAGGAGAGGATGCCTGAAAGGCCCGTCCCTTTTGCGGCTGACTCGCATCTGTTGCAAATGCGAAAGAAGCGCCGTTGATTGCGTTTGACGCAATCGTCAGGATATGCGCAGCTTTACGTAAGGGAATTGAACCCGTTACTTGCGCGAGAAAATAGGACCGGCGAGTTTCGAGCCGCTGGTTGATGGCGGATCAAGCGTCCGTCACGCCTGATTCTCGCAACTGCGAATATAGCGCGTCCAGCAGGCGATCGAGCCCTGCACGATCACGCGCCTCCGCCCGGCCGACCAGTTCGGCCTGCGTGTTGGAAGCGCGCAGCAGCCACCAGCCGTCATCGGTCGTGACCCGGGCGCCGTCGGTCTCGTCGATGCGGGCTCCAACGGCGCGGAGGCGCTTGGCAATCTCGTCCACCAAAGCGAATTTGCGGGTCTCCGGAACCGGGAATCGCAGTTCGGGAGTGGCGGGCAGATCGGGCATGGCGTTGCGCAGGGCGGTGATGCTGCGGCCCAGGCTGGTCGCTGCTCTGATCAGGCGCACGGCGGCATAGAGGCCATCGTCATAGCCCGGATAATCGTCAGCGAACATGATGTGGCCGGTCATCTCGCCACCCAGCGGGCTACCGACCTGCTTCATTTTGGACTTGATCAGGCTGTGGCCGGTTTTCCACATGAGCGGCCGACCGCCGAGCGCAGCGATGCGGTCGAACAGCGTTTGGCTAGCCTTCACATCCGCCACGATCGTCGCGCCGGGACTGTTTTTGAGCACCACTTCGGCAAAAAGAGCGATCAGTTGGTCCCCCCAGATGACCCGGCCCTTGCCATCGATCACGCCGATCCGGTCGGCGTCGCCGTCGAAAGCCACGCCGAAATCGAGCTTTTTTGAAAGGACAAGCGCGCGCAAATCCTGCAGATTTCGCTCAACGGTGGGATCGGGATGATGGTTGGGAAAATTGCCGTCTATCTGGGTGAAGAGCGTGTGATGCTCTCCAGGAAGCAGCTTGACGAGCTTTTCAACGACCGTTCCGGCGGCTCCATTGCCCGCGTCCCAGCCGATGCGCCAAGCTCCGCCGTCGAAGCCCTCGACCAAGCGGGCGACATAATGGTCGAGCACGGCGGCATTTTCGATTCTGCCAGCGCCCTCCGTCCAGTCGCCAGCGGCCGCCAGCGCGCCCATGCGCAGAATGTCCGACCCAAAAAAGGGCTCATGCGCAAGCACCAGCTTGAAGCCATTATGATCGCGGGGATTATGGCTGCCGGTTATCTGGATGCCGCCATCCACATCCAGCACCGTTTCGGCATGATAGAGCATGGGCGTCGGCCCCAAGCCGATGCGCACGGCATCCACCCCGCTATCAATAAGGCCGCGAACCAGCGCAGATTCGAGCGGCGGGGAGCTCAGCCGGCCGTCATAGCCGACCGCGACCCTTGATCCGCCCTTGCGCCTGACGATCGTGCCGAAGCTGCGGCCCACGGCATAGCCATCCTCCTCCCGGAGCGTCCGGCCGAAGACGCCGCGCATGTCATATTCGCGCATGAGCGAAGGGTGGAAATGATGCGCCATGACGCGGCTTCTCCTTACCCGGGCCTTAGCGGCCGGGCGATTGCCCGCTTTCCGCCTGCTGCGCCAGAAGGAGGTCGCGCGCGGCGTTGATCTGGGCGGCGAGCGCCTCCGTCCCGCCGCGGTCGGGATGAACCGAGGCGATCAGGCGGCGATGGGCGGCGCGAATCTCCCCCGCGTCGGCGTCGGCTCCGACCCCAAGCAGCGCGCGCGCTTTGACGATATCGTCGGACAGCGGGGTGGGCCGCGCCTTCGGCGTGGCTGGCTTTGCCTTCTGCCCCTGCGCGAAGAAGAAGAGAGTCGCGCCAATGAGCAGCGGCGCGCCGACGAGCGGCTTGCCCTTGGCGGTCATGACGGCGCCGACCAGCGCCGCGCCCAGCGCCATGCCATCCTTTGCGCTCATACGTTGCAACCGTCCCGTCCAGATGAGCCAGCCCGCAAGGCCGATAAGCAGCAGGGCGAAGAGACCCATCAGGCCGCGCCGAGCAGATCCAGCGGTGCGGTTTCGGCGCGAGCGGGAAGCGCGAGGCCCGAGACCATCTCGCGCAGTTCCTGGCGGGCGGCGATATGGCTGACGCCCAGATCGCCGAGATGCCCCTTGTCGAGCAGGGTAAGGCCCGAGGGGAAGAGTTCGCGGAAAATCACGCGTTCCGAAAGGCCCGGAATGACGCGGAAGCCGACGCGGCGCGACAGTTCCATCAGAGCATCGCCCACGCGTTTCTTGTTACGCGCGTCATGATGCTGGACGCGGTTGCGCAGCACGACCCAGTCGATGGAGACGCCATCGGCCTTGGCGCGGGTCTTGCGCGCTTCGAAGATGAGTTCGGAATAGAAGGACAGGCGGCGGACCTTGAAGGTTTCGGCGTCCACCTGGCCGATAAGGTCGAAATCAACGAAACTGTCGTTCATCGGCGTCACCAGCGTGTGGGCGCGAGCGGCCATGTGACGGGCGAAGACATCGTCGCGGCCGGGCGTATCGACGACCAGGAAATCCTTGCCCTCGGCCACGGCGGCGGCCTCTTCCTCCAACGCCTCGACCGTGTCGCCCTTGAACACGGCGAAGTCGGGCGCGGGCAGGTCGATACCGCGGCGGCGAGCGGTTTCGGCGCGGTTTTCCATGTAGCGCGTGACGGTGCGCTGGCGCGGATCGAGGTCGATCATGCCCACTCTGTGGCCAAGCGCGGTGAGCGCAATGGCGGTATGGACGGCCGTGGTCGATTTGCCGGTCCCGCCCTTTTCATTGGCGAAGACGATATGGTGCGTTTGGGTGTTCGTACCCATTGATAACCCCGTTTATTGCCGCAACGATTCTTGACCCTATTGTCGGGTCGTGCCTTAGCAGGATATTCCCCGTCCCCTGCTGCCATATCGGAGCCCCTCGTCCCGTGCAAACGCTGCGTGATCTTCCTGCCCTGCGAACCGCCATCGAAACGTTGAAAAGCGACGGACGGCGCGTCGCGCTGGTGCCAACCATGGGCGCGCTGCATGAAGGGCATATGGCGCTGGTCGAAGAAGCGCGGCGGCATGCGGGGCATGTGGTGGTGTCGATCTTCGTCAATCCCAGGCAGTTTGGCGCGAATGAGGATCTGGACAGCTATCCGCGCCGGGAAGCCAAGGACGCGCAGATGCTGCAGACGGCAGGCGTGGACATACTTTGGGCGCCGACAGCCGAGGTCATGTATCCGGCGGGCTATGCCACCAATATCTCGGTTTCGGGCGTGACGGAGGGACTGGATGGCGCGGCGCGGCCGGGACATTTCGATGGCGTGGCGACGGTGGTGTCCAAGCTTTTCAACCAGGTGCAGGCCGACGTCGCGCTGTTCGGGGAGAAGGATTATCAGCAGCTGGCGATGATCCGGCAGATGGTGCGGGATCTGGACATGCCAGTCGAGATCATCGGCGTGCCCACGGAGCGGGCGGAAGATGGGCTCGCCCTGTCATCGCGCAATGCCTATCTGACCGAGGAAGAGCGCAAGGACGCGCTGGCCCTGCCCCGCGCCTTGGGCGAAGCGGCGCGGCAGATGGAGAAGGGCGTGGCCGTGGAGGCCGCTCTCGCCAAGGCGATCGCGATGCTCGCGGCGCATGGATTTGATCCGATCGACTATGTGACGCTGTGCGATGCAGTGACGCTGGAGCCGATGAATGTGCTGGACCGCCCGGCAAGGCTGCTGGGCGCGGCGAAGCTGGGCCGGACGCGGTTGATTGACAATATTGCGGTTGAGCCGGTTACCTGACGTTCGTTATTCCAGCGGAAGCTGGAATCTTTGACGTTCAGCGTCGGGACGCGAAATCCCAGCTTCCGCTGGGATGACGAGAGTCAGAGTCAGAATGGCTTTACGATAACCGCCACGACGATAACCGCCGCCGCGATTCCGGGGATTTCGTTGACCAGACGCAGCTTCTTCTCGCTCATGGGGCGATGGCCCTTTGCGAGCTTCTTCGCATAGCCGGCGATCCAGCCATGATAGGCGGAGAGGCCAAGGACGAAGAGCAGCTTTAGGTGGAACCAGCCGAAATTCCAGGCGCCAATTTCCACCATCAGCATCAGGCCGAAGACCCAGACCAGAACGAGCGACGGATTGAGGATGATCTTGAGCAGCCGCCCTTCCCGGTCGATCCATTTGCGGTCCTCGTCCGATCCCACCGGGCATTGGTGGTGATAAACGAAGAAGCGCGGCATCATGAACAGGCCCGCCATCAGGAAGATGACGAAGATCAGATGGGCGGCCTTCACCCACAGATAGGCGGCGCCAAGATAGGGCATCAGCTCTTCTTTCCTTGCCGCACATAGGCGATCAGCGCCTCGACATGCGCGATCGGCGTGTCGGGCAGGATGCCATGGCCAAGGTTGAGGATATGCGGACGGCCCGCGAAGGCGGCGCGGATATTATCGACCGATTCCTCGACCGCTCTGCCCCCGGCGATCAACGCCAGCGGATCGAGATTGCCCTGGACGGGCAGCCCCTGCGGGAGGACGCGGTTGGCCCAGTGCGGATCGATGGTTTCATCGACGCCGATCGCATCGACGCCGGTGCCCGCGGCATAGTCGGCAAGCTTCGCGCCTGCGCCCTTGGGGAAGCCGATGACGGGAACGCCGGGATGAAGCGCCTTCAACTTCTCGACGATCCGCCGGTTGGGCTCGATCACCCAGCGTTCGAACTGAAGCGGTGCGAGGCTGCCTGCCCAGCTGTCGAATAGCTGCACCGCCTCGACGCCCGCCTGAATCTGGCCGGAGAGATAAAGGACGGTGGAATCGATGATCGCGTCGATGATCCCGCCAAAGCGTTCGGGGTCCTGATAAGCCAGGCGGCGGGCCGCGCCCTGGTCCTTGCTGCCCTGCCCAGCCACCATGTAGGTCGCGATGGTCCAGGGACTGCCCGCAAAGCCCAAGAAGGTGACAGCGGGGTCCAGTGCCACCTTTACCTGCCGCACCGTCTCATAGACCGCCTCGTAGCGGCTGAGATCGGGTTTGAGCGCCGACAGGTCCGTTTCGCTAAGGATCGGCGCCAAGCGAGGCCCCTCCCCCGTTTCAAACCAAAGATCCTGCCCCATCGCATAGGGGACGATCAAAATGTCGGAAAAGAGGATCGCGCCATCAAAGCCGAAACGGCGGAGCGGCTGGAGCGTGACCTCAGCCGCTGCGGGACTGTCATAGACCAGTTCCAGGAAACCGCCTTTCTCAGCCCGAAGCGCCCGATATTCAGGCAGATAACGGCCAGCCTGGCGCATCAGCCACATCGGCGGCACGGCAAGGCTTTCACCCTTCAGGACGGAAAGCAGCGGCTTGGAAGTCCCGGTGGAAAGGCCGGCATCTGGTCCCGTCATAAACTCTCTTATTTAGATTCTTAAAAGGATGATGGAGATAGTAGGGCGCTTGGCAGCGGGGTTTATGCGCTGTGCCCCGATTTGCCAACAGCTTGACTCTCCAGGCCCATCGATTCCGATCCGAGTCAGTCGCTCTATCCACGCTATCCACAGGCTGTGGATGAAAATGGCCGCCTGTTGGGGGTGTGTGGATAAGATTCCGGCTAATGGGAGCTATCCAGAAGGGGTAGTTTTGCCCGCAACCTATCCCTTGCTTTATCCACAGCCTCCTCACAGAGATGTGCCTCATGTCGCGTATCCATCTGCATCTGCTGTCGGACTCCACCGGAGAGACACTGGAAAATGTCGCAAAGGCGGCCATCGGCGCCTTCGAGAATGTGGAGGCGGTGCGCCATTTCTGGCCCATGGTGCGGTCCGATGTCCATCTTGACCGGATCATGGAGGAAATCGCGGCCAATCCGGGACTGGTGCTGTTCACCCTGTCCAATCATCAGTTGCGGCGGCGGCTGGAAACGCGCTGCCGGGCGCTGGGCCTGCCGCATGTCGCCGCGCTGGACAGCGTGACGGACGCCCTGTCCAACATATTGGGGCAGGAAACGCGCAATCGGCCGGGCCGCAAGCATATCCTCGACGAAGCCTATTTCGCGCGGATCGAGGCGATCCAGTTCACCATCGCCCATGATGATGGGGTGGGGCATGAAAATTGGGAGGAGGCCGATATCGTCCTGGCAGGCGTGTCGCGCGCGTCCAAGACGCCGACCTCCATCTATCTCGCCAATCGTGGGTACAAGACTGCGAATATCCCCCTGGTCGTGCAGTCGCCGCCGCCGCGCAGCCTTTTCACGCTCAAGCATCCGATGGTCGTGGGCCTGACCGTCAGTCCCGAACGGCTGGTGCAGATTCGTCGCAACCGGCTGCTGTCGCTCAACCAGGCGCCCGAGACGAGCTATGTCGATCTGGAAAAGGTGCAGGAGGAGCTGGCTTTTGCCCGGCGGATGTTCGCCGACAATGGCTGGCCGGTGATCGACATGACCCGCCGGTCGATCGAGGAAGCGGCGGCGGCCATCATCAACCTGTTCAACGACCGCGTGCTGGCGGAGGGGAGTGACGCATGATCGTGCTGGCATCGCAAAGCGCGAGCCGTCGGGCGCTGTTGAGCGCGGCGGGGGTGCCTTTCGAGGCGCTGTCGCCGGGCGTCGATGAGGAGGCGGCGAAGGAAGCGTTGCGGGCCGATGGCTTGGACGCGCGGGCCCTGGCCGATGCGCTGGCGGAATTGAAGGCGCTCAGAGTGTCCCGGCGCGTGCCGGGCGGGCTGATATTGGGCTGTGACCAGACGTTGAGCCTGGACGACGGCATGATGATCGACAAGGCGGTTGATCGGGCGGACGCGGAACGGATTTTGCGCCTGCTGTCGGGGCGGGTGCATCATCTCCACAGCGCAGCGGTCATCGCAATGAATGGCGAGCCGATCTGGCGCCATGTCGAGCGGGTGCGGATGACGGTCCGCCTGCTGTCGGATGCCTTCATCGCACAGTATCTCGACCAGGAATGGGAGCAATGCCGCTGGTGTGTCGGCAATTACCGGATCGAAGGGCCGGGCGTGCAGCTGTTCGCCAAGGTGGAAGGCAGCCAGTTTGCGATTCAGGGCCTTCCCCTGCTGCCGCTGCTTGACTTTCTGCGTGTCCGGGGCGTTCTGCCGTCATGACCGACACGCTCCCCTATGCCGAAGTGATCGGCGATCCGATCGCGCACAGCAAATCGCCGCTCATCCATAATTTCTGGCTCGATTGCCTGAGCATCGAAGCGGAATATCGCAAGACGCATGTGACGAGCGAGGGGCTGGCGGCCTATTTCCTGGAACGGCGGGCCGATCCTGACTGGCTGGGATGCAATGTCACCATTCCGCACAAGATCGCGGTGATGGACTATACCGACGATCCGGGCGGAGTGCGCGAGCGGATTGGCGCGATGAACACTATCGCCAGCGAGACGGGTGGGCCTTTGATTGGCACCAATACCGATGCGGGCGGTTTCCTGCAGCCGTTGCTGCGCGACAAATGGAAGGGCGAGAGCGCCGTGATTGTCGGCGCGGGCGGTGCGGCGCGGGCGATCCTGTTTGCGCTGACCAGCCTGGGGGTGCCGGACATCACGGTCATGGTGCGCGATCCGGCCAAGGGTCAGGCGCTGCTTGACCGGGCCAAGGTTAAGGGGCGGGTGATCGGCATGGCGGATGCGCTTCCCGCCGCCGATTTGCTTGTCAACACCAGTTCGCTCGGCATGGTGGGGCAGCCGGTGCTGGATTTGGACCTCCGGCCGCTGAGGCGGGACGCGACCGTCTATGACATTGTCTATGCGCCGCTGGAGACCGGACTGCTGAAGGCAGCGCGGGAGCAGGGCCTGAAGGCGCTGGATGGGCTGGAGATGCTGATCGGGCAGGCGGCGCTGGCTTTCGATATTTTCTTCGATGCGCAAGCGCCGCGCGAACGGGATGATGAACTGCGCGCGCTGCTCTTGGCGGTGTAACCATGAAGATCTACGGGCTCACAGGGTCCATCGGCATGGGAAAATCGGCGGTCGCGACGATGCTGCGGCGCGAAGGCGTGCCGGTTTTCGACGCTGACGCCGAGGTGCATCGGTTGCAGGGGCCTAAAGGTAAGCTGTTGCCGGCGATCGAGGCGCGCTTTCCTGGCACGACGGGTCCGATGGGGGTCGATCGGCCCAAGCTCGGGGCGGCGGTGTTCGGTCATCCACAGGAACTGAAGGCGCTGGAGGCCATCGTCCATCCCGCCGTGAAGAAAGAGCGCATGGCTTTCCTGCGCCGCCACCGCGCGCGTGCCTTCGTGGTGCTCGACATCCCCTTGCTTTATGAGAAACATGGCCATCGCAAGCTGGCGGGGGTCATCGTCGTTACCGCGCCTGCGTGGAAACAGCGCAAGCGCGTGCTGCGGCGGCCCGGCATGACGGCGGGGAAATTCCGGAAAATCCTGCACTTGCAGACGCCTGATGCTGAAAAACGGCGGCGGGCGGACTATATCATCCATACCGGCACCACATTCGCCGTCACGCGGGCCCAGGTGCGGCGCTTGGTCGCTTGCCTTGGATCAAAGACGGGCCGATAAGGACAAGTCCGGCAGAGTCGGCGTGAAGAGGGCGATGCGCGAAATAATTTTCGACACCGAAACGACTGGATTCGACCCCGCATCGGGAGATCGGCTAGTGGAAATTGGTTGCATTGAACTTGTGAACCGCGTCCCGACAGGGCGAACCTTTCACGCTTATTATAATCCCCAGCGGGCGATGCCGTCGGCGGCCGAGGCGATTCACGGGCTTTCGGACATCTTCCTAAAGGACAAGCCGTTTTTTTCGGCGGGGGTCGCGGAGTTGCTCGACTTTCTGGAGGACAGCCATCTGGTCGCGCATAATGCACGGTTCGATTTCGGCTTCCTCAACCATGAATTGAAGCTTTGCGGCTTGCCCGAAGTGACGATGGCGCGGATGATCGACACGGTCGCGATCGCGCGCCAGTTGCATCCGGGCGCCAAGCATAGCCTGGACGCGCTTTGCACCCGGTACGGCATCGATCGCAGCCATCGCATCAAGCATGGCGCATTGCTCGACGCTGAACTGCTGGCACAGCTTTACATCGAACTGACCGGCGGCCGTCAAATCGGCCTCGGTCTTGCACAAGAGGAGGATAATGACGCCATTCGGGTGGAACTTGCGGGCATCGCCGCGGTTCGCCCTGTTCGTCCCGCGCGAATCTTCACGGTCAGCGCGGCGGAGCTGGAACGGCATGCAGCGTTTGTCGCGACGCTGGAAAAGCCGCTCTGGCTGGAGGAGGCTTGAAGGCTGGTCTGACGCCCTGCCCTTCATGCTTCGCGCCACCCGGACTGCTTCCCGCAGCCCGGCAAGAACAAGGAGAAGGCATATGGATATTCGTGTTTCCGGGCATCAGGTCGACACGGGCGACGCGCTCAAGCAGCATGTCTGGACCCGGCTGGAGGCGATGGCCGAGAAATATTTCGCTCGCACGATTTCCGCCCAGGTCACGTTCCGACCTGCGCCCCACGGGGCCTTTCATTGCGACATCGTCTGCCATGTGATGACCGGCCTGATCCTAAAAGGGGCGGGCGAAGCGCAGGAAGCGCATCCGGCCTTTGACCAGGCGGCAGAAAAGATCGAGCGGCAGCTGAGGCGCTATCTGCGCCGTTTGAAAGATCGCCATCCCCAGGCCGCAGCAGCGGAGGCGCAGCGTGCCAATGGCTATGACCTGAATGGGCTGGACGGCGCGGGCTATACCATCTTTGCATCGTCGCAGGAGGAAGAGGAACCGGCAGAGGCGCCGCTGATCGTTGCGGAAACCCGCGTAGATATTCCCGAAGCCAGCGTATCCGACGCGGTGATGATGCTGGACCTGCGCAACACCAATGCGCTGCTGTTCCTGAATGCGGGAACATCGGCCTATAATATGGTCTATCGCCGTCATGACGGGACGATCGGCTGGGTGGAACCGCGCGGCTGACAAGGGTTCCGGCCCCAGGGCGCCAGTTGACCTAGAGCGGCAGGCGGCCTATGGGGCCGGGCTTTATATCCCCGGGCAACGCGCGATTTTGGGGCATGGCGCGCCTCGGCTGTTCCAGGTTGGTCATGGTTCATTTCAACGATATCGTCGCGCCGGATGCGCTCGCTACGGGCCTGTCGGTGAACGGCAAGAAGCCTCTTTTCCAGAAAATTGCGCAACTGGCCGCAGCCGCCTATGGGCTGAAAGCCGATATGGTGTCGGACGCGCTGTCGGAACGGGAGCGGCTGGGATCGACCGGCTTTGGCGGGGGCATCGCCATTCCCCATGCAAAGATTGCGGGCCTTCAGAAGATGCGCGCGGTCGTGGTTCTGCTCCGCCCGCCGCTGACCTTCGACGCGGTGGACGATGCGCCGGTCGATGTCGTGTTCGCTTTGCTCTCCCCTGTGGATAGCGGGGCTGAGCATCTGAAGACGCTGGCCCGAGTGTCGCGTTATCTGCGTGAAGATGCGCATGTCGCCCGGTTGAGGGGCGCAAAATCGGCCGAGGCGCTGCACGCGTTGCTGGCCGGTGGCGAAGCGCGTGATGCAGCCTGATAGCGCGCCAAGCGGCGAAGCGGCGCATTTCCGGGCGTTGGAAGGTTTGTACCGGTCGGCTCCGATCAACCGGATGTTCCGGTCCGAACTGACGATTCCCGAGGCGGGCCGGTCGGTCATCGAGTTCGATGTGGACGAAGAACAGTTCCACGCCGCCGGCGCGGTGCATGGGACGGTCTATTTCAAGATGATGGACGATGCCGCCTTCTACGCGGCGAACAGCCTGGTGAGCGACCGATTCCTGCTGACAACCGCCTTCAACCTGCTGTTCACCCGGCCCATTGGCCCCGGACGGATTCGGGCGGAAGGGCGCTGGATCAGCGGCAAGCGACGTGTGTTCGTCGCCGAAGCGAGTCTGATCGATATGGAGGGCGAAGAAGTGGGTCGCGGGACCGGGACCTTCATGCGCTCTCAATTTCCGCTATCGTCATTGCCGGGTTATGCAGGCTGAACGGCTGACCAGCGCCATGCTGGTCGGCGTTCTCATCAGGCGCTCTGCGGCGGCGGGCGGCTTCGCCACCGTGCTGGTCAAAGGCGATGAAATCAGCGGCGCCATCCTGATTGAAGCAGCCGAACGGGGCCAGGGAAAGGGCCTCTATGAACGGGTGCCGGACTTTGCCGGAAACTATCAGTTGGTGCGTTGCGGGCCCGCCCCCGAAGAGGGCGTGGATTCGCTATCTCAATATATAGCGCGCAGGCGGCGGGCGGACCCCGACCTGTGGATTATCGAACTCGACATCGCGGATGCGGAACGGTTCGCCGCTGAAACGATCTGCTGATCGTTGACTCTCCGGCCGGGGGAAGGCATCGGCCCCTGCAACGCTTAACGCGCAGGTTGCCAAATTCGCCCGTGGGGGGCGGGGGAGGTAAACACGCAGACGGGGGGCGGCCAGACGTCGATTGTAAGTTACGGGTTTGACCCGACGTCCACGGCCAATAACCGCACGTTTTTGAGTTGTAATGAGTCTTCGTCTGAAGGCCGCGATTGCCGCGGCATTTGCTTTGTCCGCCACAGCGGCGGTCACAGCGGCCGACATGTCGAGCGCCAATGAAGCTGCTCCGTCGGTCGTTTCCCTTCCGGAACATCAAGAGCTGAATTCAGCTCCGGCGGCCGCAAAGCCTGCTGTTGTTTTCTCCGCGCCGCGCGAAGTCGCGCAGCCGCTGGGCACCCTTTCCGATAGCGCCGATGTGCGCGCCGACAATCTTTCCGCCCTGGTTGATGCCCAGGGAGCTGCAGAAACGCTCGATGGCGACATGAAGTGCCTCGCGGGTGCAGTTTATTTTGAATCCAAGGGTGAGAGCCTGGAAGGCCAGCTCGCCGTAGCCCGCGTTATCATCAATCGAGCAAAGTCCGGCCGGTTCGCCAGCAGCCTGTGCGGCGTCGTCTATCAGCCCGGCCAGTTCAGCTTCGTTCGTGGCCGCGGCATGCCCGCGATCCCGATGGCGACCGAAAGCTGGCGCCAGGCGGTCGCGATCGCACAGATCGCCATGCAGGACGGCTGGGACAGCAAGGCCGAAGGCGCGCTGTTCTTCCATGCCCGCCGCGTTTCGCCGAGCTGGGGCAAGCGCCAGCTGGCCGCGATCGACAATCATATCTTCTATCGCTGATTCCTCGGGTCGCACTTAGGAAACAGCAGGCCGGTTCAGTTAATGCTGAACCGGCCTTTTCTTTTGTTCCCTTCCTGTTCTATCATAGTGCGATGACCGCCAGTTCCTCTTCTCCCGTAGCGCAAGGCTGTTCGCCCCTGACCGATGGCACGGCCCTGGCCGTTGCGCGCGGCACGTTGCGCCTGTTTTTCCGCCATGACATGAGCGGGATATTGGAAGTGCCGCTTCCCAATGGCCGCCGTGCGGACATCATGGCGCTGGACAGCGCGGGGCGGATAACCATCGTCGAGATCAAATGCAGCCGCGCAGACCTGCTGGGCGATATGAAATGGCCCGATTATCTGGATTATTGCGACCGCTTTTTCTGGGCGGTGCCTTCCGGTTTCGACCTGTCGCTGTTCGACAGCGAGGCATTATGGCCCGCACGGACCGGGTTGATCGTGGCCGATCAATATGATGCCGAATTGCTGCGGCCTGCCCCGGTGGAGCCGCTTCCGGCGGCGCGGCGAAAAGCTGAGACATTGCGCTTCGCCAGGCGCGCGGCGCGGCGGCTGACTGCGCTCGCCGATCCGGACCATGCAGCGGAACTGGGCTGGTAAAGGCTGGATCCGCGCGGGATTAGTAGGGACGCTTTCCCCAATATTCCTCAGCGAGGAACTGGTTGAGCGCGGTGGAACCCTGACGCGCCGCGGTTCGCGCCAGATGGCGGCGAATGTCATAGCTGCTGGAGCTTAGCGCCGCGCCGAAGGCGTCCATCGCCTTCGTCGATCCGTGCTGCGTGCCCGTATAGGGCTGGAAGATATTGCCGAGCGCCTGTTCCCAGGCTTTCTCCATATCCATTGGCTTGCGGTTCATGGTCTGCCTCTTCGCGAAGGATGGCAGGAATGAAGATGGGAAGGCCAGGCGTTTAGCGCAAGGTGACGCCTGGATCCTTTGTCCTGACGAACCGCTTGCTAGAAAACCGGACCTTGCACTGGGCCGGAGGGCGCTGCCTTGGTTTTGGCCGCTGTCACCGCTTCGACCAGGCCGGGGGTGCGCGATTCCCGCTCTGCATAGTCGCGCGCGGACATGCCGGCGATGGTGTCGCGCCTGTCGGCATTGGCGCCCTGCGCAATCAGCAGCCGGACCAGTCCCACGTCACGCAGTTGCACCGCGCGGATCAGCGGCGTTTCGCCACTGCCGTTCGCTTTGTCGATCTGAGCGCCGCCAGCAAGCAGCGTGCGGACTCCATCCTCGAACCGGGCCTGGACCGCATTCATCAGCGGGGTATTGCCGCGATTGTCGGTCAGGTTGGGATTGGCGCCCTTGGCGAGGAGGAAGGACAGCCATGTGACGTCACGGCGCGCGATGACCATGTGCAGGGCGGTTTCACCGCTGGTGACATCGCGGCTGTTGATGACCGTCGAGCCGGGCTTCTGGATAAGGTCGGTGACCTTCTGCCCGTCAGCGTCCTTGACCGCCTTCAGGAAGTTGTAGCTGTCCGAAAACTGCGCATGCGCCGCCATCGGCGACAGCAGCGCGAGAGCCAGAGCAGCGGCGCGGCCTGCGCCCATCCAAGCCGGAAAACCTCTTGTCATCGTCGTTAAGCCCCGTTGGCATTTGCAAAAGCGCCCATAGCAGGGCATGGCTGGCGGCGCCATGAACAAAGCGCTTTGCTCCATCCTGCTGCCGATCACCGCCCTGCTGGCTGCCTGTAATATGGGCGCGGGCGGCAATGCATCAAGCGAGTCAGGGAGCGCGCCCGGCGACCTTGCCGGAGCGCGGATCGGCGCGCCCTTCACCCTGACGAACCAGGATGGCAAGAAGGTGCAGTGGCAAGATTTTCAGGGGAAGTACCGGCTGGTCTATTTCGGCTACAGCTATTGCCCCGATGTCTGCCCGCTTGACCTGCAACGCATCATGCAGGCGTTCACGCAGTTCGAGAAGGCCGACGCCGGGCGCGCGGCCAAGGTGCAGCCGGTGTTTATCAGCCTGGACCCTGAGAGGGATACGCCCGCGGTGCTGAAGGCCTATGTCGCTGCCTTCCATCCGCGCCTGATCGGCCTGACCGGCACGCCCGATGAGATTGCAAAGGTGGCGAAGGATTTCGTCGTCATCTTCAACAAGGAAAAGCCGCAGGAGGACAGCGGCTATCTGGTAAGCCACAGCCGGACGCCCTATCTGTTCGGGCCGGATGGCCAGCCGGTTGCGCTGGTTCCGGTGGACGATCCGGGAACGCCGGACCAGGACGAAGGCGCACCGGACAAGGTGCTCGCCTTCCTCGAAAAATGGGTCAAGTGACGGTTTGAACTTCTGGGAAAAGCCCCTCGACAAGCTGGATCGCGCGGAGTGGGAAGCGCTGTGCGACGGTTGCGGCAAATGCTGCCTGCACAAGGCGGAAGATGAAGATACGGGGCGTATCTACCCGACCAACGTCGCCTGCCGCCTGCTCGACCGACATAGCGGCCAATGCACCAACTATAAGGAACGGCGCAGCTTCGTGCCCGATTGCGTGCGCCTGACACCGCAGAAGGTGAAGACGATCAGCTGGCTGCCGCGCACCTGCGCCTACCGGCTGCGTAGCGAGGGAAAGCCTTTGCCGTCATGGCATTATCTGATCAGCGGCGATCGGGAAGCGGTGCACCGGGCGCAGGAGTCCGTGCGCGGCTGGACGATCGCCGAGGCAGATGCGGGCGATTGGGAAAATCATCTTGTCGATCGAGAACTCTGAAGGCGCGATCCTGGTCGATGGGGTGGCGGTGCCGGTGCGCGTCCGCCGATCGGCCCGGGCGAAAGCCTATCGCCTGTCGCTCGACCGGGCGCGGGGCGAGTTAAGGTTATCGCTTCCGACCAAAGCGAACCTTCATCGCGCGCTCGGTTGGGCGCAGGGGCATGAGGGATGGGTCCGGACGCAAATGGCGGCGCAGCCTGCCCTGGTCATGTTTGGCGATGGCGCGATTTTCCCGCTGGAGGGACGGGAGGTGCGGATCTGCTGGACGCAGGGCGCGCCGCGTTCGGTCCGGTTGGCCGAGGATCGGCTGATCCTGGGGGGCGTGGCGGAGTCAGTAGGACCGCGCGTGCTGCGCTGGCTCAAGGCGCGGGCTCGGGCCGTGCTGGAGATGGAAAGCCATGCGATGGCGCGCGATCATGGGCTGGTCGTGGCGTCGGTCGGCATTGGCGATCCGCGCAGCCGTTGGGCGAGCTGCGCGTCGAACGGGGCGATCCGCTATAGCTGGCGCTTGATCCTGTGCCCGCCGCATGTACGCCGGGCGACGGTGGCGCATGAACTCGCCCATCTGCTGCACATGGACCACAGCCCCGCCTTTCACGCGGCGCATGCGCGGATATTGGGAGAGGACCCGCGGCCTGCGCGGGCGTGGCTGCGGGAACATGGCGGAGCGTTGCACCGCTATATCGTTTAGGCTTCCGGCCGGCTGGCGCGCGTTCAACCCGCGCAATCGTGCGGCGCATCCGGGCGGTGGGCCAGGCCGCAGGTGCGGCAGATGACATGGTTGCCGGGCTTCAGGCCGTGGCCGACCGCGACCCGTTCATCAAAGACATAGCAGTCGCCACGCCAGCGGCTTTGGTCTTCGGGCATTTCCTCAAGATAGCGCAGGATGCCGCCGCGCAGATGATAGACCTCTTCAAAGCCGCGCGATCGCACCAGCGCGGTCGATTTTTCACAGCGGATGCCGCCGGTGCAGAACATCGCGATGCGCGGCTCGCGTCCCTGTTCGCGCAATTCTGCAGCGAAGCTGTCGAACCAGCCGGGAAAGTCACGGAAGGAGCGGGTGCCCGGATCGATCGCGCCCTCGAAGCTGCCGACCGACACTTCATAAGCGTTGCGCGTATCGATCAGGATCGTGTCGGGATCGGCGATCAGATCGTTCCACTCCGCCGGGTCGAGATGGCGGCCTGCTTGCGCCGCAGCGTCAAGATCGCCTGCGCCCAGGGTCACGATCTCCTGCTTCACCTTCACCTTCATGCGGCCGAAGGGGGCCTGGGTAGCGGTGGCGTATTTGACGTCCAGATCGGCGCAGCCGGGCAGGGCGCGGATATGGCCGAGGAGTGCGGCAATGGCCTGATCGCTGCCCGCGACCGTGCCGTTGATCCCTTCGCGCGCGAGGATCAGCGTGCCGCAGGTTTCAAGCTGCGCGCAGAGTGTCCGCAATTCCGCCGCGATCGCCTCTGGGTCGGCGAAGGACGCGAAGCGATAGAGCGCGGCGATGGTGAAGGGCGGAGCCATGCCGCGCCCATAGCGGCTTCATCGCCCTCTTGAAAGGCCGGGCGCGAGCGCGCATAGGCGGGGCATGGTTCCCTTTTCGTTCGCGGGTCACGAGTTTCTGGCATTGCCCGAGGCGGCGCTGTTCTGGCCTGCGCACTCGGCGTTGCTGGTCGCGGACCTGCATTTCGAAAAGGCGAGTTGGTTCGGTCGGTTCGGTCAGTTCCTGCCCCCGCATGACAGCCAGGCGACGCTCGACATGATCGAGATGCTGGTGGAACGGACGCGCGCGCGCGCCGTCTGGTCCCTGGGCGACAGTTTTCACGATGCAGATGGGGCGGCGCGCTTGCCTGCCAAGGTGCGTGAGAGGCTTTGTGCGCTGACGGCGCGGTTGGATTGGCTGTGGATCACCGGCAATCATGATGTGGGCATGGCGGAAACGCCCGGAGGCAGGCGCATGGTGGAAGCCGAGGTCGATGGCATCTGGTTGCGGCATGAAGCCGATCCGGTCGATCCGCGACCCGAGATTTCGGGGCATTTTCACCCCAAATTCCGCCTTTCTTTGCGCGGACGGCATGTGTCGCGGCGCTGCTTCGTCGGATCCTCATCCAAACTGATCCTGCCAGCGTTGGGCGCGCTGACCGGCGGGCTGGACGCGGGGCATGGGGAAATTCGCCGTGCGGTGGGTCCGGGGGCAATGGCGCTGGTGCCCGTCGCGGACCGGATGCTGCGTTTCCCGTTGGGGTAGAGACGCTACGGAAACGCGGCGTTAAGCTGTTGCTGCTAGACCACATGGCGCTAGAATACGGCAACAACTGGGCGCAAAGGGTTGTAAAGGCTTGGTTAGCTTGCCTTTGATCCGCTGTGTCCGCATAATCGCACTCCTAAGGCCGACTTGGAAAACCAGGCGCTGCAGGAGAGGAAGGGTCCCATGAATAAGAAAAATCTTTGGCTTTTGTCTGCCGGTGTGGTCGCGCTGGCCGGATCCGTGTCCCACGTTCAGGCGCAGGAAGCGCCGCCGCAACAGGCAGCAGAGGAGGATGGCAGCGTCATCATCGTCACCGCGACGCGCCGCGCCAGCCCCTTGTCCGACGTACCGATCGCCGTGTCGGCGGTCACCGCCCAGGCGATGCAGAATAGCGGCGCCAGCGACATTCGTACGCTGAACCAGCTTGCGCCGTCGCTGCTTGTGTCATCGACGGGGTCGGAAGCCAATGCGTCGGCCCGCGTCCGCGGCATCGGCACAGTGGGCGACAATCCGGGCCTCGAAAGCTCGGTCGCCGTGTTCATCGATGGCGTCTATCGGTCGCGCACGGGCGCGGGGCTTAACGAACTGGGCGAAATCGAGCGGGTCGAAGTGCTGCGCGGGCCGCAGGGCACGCTGTTCGGCCGCAACGCTTCGGCGGGCCTCATCAACGTGATCAGCAAGGCACCCGAGTTCAAGCTGGCGGGCAAGGCCGAGGTCACCTACGGCAATTATGATTATTGGCGGCTGGCCGGGCGCATCACCGGCCCTGTCTCCGAGCAGCTGGCGCTCAGCCTTGACGGCGTATGGTCGAAGCGCGACGGCTTTTTCGATCTGGTCGATACGAGCGGCAGCAAGGTGGGCGAGACCAACGATCGCGATCGCTATTTCGTGCGCGGGCAGGCGCTGTTCGAACCGAACGACTCGCTGTCGATCCGGTTGATCGGCGATTATACCCATCGCGACGAAAGCTGCTGCGGCGCGGCCTATATCGAAACACGCGAGCGGCGGCCGGTCGCGGGTGGGGGTTATTCGACTGCGCCCTTCAACCGCATAGCGGCGATCCTGTCCGGGCAGGGCAGCGTGTTCCCGACGGATCCCTATGACAGAGACCTGACCATCACGGCGGGCCGCAATTATGGCAGCAAGGTCAAGGATTGGGGCGTGTCGGGCGAGGTCAATTACGACCTGGGCGACGCGAAACTGACGAGCATCACCGCCTACCGCGATTATAAGAGCCAGGATTATGGCGATTATGACTATAGCGGCGCGGATCTGCTCTATCGCGACCCCAACACCTATCGCCAGTTCCGCACCTTCACGCAGGAGCTGAGGGCGCAGGGTTCGGCCTTTGGCGAGGTGCTGGACTGGCTGGTCGGCGGCTACTACGCGCATGAGAAGCTGACGCTGGAGGACAATATCCGCTTCGGCGCGGATTATGGCCGGTTTACAGCCTGCCGTTTGATGGCGGGTGCGGGCGTCAACAGCAACCTGACGGCGCAGCAGCTGGCGGCGTGCGGCAGCGGATTGGCGACACAAGCGCTGATCACCGGCACGCAGGCGCAGCTCAACGCCGCCTTGACTCCTGCCCTGGGAGCCGGTGCGGCTGGTGCGCTGTCAACGGGTCTGGGCAATGGGCTGCGTGCGTTGGCGGCGATCCCCAGCGGTACGGGCGATCTCGCTTCCGTATATCGTCAGAAGAGCGAGAATTGGGCGCTCTTCACGCACAATATCATCCACATCACCAAGCAGCTCGATCTGACGCTGGGGCTGCGCTACACCCATGAGAGCAAGCGTTTCTCGGCAGATTTCAACAATAATAATGCGACCTGCGCGGCGTTGCAGACCCGCAATCCGGGAGCGCTCAACGACTTGTTCGAGATCGCAACCACCCCGGCGCTCGGTAGCGCGGCGGCGCTGGCGCAGGGCATCCTGACGCTGGGCTGTTTGGGCAATAGCTCGACCGGGCTCAACGCGCTGAACCTTAATGACAGGATCAGCGATGGCCAGTTTTCCGGAACGGCCGTGCTGTCGTGGAAGCCGGTGGATGAACTGCTGGTCTATGGCAGCTATTCGAAGGGCTATAAGGCGGGCGGTTTTAATCTTGATCGTTTCCAGCTGGGATCGACAGGGCTAAACCCTGTTCCGGCCGTTTTTTCGCCCCGGAGCAACGCCGATGTTACCAGCCTGCGCTTTGCAGCGGAGAAGGTCGATGCGTTCGAAGTGGGGCTGAAATACACCCAGCCCAAATGGAGCGCGAACATTGCGGCATTCCGGCAGGAGTTCAAGAATTTCCAGTTGAACACCTTCAACGGCACCAGCTTCGTCGTCCAGAATATCAATGGCTGTGACGGGGCGCTTTCGGCGAGCCGTACCTGTGACAGCGATGATGTCGGGCCTGGCCTGATCAGTCAGGGCGTGGAGCTGGAGCTGGCGGCGACGCCCGTGCGTAATGTGCGATTCGCTGGCGGGTTGACCTATGTTCAGGCCAAGTTCGCCAACCGGCTGGTCGGCAGCGGCAATGGCTCTGTGCCGCTAGACCAGGCGCTGTTCCTGCTGCCCGGATCGATTAACTCGCAGGCGCCGGAGGTGGTGACCACGGTCAGCGCGTCTTGGACACCCGAGCTGGGTTCCAGCGGGCTGTCAGCGCTCTTCTATGTCGATGGGCGCATGACGAGCGACTTTAACACAGGGTCCGATCTGTTCCCCGAAAAGCGGCAGGACGGCTATGCGGTGTTCAACGCGCGTGTTGGTCTTCGCGGACCGGAACAGCGCTGGGCAGTGGAATTCTGGGGCCAGAATATCTTCAACCAGGATTATACGCAGGTCGCCTTCAGCGCCCCGCTGCAGTCCAGCAGCCCAAGCACATCGACGACCGGTCAGTTCGCGCGGGGCGCGCCGATGGCGAACCAGCTGATTTCGGCCTATCTGGCCGAACCCCGCACTTACGGCATCACGTTGCGCGGGAGTTTCTGATCATGCCCCGCCCGCTTCCCGGAAGGGAGCGGGCGGGCGCAGGGCGTTCTCCAAAAAGGGCGGTGCCGACGCGGATATCGGTCGCGCCGAGCATGATCGCCGTTTCGAAATCGCCTGACATGCCCATGGAGAGGCGATCGACGCCTTCTTCCCGCGCCATCTTCGCCAGCAGGGCGAAATAGGGCGCGGGCTCCACATCGGCGGGGGGCACGCACATGAGGCCCGCCACGGGAATATCGGCGTCGCGCGCAGCGCGCAGCAGGGCAGGGGTGTCGGCAATGGCGCAGCCGCCCTTTTGCTCTTCCGCACCGATATTGACCTGAATGAAGCAAGGAATGCGCTTGCCCGCCGCATCCATTGCCTTGGCGAGGGCTGTAAGCAGCGAAGGGCGGTCGAGCGAATGGATGACGTCGAACAGCGCGACGGCGTCTGCGGCTTTGTTGGATTGAAGCTGGCCGACGAGATGCAGTGCGATGTCCGGGGTTTCGGCGCGCAGTTCTGGCCATTTGCCCTGCGCTTCCTGAACGCGGTTTTCGCCGAAGCTTCGCTGGCCTGCGGCGATCAGGGGACGAATGGCGGCAGCCTCCTGCGTTTTCGAGACGGCGATCAGGGTGATGTCTGCGGCGGTGCGGCCGGTGAGGCGCGCGGCGCGGCCCATGGTTTCGCGCACGGCGTTCAACCGTTCTGTGGCTTCGATGCTGTCGGTCGTCATGGTGGCTGCTATAGGCGAGGGCAATGAGAGCCCGCTACGCAAAAAATGTGCCTTCGACCTGGCTGGTGACCGACGAACGGGTTTCGACGGCGGCACTGCTGAAGGGCGCGGCGCGCTTGCCGCAGGGGAGGGGTGGCATCCTCTTTCGCCATCATGCGAGCGGCGGTCGGGAGCGGCGGCGGCTGTTTGACCAATTGGCGACGATCGCGCGCCGCAGGCGACTGGTGCTGCTGCTTGCGGGATCCGCGCGGCAGGCGGCGGCCTGGGGCGCGGACGGATGGCACGGGCGCAGCGTCAGCGGCACGGTGCGGCCTTTGTGGCACAGCATGGCGGCGCATAATGCGCGCGAATTGCAGGCGGCCGAGCGTGCGGGGGCTGATCTCATCTTTCTGTCGCCTTTGTTCCCGACACGGTCGCATCCAGGGGGTAGGGCACTCGGCCGGAGGCGCTTTGCCGCCCTGGCGCACCGGGCAAGCATGCCGGTGATGGCGCTGGGGGGCGTGAGTGCAAAGCATCGGGGTTTGCTGCGCGGGATTGGCGCGGCAGGCTGGGCGGCGATCGATGGGCTGACGGAATAGGATGAGGGAGGAAAATGCGGGCAGCATTGAGGGGGAGCCGTGATTTTCACTGAAGTTTGCTTGTCTGGAGGCGATGTTGTCCGGAAGGTTGGTCGGAAGAGTGGAAAGCCGATATAGGGGAGAGCCACTGGAACTCGGCAGCACCGGCAGACTTCTGTCCGCAAACGAAAGGAGCTTTCGTGACGGACGTCGTCGTTCTCGTTGGAGCAGGGTCGATTGGTCAAGCAATCGCGCGTCGGGTTAGCTCCGGCAGGGCGCTCTTGCTTGCCGACCTCCGACAGGACAATGCCGACGCCGCGGCCAAGACGCTGAGCGATGCGGGTTTCGAAGTCACCACCGCCACGGTCGATGTATCGTCGCGCCAATCCGTTGAGGCGCTGGTGCGGCAGGCGACGGGCATGGGCGATATAACTGGCCTCATACAGGCGGCTGGCGTGTCGCCGTCGCAAGCACCGGTCGAGACCATATTGAAGGTCGATCTTTACGGCACTGCGCTTTTGCTTGAGCTATTTGGCAATGTCATGGCGCCCAGCGGCTCGGGCGTCGTTATTTCTTCTCAATCGGGGCACAGGCTTGGCCCGCTTCCGGTGGAGCAGAGCAAGGCGTTGGCGATGACCCCTGTCGAAGACCTCCTCAATTTGCCGTTTCTGCAAACTGGCGAGGTGAAGGACACATTGCACGCCTACCAACTTTCGAAGCGCGGCAATGTGCTGCGGGTCATGGCCGAGGCGGTGCGCTGGGGTCGGCGCGGAGCGCGGATCAACAGCATAAGTCCAGGCATCATCATCACGCCCCTTGCGAATGACGAACTCACGGGGCCGCGCGGCGAAGGTTATCGCAAGATGATCGAAAGCTCTGTGGCGAAGCGCGCCGGGACGCCGGACGAGATAGAAACCGCCGCTGCACTGCTCATGGGACAGGACGGGGCGTTTATTACCGGCAGCGATTTGTTGATGGATGGCGGCGTTACCGCAACTTACTGGTTCGGCTGACACCTTGATAGCAAATGTTCGGTAATGGTCGTGAGCAGACTCACCCGCCGTCCGCATGGGGCTTGTCGAGAGTCCTCGTCCAACTTGGGTTCGCAGAGGAACGCTAGGGAATGATCAGGTGAAGCTGGGGCTATGCGATAGCATTGGCTGGTACGACCGAAGGAGGGTTCAAGACCCTCCGTCCGATCAGAATTTGAATACCGTGCCCAAATAGACGGCCTGATTATCCTGCCGCTCGTCGGTCATCGGGGTCAGGCGGCCGATGACGCTGTTGTTGTAGCGCAGCCCGGCCGTGACGTTGAGATTGCGCGTTAGCGAGTAGGAGCTGGCCAGATCCAGCGAATAATCCTTGTCCGCATTGGGCGCGCGAACGGCAGCGCCAGGATCGCGGCGGCTTTCGATCATCACCTTGGTGCTGAACCGATTCTTGGTGCCCTGATCCAGCGAGAAATTCTTTGCGCCCGCGATCTGATCGATCGAAACCGGGTCGAGTTCCTTGCGGCCGACCGCTTCAGGCAGGGCGAACTTGCGCCAGTTATGCGCATTGTTCAGGCTGAAGGCGACGGGAGCGATGCTGACGGGATCGAGCGTACGGCTGACGGTCATGCGATCATTGAGATCGGCCGCGCGCACCATCACGGTGACCGAACGCTGCCCGCTGAGCGAGCCGCTGGTTGGCGTGAAGCGGAAATTCTGACGACCGGCCGAGGCGGCGATGCGCGCGTAAGCGGCGGCAAGGCGCGGGTCTTTGGTCGTTGGGGTGAAGGAAGAAATGCTGCCGAGCGCGCCGAGCGAAACGGGCACGTCAGCCCGCATGCGGACAAGATCGGTTGCGGCGCCAAGAGCGGGAGACAGCATGAAGCCGGCCACGGCGATAGCCGAGCCTGCCAATGCTAACTGTCCCCTCTTCATACGCATGACGCGAATCTCTTCCCCACCGACTAATTTTCTAAACCTGTACACCTGAGAGCCTGCAATGGGTAGTACGTCATGACCTTTTTGTCCGCGCTGTTGCACGGAACACACAGAGTCCAAACGCACGGGTCGGCGAAGCGTTTCTTACGCGTCCGCGGTCCCCCTTGCCCATTGCCACGGCTTCTCTATAGAAGCGGGGCGTTTTTCCTCAATATGGGACATGCCTGATGGTCCGCCGCCTACGCGCTTCTGTTTCCGCCGGTCTGCTGCTGGCCGCGCTTCTGCCGCTCGCTGCTTGTGGCGGCGGGTCCAAGGAGCGTCCGAAGGCCGATCTGGCCGCGTCCAAAGTGACGACCATCGGCGTCAACAGCTATTTGTGGCGCGCGACGCTGGACACGCTGTCCTTCATGCCGATGGTGCAGACGGATTCGAACGGCGGCGTGATCGTCACGGACTGGTACGCCAATCCCAACAGCCCAAACGAGCGGATGAAGCTGACCGTGTCGATCCTGGACCAGGATCTGCGCGCTGATGCGCTGCGCGTGGCTGCCAGCCGACAGGTCAACCAGGGCGGTCAGTGGATCGATGCGCCGGTCCAGGCCGCGACCGTGCAGAAGCTGGAAGAGATCATCCTGACCAAGGCGCGCGACCTGCGCCGGATGGCGATTGCCGGATAAGATTTCGTTTAACGGATTTTCCTGAATAACTGGGGCTGGGCTTGGAAAAGCTCAGCCCGCCTGCATTTTGAGGACTGGAATAGATGCAAAGGCGCTTCAACCCGCTGGAGGCCGACGCCCGATGGCAGGCCGTCTGGGACGAGAAGCAGACGTTCAAGGCGTCCGACAGCAGCGACAAGCCGCGTTCCTATGTGCTGGAGATGTTCCCCTATCCCTCCGGGCGGATCCATATCGGCCATGTGCGCAACTATTCGATGGGTGACGTGCTGGCGCGCTTCCGCCGGATGACGGGACATGAGGTACTGCATCCGATGGGCTGGGACGCCTTTGGCATGCCGGCCGAAAATGCCGCGATGGAAAAGAAGGTGCATCCGGGCAGCTGGACGCGCGAGAATATCGCGACGATGCGGACACAGCTCAAGAAGCTGGGCTTTGCGCTCGATTGGAGCCGGGAGCTGGCGACCTGCGAGCCGGATTATTATGGGCAGGAACAGGCGCTGTTCCTCGACATGATGGAAGCGGGCCTCGTCTATCGCAAGGAATCAGCGGTCAATTGGGACCCGGTCGATATGACCGTGCTAGCGAACGAGCAGGTGATCGATGGCAAGGGCTGGCGCTCCGGCGCGCCGGTCGAGAAGCGCAAGCTTAGCCAATGGTTCCTCAAGATCACTCAATTTGCCGATGACCTGTTGGCGGGTTTGAAGACGCTCGACCAGTGGCCCGAAAAGGTGCGGTTGATGCAGGAAAATTGGATCGGCAAGTCGGTCGGTCTGCAATTCCGCTTCAAGCTGGATGAGGTCGTTGACGGCATTAGCGAACTGGAGGTTTTCTCCACCCGTCCCGACACGATCTTCGGGGCGAGCTTCGCGGCGATTGCGGCGGATCATCCGCTGGCGCTGGCACTGGAAGCCAAGGACTCGGCGCTCGCCGCCTTTGCCGAGGAATGCCGTCATACGGGCACCGCCGCTGCCGAGGTCGAGACGCAGGAGAAGAAGGGCTATGACACCGGCCTGTCGGTGATCCATCCCTTTACCGGGCGCAAGTTGCCGCTGTTCGTCGCGAATTTCGTGTTGATGGATTATGGCACGGGCGCGGTCATGGCGGTGCCGGGGCATGACCAGCGCGACCTCGACTTTGCGCGCAAATATATGCTGCCGGTCGAGCGCGTGGTCGCTGCGGAGGGCGATGAGGACAAGGGCATTGGCGACGAAGCCTATGCCGGGCCGGGCCGCCTTGTGAACTCCGATTTCCTCAACGGTATGAGCGTCGAGGATGCGAAGGCCGAGGTTATCCGCCGCGCCGAAAGCGAGGGCTGGGGCACTGGCACCACCGTATTCCGCCTGCGCGACTGGGGCGTGTCGCGCCAGCGCTATTGGGGCACGCCGATCCCGGTGATCCATTGCGAGGATTGCGGGGCCGTGGGCGTGCCCAAGGATCAGCTGCCCGTAGTGTTGCCCGAGGATGTCAGCTTCGACATTCCCGGTAATCCGCTGGATCGCCACCCGACCTGGAAGCATGTCGATTGCCCGAAATGCGGCAAGGCGGCGCGGCGGGAGACCGACACGCTGGACACTTTCGCCGACTCCAGCTGGTATTTCATCCGTTTTGCCAGCCAGCCCAAGGACAAGCCGTTCGACCGCGAGACGGTCGAAAAATGGCTGCCGGTCGGTCAGTATATCGGTGGCGTGGAACATGCGATCCTGCATCTGCTCTACGCCCGTTTCTGGACCCGCGCGCTGCAGCATATGGGGCAAATCGGCTTTGCGGAGCCGTTCACCGGGCTTTTCACCCAGGGGATGGTGACGCACGAGACCTACAAGTCGCCCGAAGGCACCTGGCTGGCCCCGCAGGATGTGGAGCGGCAGGGCGACAAGGTCGTGATGCTGGACAGTGGCGCGCTGGTTACGGTCGGTCGTGTCGAGAAAATGTCCAAGTCCAAGAAGAATGTCGTCGATCCCGATGACATCATCGCCCAATATGGCGCGGACGCGGTGCGCTGGTTCATGCTGTCCGACAGCCCGCCGGAGCGCGACCTGCCCTGGACCGAGGCCGGCATCGAAGGGTCCTGGCGCTTCGTAAACCGTCTTTGGAGGCTGTTTGGCGAGGCTGATAAGGGGGCGGAAGGGCAGGACAAGGCGCTCGACCGCAAGCTGCACCAGACCATCGACGGCGTTGCCAAGGATATCGAGGCGCTGTCCTTCAACAAGGCTGTGGCGAAGATCTACGAACTCACCAACGCGGTCGAAAAGGCCAAGCCCTCGGCCAGCCGCAGCGCGGCGATCCGGGCGCTGGCGCTGCTGGTCGCGCCGATGACCCCGCATCTGGCCGAAGAAGCGTGGGCGGACATCGGCGAGGAAGGTCTGATCGCCGAGGCGGCGTGGCCTGACGTCGATCCGGCGCTGCTGGTCGAGGATGAAGTCACCATCGCTTGCCAGGTGATGGGCAAGCTGCGCGACACGATCACCGTGCCCAAGGGTACGCCCAAGGAGGAATTGGAAAAGCTGGCTCTGGCGGCGCCCAATGTGGTGCGGACGCTGGATGGGGCGAGCCCCAAGAAGGTGATCGTGGTGCCTGATCGTCTGGTGAACCTGGTTATCTAGCAAGCTCCGACCGCCCTGTTCGAACGAGCCACCCGTCTCGTTCGACAGACTCAGCCCGAACGGATAGAGATTGGTCTATGAAACGCACCGTCCCCCTTCTCCTGCTCGCTTCGCTCTCTGCCTGCGGGCTGCATCCCGTCTATAGCGGGGGCAGCCATGGGGCAGTGGCGCAGCGGCTGGGTAATGTCGAGGTCGCGGCGATCGAGGGCAAGGGCGGCTGGCTGGTGCGCAATGCGCTTAATGACCGGCTGGCGGCGATGAGCGGCAATGGCCCCACCTACAAGCTGGTGGTGAAGCTGGACGACCAGATCAGCGGCTTTGGTCTTCGGGCGGACGCCGCGGTCACGCGCGAGCGGCGGACGCTGCGGGCCCGTTATCAACTGATCGATACGGCGACGGGAACCCAGGTCATCGATGACACCGCCGGTTCGGATGCGGGCATCGATGTCACGTCGAGCGAATATGCAACCATCGCGGCGGAAGATACGGCGCTGGAGCGACTGTCGCAAACCATCGCCGACCAGATCGTGACCCGGCTCGCGCTGTACGCCGCGCGGGAACAGCAGCGTTGAAGGCCAATCGGGGCCAGATAGAAAAGGCGCTCGACGCACCGTCGGCCGACATACGTTTTTTCCTGCTGTACGGACCGGATGAAGCCGGGAGCGCGGCGCTGGCCAAGCGGCTGGAGCGCGCCATGGGCCCGGAGGCGGAGCGCGTGGATTTGGACCCGCGGACATTGCGCGACGACCCGGCGCGGCTCGCGGACGAGGCGGCGTCCTTCTCCATGTTCGGTGACAAGCGGTGGGTGCGCATCAACGGCATGGGAGAAGAATCGCTGCCTGCGCTGTCTGCGCTGCTGGAAGCGGAGGCGGCGGGTAACCCGGTCATCGCTACCGCGGGCGCGCTGAAGGGTACGTCCAAGCTGCTCAAGCTCGTCCTCGACAGCCCGGCGGCGATGGCCTTTGCGTCCTACCAGCCCGACGCGCGGGAGGCGGAGCAGATCGCCGTAGCCATCGCGCGGGAAGGGGGGCTGCGCCTTGCGCCGGAGCTGGCCAAGCGCATCGTCGATCTGGCCAATGGCGACCGTGCGTTGATGGCGGGCGAAATCGAGAAGCTGACGCTCTATCTTGACGCGGCGCCGGACCGGCCGGGCGATGCGACAAGCGAGGCGCTGGACGCCCTGTCGGCGGACAACCCCGACGCCGACTCCGCGCCGCTGGTCAACGCGGTGCTTGGCGGTGATCTTCGCGCGATGCACCGAGAGCTGGGGCGGCTGGCGGAGGCTGGAACGGCAATGGCCGCGGTGTTGCGGCCGCTGCTAACCCGCGCGATGCTGCTGGCGAATATCCGGACGTCCTTTGACGATAGCGGGCGTCTGGATGCGGCGGTCGAGGCGGCAGGCAAGCAGGTGTTCTGGAAGGAAAAGGGTGTGGTGACGCGGCAGGTGCGGCTGTGGGATGCGCATGGAATTGCGCGCGTCATCCAGCGGCTGGCGCAAGCCGAGCGGGCGAGCCGGTCGGGCAGGGGACTGGGCGACCTGATGGTGCGGCACGAATTGCTGGCGATCGCGCGGCAGGCGGCGCGCGAGCGGTAGAGAAAATGTGCATCTCCTTTCGCGGGAATAGGGAGAGATTGCGCGCGACGTCTCGACTTCGCCCCAGCGAACGGATGGGAGGTAGGCATATGGGTGGCCTGCTAAGCGCTTGATCGCTGGGGACGGGCTCGCCATATTGCGCCCATGGACAAGCTCAACCTGACCGACGTTGAATGGCGTGAGCGCCTTTCCCCCGAACAATATCATGTCCTGCGCGAAGCGGGGACCGAGCGGGCTTTCACCGGCCGATATAACAGTAACAAGGCCGACGGCGTATATTATTGCGCCGGATGTGGCGCGGAGCTGTTCGACGCGGAAGAGAAATATGACAGCGGATCGGGCTGGCCGAGCTTCACGGCGCCCGTCGATATCGATGCGGTCGAAGAAATTCGCGACAGCAGCCATGGCATGATCCGCACTGAAGTACGCTGCGCGAAGTGCGAGGGCCATCTCGGGCATGTCTTCCCTGACGGTCCTGGCGTCAACGGTCTGCGCTATTGCATGAACAGCGCGTCGCTGGATTTCAAAGCGCGGGACGAGGTTGAATAATTATTCATCGCCGGTAAAGCCTCGCTTCTCTTGAGAACCGAGTTTCAAGGGTTGCTTGCGCCTGATTTCCGCTGGCCGCCCGTTCACTTAGCGCGTATGCGAGCGGCATAGATGGCACGATCAGGCAAGAGCAAGGGGACGCCGGGCAGGGCGAGGCTGTGGCTGGTGCGCGCCGTGAAGTTCGGACTGGTCGCCACGCTGGGTGGACTGTTCGCCATAGTGGTCGCGGTGGTCATCGCCTACCAGTCGCTGCCCAGTTATGAATCGCTGAAATCCTCGCCCAACGGCCAGATGATCCGCGTGCATGCCGCCGATGGGAGCGTGATCGTTTCGTTGGGGCCGAGTTTTGGCCGCTGGCTTGCCTATGATCAGATCCCGAACGTCATGGTGGATGCCATGATCTCGACCGAGGACAAGCGTTTCTACCTGCATCCTGGCGTCGATCCGATCGGCATGGCGCGGGCCACGTGGGTGGCGCTGGAGAACCGGGGCAAGGGCCGCCGCTGGCAGGGCGCATCGACCATCACGCAGCAGGTGACGCGGAACATCTTCCTCAACAACAGCTATAGTTGGGGCCGCAAGGTGCGGGAGATGATCCTGGCGTTGGCGCTGGAGCGGAAATTCTCCAAGCGGCAGATTCTGGAGCTGTATCTCAACAAGGTTTATTTCGGCGGGGGGGCCTATGGCATCGACGCCGCAAGCCGGAAGTTTTTCGGTCATTCGGCAACCACGCTCCGCCTGCCTGAAGCAGCGATCATCGCGGGTCTGGTCAAGGCCCCGTCCAGCTATTCGCCCACTGCCGACGCCGAGGCCGCCATTGGCCGCGCGGGCGTGGTGCTGCAGCTGATGCAGGAAAATGGCGCGATCAGCGCGGCGGAGCGGGCCAGCATCGATCTCAATGATGTGAAGATGGCTCCGGAGCCGCCGCAGAACAGCGTGCGTTACTTCACCGACTGGGCGCTGCCGCAACTGGACGTGCTGGTCGATGAGCCTAACGAGCCGCTGGAGGTCTATACGACCATTGACCTCGGGATGCAGAAGGCGGCGACGGCGGCGATCCAGGCCAATGTGCCTGCGGGCGCGCAGGGAGCGCTCGTGTCCGTGGATCGGGACGGGGCTGTGCGCGCCATGGTGGGTGGGTTGGACTATGTGACGTCCAACTATAATCGCGCGACCACCGCCACCCGCCAGCCGGGTTCGGCGTGGAAGATCTTCGTCTATATGGCGGCGCTGGAGGCGGGATATACGCCCGATACGCGCGTCACGGACAAGCCGGTGACGATCAACGGCTGGAGCCCGCGCAATAGTTCCGGGCGCTATTCAGGCGACATCGATATCCGCACCGCCTTTGCCTATTCGATCAACACCGTCGCGGCGCAGCTGGGTGTTGAAGTGGGCTTCCCGACCGTTGCAGATATGGCGCGCCGCTTCGGCATCACGACGCCGATCAACACGCATCCTTCGATGGTTTTGGGGACGTCGGACGTACGGCTGATCGACATGACCCGGGCCTTCGCCTCGATCGCGCGCAAGGGAGTGGCGGTTACGCCCTATGGCATCACCAAGGTGACGACCGCTGACGGCCGGCTGCTCTATCAGCATCAGGACGATACCAGCCGCGTGCTAGTCGCGCCTTGGGTTGCGGCCGGGATGACCGACCTCATGCAGACGGCGGTCAGTACCGGCACCGGCAAGGCGGCGCAGATCGGGCGGCCGGTTGCGGGCAAGACCGGCACCACCAGCAGCAACAAGGATGGCTGGTTTCTGGGCTTTTCCAGCGGCATCACCACCGGCGTGTGGATGGGCCGCGATGACGCGCGCGCTGTCGGCGTGCTGCAGGGTGGACGCGCTCCGGCTCATGCCTTTGCCGACTATATGAAAGTCGCGGTGTCTCGCCGCCCGGTCGAGCAGTTCGAGACCCAGGTGACGCTGCCCGAATGGCAGTTGGAGCCGGACGAGGAAGCGTATTATGGCCAGCCCGACAATAGGACCGGTGGCGGCATGATGGTCGATGAGAACGGCCTGCCAATCAGCCAAGACCAGCAGCAGGATCAGGAAGATCCGGAGCAGGATGAGCAACCGATCGAGCAGGCTCCGGCAGCGCGCACGATGCCGCCGCGTCTGGACCAGCAATGGATCGACCAGGTGCTGGGCCGCGACCGGCAGCGGTCCGCGCCCCACTAATCCCCTAACCGGCTTTGCGCGGGGTTGCGGCGAAGCGCTGCCGATCGAGCGAACCAGCGTCGGGCATCAGGAAATCGACCTTTCCGCGGCCGAAATCGATGGCGACGCGGTCGAACATCTTGAGCGCCTGGATGCCGAGCAGCAGGGTCGGCTTGTCTTGCAGGCCGAGTTCTCGGAAAGGCTGGGCATCGGCGAACATGACCGGCAGATCGGTCAAGGCGATGGGACCCATGCGGATGCGGCCGATGCGACCCAGTTGCCCGGTCAACGTCTCGCCGGTGACGCTGAGCAGGCTGACGGTGCTCATCAGCGGTGCGCGCTTTTTCCGGATGAGCTTGTCTCGCAGCGCCAGATTGCCGACGCTGAGATGCGTGCCGGTGTCGAGGATGATGTTGACCTTAAGCCCGTTCGCGTCGGAATGGAGCAGGATCAACTGTCCTTTGCGGCGGCGCGCCTCGACGATGATTGCGTTGGGATCGCGCCACTTCGGGCGGCTCGAGCCGATCTCCATGCGCCCGGTGCGGAAATTCAGCAACAGGCGCTTGGCATGCAGGCTGTCGAGGCCAAGCAGCCCCGCTGCGCCCAGATGGTTCGCTTCCAGCACTGGGGCCTCGATGTCGTTGATCGTCGCATCCCCATAGCCAAGTTGCGGGACAGCAACGGTGCGCGTTTCGCTGCGACCCGCCATGCTGACGATCGTCACCGAGCGGCGCGTGGGAAGGGCGAGCCGTTCGGCAAGGTCGCGGGAGATGACGGTGCGCTGCGACCCGGTATCCACGATGAAGTTCCACGGTCCCTTGCCGCTGATATGGATCGGGATGGAGACACGATCGTCGTCGGTGGACAGCGTCCGCACGACCGCAGGGGGATCGGTTGCAGGGGGCATCTGCGCCGCCGCAGGGAGGCTGAATATGAGGACAGCAATTGCGGGGACGAGAGGAAAATGTCTCATGCCCTCACCTCTCCGGCTGTTATGGCCCTTCATAGCATGAAGGCGTCGCCATGGTCTATCGCCGCAACTGCTGCACCTTCTGCCGACGAAGGTCATCAACCACGCATTTTCCCTGCGTGCGGGGCGTTGCTGCGCCTTGACTTGGGGGCAGGCTGGTCGCTAAACGCGAACAATCTCTTCCGGCCGTCCAGCGCCGGAGTCTCCCGTGTTCTTCATACCGGGCAGCTCTCCCCGATTTTCGAATTTCCTTCCTCATCTCTCTCCATCGGACTTTAGTCGAATGCACCTTAAGGACCTCAAGAAGAAATCACCCGCCGACCTTGTCACCATGGCGGAGGAGTTGGGCGTCGAAGGCGCATCGACCTTGCGTAAGCAGGACCTGCTGTTCGCGATCCTCAAGGCCGAAGCGGAAAATGGCGAGCAGATCATGGGCGAGGGCACGATCGAGGTGTTGCCCGACGGCTTCGGCTTCCTGCGCAGCCCGGAAGCGAATTTCCTGGCCGGTCCTGACGATATTTATGTTTCGCCTAATCAGGTCCGCAAATTCGGCCTGCGAACCGGCGATACGGTGGAAGGCGAAATTCGCGCGCCCAAGGATGGCGAGCGCTATTTCGCGCTGACCAAGCTGATGTCGGTCAATTTCGACGATCCTGAAGTCGTCCGCCATCGCGTCAATTTCGACAATCTGACGCCGCTTTATCCGACCCAGAAGCTGGTGCTCGATACGCTGGACCCGACGGTCAAGGACAAGTCGGCGCGCGTCATCGATATCGTCTCGCCGCAGGGCAAGGGGCAGCGCGCATTGATCGTCGCGCCGCCGCGCACGGGTAAGACGGTCCTGCTCCAGAACATCGCCAAGGCGATCACCGACAATCACCCTGAAGTTTTCCTGATCGTCCTGCTGATCGACGAGCGTCCGGAAGAAGTCACCGACATGCAGCGCAGCGTGAAGGGCGAGGTCGTCTCCTCGACCTTCGACGAGCCCGCGTCGCGCCACGTCCAGGTCGCCGAAATGGTGATCGAGAAGGCCAAGCGCCTCGTGGAACATAAGAAGGATGTGGTGATCCTGCTCGACTCGATCACGCGCCTTGGCCGCGCCTACAACACGGTGGTGCCGTCGTCGGGCAAGGTGCTGACCGGCGGTGTGGACGCCAACGCGCTGCAGCGGCCCAAGCGCTTTTTCGGCGCTGCGCGCAACATCGAGGAGGGGGGCTCGCTCTCCATCATCGCGACGGCGTTGATCGACACCGGCAGCCGC
This sequence comes from Sphingobium sp. EP60837, assembly GCF_001658005.1. Taxonomy (NCBI): domain Bacteria; kingdom Pseudomonadati; phylum Pseudomonadota; class Alphaproteobacteria; order Sphingomonadales; family Sphingobiaceae; genus Sphingobium; species Sphingobium sp. EP60837. The sequence goes on along the minus strand of NZ_CP015986.1, from coordinate 1,465,856 downwards.
ATGGACGAAGTCATCTTCGAAGAGTTCAAGGGCACCGGCAACTCGGAAATCGTGCTGGACCGCAAGGTCGCCGACAAGCGCATTTTCCCGGCGCTGGACGTCGGCAAGTCGGGCACCCGCAAGGAAGAGCTGCTGGTCGACAAGGCCAAGCTGTCCAAAATGTGGGTGCTGCGCCGTATCCTGATGCAGATGGGCACGATCGATGCGATGGAATTCCTCCTCGACAAGATGAAGGATTCCAAGACCAACGAAGACTTCTTCGATTCGATGAACCAGTAAGCGGGAGCTTCGTTAGGCCGCCATGCTCGACCTCATCACGACTGCCGCTGCCGCCGCGCAGGGGCTGGGCTCGCCCGCCGACATCTGGGGGCACATCGTCAACGATTTCAGCAATATCGGCTCTCCCGCCGCGCTGGCCGCCTTTGGCCAGGTGCTGATGATCGACGTCCTGCTGGCTGGCGACAATGCGATCGTCGTTGGCGCGCTCGCCGCGGGCCTGCCGGCGCAGCAGCGCCAACGCGTCATCCTGATCGGCATCATCGCCGCGCTGGTTCTGCGGATCGGCTTTGCGCTGGTCGTGACGCAGCTGATGCAGATTGTCGGCCTGATTCTGGCGGGCGGCCTGCTGCTGCTGTGGGTCGCTTTCAAAATGTGGCGGGAGCTGCATCCCAAGCGGGGTGGTGACACGCCCGGCGACACCAGCGACGACGATATTTCCGGTCTGCGCCCCGCCAAGAGCTTCGCCGCGGCGGCTTGGGCCGTGGCCGTTGCCGACGTTTCGATGAGCCTTGACAACGTCCTGGCGGTCGCGGGCGCGGCGCGCGATCATCCGGGCATCCTGATCATCGGCCTGATCCTGTCGGTCGCCCTGATGGGCGTGGCGGCAAATATCATCGCCAAATATATCGAGCGGTTCCGTTGGATCGCCTATGTCGGCCTTGCCGTCATCATCTATGTCGCCGTGAAGATGATCTATGAGGGCGTCGTCGATCATAATGTCGGCATATTGACGCTGTTTGGCTGAAGCTATGCGGCGAGCGACGGGTTAGTCGTCCGTCGCTCGCTTTAAGGCCACGGCGCGCCAGGGCTGATTGATCAATCCGCTCGCCATGTCCGCCAATCTTCAGCGCCAGCCAATCCGCCTTTCGGCAATGCCCGGTACCCTGCCGATATCCCAGCCGCGGAACGGCCGGAAGGGATTGTGGCGGCTGTAAGCCCAAATTTCCACGCGCGGCTCTGACGTGCTGGCGGGTGAGCGGGCATGGAAGCCGAAGGTGTCGGCGACGATCAGCGTATTCGCAGGCACCGCGAAGATCGTGGGCTGAGGCAGGCTTAGCCCCGCCAGTTCCTCCTCCCTGATGCGAAGCGAACCCCGGCCGGAAAGGCGGCAGACGCCGTCCCGCGCCGTGAGGCTGCGGCTTTTTTCCCATGCCAGCCTTTCCGGCGTTAGCCTGTGCGAGCCCCTGACATAGGCGAAGGGACCCTGTTCGGCTCCAACGTCATTCAGGAAATACCACGCTTTCATAGCCGGGTGGAATGTGTCGGTATGGATCTGCAACTGCGGGTCGGGCGGCGCATCATGGCGATTTGGCAGGATCGACTGGAGGTAGAGTAGGGGCTCCATGTCAAAGCTCGCGATGTAGCGGGCAAGCGCGCCAGCGTGGATGCCGGGCGAAATGGCGAATAGTAGGGGCGCTATTCCGAAGCTCGACATCGATCGCTATACGGCGGGTGATCGTGTCGCCTTGCACCGTTTCCCGAGCCGCCCCGCGGAAGCCGAGTAGTTCCTGTCTGAGTTGCTGAAACAGCGCGGGAGGAAGGAAGTCACGGATCTCAACCACACCATCCCGCTGAAAGCTGTCGCGTTCATCCGGATGTACATGCGCCGCGAGGCCAGCACGCCGCCAGCGGGCCATTGCGTGCGCCGCACGCACTCGAGCGGCATGTAAGCCCAAGGCGTTTAGCCGGGCCGATCCGATGAGCGGGTTATCAATAAAGGATTTTGCGCCGGTGAAGTTGCGCCGCCCAAAATGGCGCGAGCAGTGCTTTGATCGGTAGATGCATATTCAGACGCCAAGGGAGCGTACAGACCGGTCATGGCACCAGCACAGTGCTGCCCACGGTCTGCCTTGCCTCCAACTGGCGATGCGCTTCGGCAACGTCCGAGAGGGCGAAGCGCTGGCCGATGAGCGGGCGGACCACGCCTCGTTGCATGCGCTCAAATAGGCGGGCGGTCACATGATCCAATTCTTCGCGCGTGGCGACATAATCGAACACGGTCGGGCGAGTGACGTAGAGCGAACCGGCGCGGCTTAATTCCAGCAGCGTGACCGGAGGCACCGGCCCTGAGGCATTTCCGTAGCTCACCATCATGCCGCGACGCTTCAGTGAGGCAAGCGACGTGCTCCAGCTGTCCTTGCCTACCCCATCATAGACGACGTCAGCGCCCCTGCCGCCCGTCAACGCTCGCACCTGATCGGCCAGTTCGGAGAAGGGGCCACAGAGACTGTGGTCGGCCGTCACCGTCGCGGCCTTTTTCGCTGAGCCGCTATGGGCGATGACGATGACGCCTTTGTCGCGCAGCCAGGGAACCAGCACGGATCCGACGCCGCCTGCCGCAGCGTGGACAAGCGCGACCTGGCCAGATTCCAGCGGCAGCACATCTTCGGCAAGCGCGCAGGCCGTCATGCCTTTCAGCATCATCGCGGCCGCTGCGTCCGTGCCGATCGCGTCAGGAATTTTGATGACGCGATCGGCTGCGACGATACGATGCGTGGAGTATGCACCCAATCCACCGGCAGCGCCGACCTTGTCCCCGACCTGGAGGCCCCCGACGCCCGCGCCCAGGGCCGCGACATAGCCCGCCCCTTCGACCCCCAGCGTCAGAGGCAGGGGTGCTGCGTAAAGGCCCGATCGGTAATAGGTGTCGATGAAGTTCAGGCCAATGGCGTCCTGCGCGATCAGCACCTCTCCAGCTGCAGGGCTGGGTGGGTCGAAGGCTTCCCGCTTAATTACTTCAGGGCCGCCCGTCGAGCGGGCTATCATGCGCCAGGCCTGTGTCATCGATGAACCTTCCAATCAGAGATGGGCGGCAAAGAAGTCCGCGGTATGCTTGTCCGCAAGCTGCGCCGCTTGCTCGTCCCGGCGGACCCCCATCTCCGCAGCGAAGCCATGATCGAGGCCTTCATAGTCATGAAGCGTGACGTGGCGATTATCCTGCAATCCATCATGCATCTTCTTTTGAGCCTCTGGCGGGACGAAGCCATCGGCGGTCGGGATGTGCAGCAGGACCGGCTTGCCGATAGCATGCTGTTCGCCGAGCAGATTGTCGATACCGACGCCATAATAGCCGACAAAGGCATCCCCGTCGGTACGACAGGCCGCCATGAAAGTGAGGCGGCCGCCGAGGCAGTAGCCCACCACGCCGACTTTACCGCCGCTGCCCAATTCCGCGCGAGCCGCCTTGATGGTCGCTTCGATGTCGTAGATTGCGCTGTCCTGATCGAGCTTCTGCATGTGGCCGATAGCGGTCTGGAACTGTTCAGGGATATCCGCGTCCAATTCGACATGGGGCTCATCCCGCCAGAACAGATCAGGAGCAAGGGCGAGATAGCCCTGCTGCGCCCAGTTATCGCATTTCCGCCGGATGCCTTCATTCACGCCGAAGATTTCCTGAATGACGATAATCGCCGCCCGGGGCTTCGCCGATGGGCGAGCCACATACACGTCAAACTGGCCGTCGCCTTCCAAAGCGGAGACCGAGCTATATTCTCCCATGGCGGAAATCCTTTCCCTTATGTGTGCTTATGCAGGCATAATCGCCTTTTCCGAGGTGGCCAACAGCCCAAAAAGCCAAATTATTTGCCTTTACGACCCATGTTGCGGCATGACGCTTGTCTGGCCGCAGCAAAAGGGTTGCCGACGATGAAAGTGACCGTGGACGTAGATTGCACCCCTGCCGAGGCCCGGACCTTCCTGGGCCTGCCGGACGTCACGCCAATTCACGATAAATATGTGAAGACGGTATTGGACAGTTTCGACGGCATCGCCAATGTCGAGCAGATGGAAACGATGTTCAAAAGCTTCTCCCCTTTGGGAGACGCAGGAATGCGGCTGTTCCGGCAGATGATGGATATTGGCATGGCGAGTGTTGCCGGGAAGAATGGCGACAAATCCTAAGCTGCATGTGACCGATACGATCTTCGCACTGTCGAGCGGCGCGCCGCCCGCCGGCATCGGCGTCTTAAGGGTCAGCGGCCCTTCGGCGTGTGAGGCGCTGGAAGCCTTGACGGGATCTGTGCCGCCGCCGCGCCGGGCGCGCTTGATGCTGCTCACAGACTTCCGCGACAGTGCTCCACTAGACCGGGCGCTGACATTATGGTTGCCTGGGCCGGGGACGGCAACCGGCGAAGATCTGGTCGAACTTCACTGTCATGGGGGACGGGCCGTCATCGCGGCGGTTGAGGATGCGCTCAGCGCACTGCCTGGGCTGCGCCCGGCCCAACCAGGGGAATTCACACGCCGCGCATTCGAAAATGGGCGGATGGACTTGAATGAGGTCGAGGGTCTTTCCGACCTGCTGGCGGCAGAAACACAGCAGCAGCGCCGCGCCGCGCTGCTCATGAGTGAAGGCCATTTTTCGCGCAGGATCGAAGGGTGGCAGGCGGCGCTATTGAACTTGTCTGCCATGGCGGAAGCGGCTCTCGATTTTTCTGACGAAGATGATGTGCCGGACGACGCGACCGAAAGGCGTATCACATCGAGCTTGGCCGACCTGGCGGATGAGCTTGGCGATTCGCTTAGCGCTCCCTCGGCGGAGCGGCTGCGGGACGGTATAAGGGTGGTGCTGGCGGGGCCGCCGAATGCGGGCAAATCAACTTTGCTGAACGCGCTCGTCGGACGGGAAGCGGCTATCGTGTCGGACATCGCGGGAACAACGCGTGACCGTATTGAAGTGCCGGCGGCTTTGGGCGGCACCGCCTTTTTATTCACCGACACGGCGGGTCTTCGGGAAAGCACCAGCGACGTAATCGAATCCATCGGGATGGACCGCGCGCGGGCTGCGGTTGAAGCCGCTGATATCATTCTGTGGCTCGGAGAAGCTGCTCAACTTCCACGCGCCGATGCGATCCAGCTTGCTGCTCAATGCGATCGCCAGGTGGCAGGGGAGGGGTTACCCATCTCAGCTCTGACAGGGGAGGGGATGGAACAGCTAATCGCGCTGCTACTGGACCGTGCGTCCAAATTGCTTCCATCGACCGGCGACTATGCGTTGCATGAGCGTCAACGGAAAGGCGTACGCCTCCTACGTGATCATGTTCAAGCAGCGGCAGGCAGCGCAGATCTTCTCATTATCGCCGAAGAATTGCGCCAAGCGCGCGAGGCTGTCGACCGGTTGACCGGGCGGGCAAGCACAGAGGATATGCTGGACCGGCTCTTTGCAGGATTTTGCATCGGCAAATAGCTTGTTCCACGTGGAACAGTTTTGACCATGGTGCCCTAACTCTGATATGGGCCGCGCCATGCGGACAGCGTTTGATGTGATTGTGGTAGGCGGTGGCCATGCCGGCTGTGAGGCTGCTGCTGCAGCGGCGCGCAAAGGCGCGCGTGTCGCATTGCTAACCTTTGAACGAGCCACCGTCGGGGCCATGTCCTGTAACCCTGCCATAGGCGGGCTCGGCAAAGGGCATCTTGTCCGCGAGGTGGATGCCTTCGACGGACTTATCGGGCGGGCGGCGGACGCGGCGGCGATCCACTACCGGATGCTCAACAGCAGCAAGGGCGCAGCAGTTCAAGGCCCGCGTATTCAAGCTGATCGCGCGCATTATCGCGCCGCCATCCATCGGATGATCGCTGCGCAGCTGGGGCTAGAGATGATTGAAGGCGAGGCGTCGGCGCTGCTGCTGACTAATGGCGAAGTTGGCGGATTGGAGTTGGCTGACGGGAGCCGCCTTGAGACGCGAGCCATAGTGCTTGCAACCGGCACATTCCTGGGCGGAAAACTGTTTCGCGGCGAGGATACCAGCGCAGGCGGCAGGACGGGTGAACGCGCGGCGGCGGCTTTGGGTGTTCAATTGCGCGGGCTGGGACTGCCGATGGGCCGGTTAAAGACCGGGACGCCGCCGAGGCTCGATGGCCGGACGATCGACTGGGCGATGTTGGATGAGCAGCCGTCGGACAGCGGCGCGTGGACGATGTCGGCATTATCCGCTCGGCGGTACTTGCCGCAATTAAGCTGCGCGATAACCCGCACCAACAATAACACGCACGACATTATCCGGGCTGGCTTGGGGCGGTCGCCTTTGTTCAGCGGCGCGATCGAGGGGAGCGGGCCGCGCTACTGTCCCTCCATTGAGGACAAGGTGATGCGGTTTGGCGACCGTGATGGTCATCAAATCTTCCTTGAGCCGGAGGGGCTCGCGGATCATCTCGTTTATCCCAACGGCATCAGCACATCTTTGCCCGCCGATGTTCAACTGGCGATGGTGCGCTCCATGGTCGGTCTGGAGAGCGCGGAAATTGTCGTCCCGGGTTATGCGGTTGAATATGACCATATTGATCCAAGGGCCTTGGACGCCAGCTTGGAAATGCGTGAGGTGCCAGGGCTGTTTTGCGCCGGGCAGATCAATGGCACGACAGGCTATGAAGAGGCCGCGGCACAGGGGCTGGTTGCCGGGGTCAATGCTGCGGCGCGTGCGCGTGGCGAAGAGCCGCTCATTCTCGATCGCGCGAGCAGCTATATCGGCGTGATGATTGATGACCTTGTGCTGCAAGGCGTCACGGAGCCGTACCGCATGCTAACGGCGCGGGCGGAATATCGCCTGCGGCTACGGGCGGACAATGCGGGGAGCCGCTTAGCGGAAATTGGACAGATGCATGGCATCATCGGTGCGGAACGAACGGCCTATTATGAGCGCCGAGCACGTCAGCGGCAAATTACGGTCGCTGAGATGGAGCGACCTATAACGGCCACAGAGATGGCCAAAGCGGGCGCCAACGTGCGGCAGGATGGAGCGCGTCGGACATTGTTCGAATGGGCTCGGTTTCCTGAAGTGTCCAGAGGGCTGCTATGTTCGATGGCCCCTTCGCTGGACTTGATCGAAGATGATTTACGCGACGAGATTCTCGAGGACGCTCACTATGCACCGTATCTCGAACGACAAGCGGCAGAGATAGCCGACCTAAGGCGGAATGAGCGTGTACTCATTCCCGCGGGTTTCGACTTTGCAACGATCGGCGGCCTCTCAAGCGAAATGGTCGAGCGGCTTGAACGGGCGCGCCCTGACACGCTGGCTGCGGCGGGACGCATACGGGGCATCACCCCGGCAGCTCTGGCCGCGCTTCTAGTTCATGTAAGGCGCCGCGCCGCATGACGGAAGAAGAAGCCAAGACTTGGCTGAACACGCAGTTACATGTTTCACGTGAAACAATGAACAAGCTCGAACGCTATGTTCGCCTTCTCTTGGCGGAGATGGATGTCCAGAATTTGATTGCTGAATCCACCCGAGGTCATGTTTGGGCTCGGCACATTGTTGATTCCGCCCAATTATTGCCTCTGGCTCATTCGGCCCTTGACGGGGCTTGGATCGATTTAGGCTCGGGGGCAGGGCTGCCGGCTATCGTTATTGCCATTTTGGCGGACCGCCCCGTGCTGATGGTCGAAGCCCGACGGAAGAGGATCGACTTTTTATGCGCTGTAATCGCTGAGTTGGGACTAGATCACGCCCAGATATTTGGAGGGCGAGTAGAGACTGCCAAGACAGTTCCGGCGGCTGTAATCAGCGCGCGTGCCTATGCGCCCTTGCCACGGTTGCTGGCATCTGCTCATCATCTGTCAAGCGATCGGACAATCTGGCTGCTGCCAAAAGGACGAAATGCCGAAAATGAACTGGAGGCGGCGCGACCAACATGGCAAGGTGTGTTTCACGTGGAACGAAGCGTCACCGATCCAGATAGCGCCATCATCACAGCGCGCTCGGTAATGCCCAGGAGCAAGAAAGGTCGAGGATGATCCGAATTGCCATCGCCAATCAGAAAGGTGGGGTCGGAAAGACCACTACCGCTATCAATTTGGCGACCGGCCTAGCCGCCACCGGCCTGCGAGTGTTGCTGATCGACCTTGATCCGCAGGGCAACGCATCGACGGGGTTGGGGGTCAACCAGTCCGAGCGCGCCCGGTCGAGCTACGACTTATTGGTCGGAAATTGTGGGGTAGATGATGCGGTATTGCCTACCCGCGTGCCGAAGTTGGACATTGTACCCGCTACGCAAGATCTGTCGGGTGCCGAGATCGAACTGATCGAATATGAGGAGCGCACGCACCGGTTGGAACGCGTCCTGAATGAGGCACAGACAGGACGATGGGACATTTGCCTAATCGACTGCCCCCCCTCATTGGGTTTGCTGACGATCAATGCCATGGTCGCGGCCCAGTTTTTGCTAGTGCCATTGCAGTGTGAATTTTTCGCCTTGGAGGGCTTATCTCAGCTGTTGCAGACGGTGGAGCGAATCCGCGGGCGCTTCAATCCTGGCCTATCTATCATGGGCGTGGCGCTTACCATGTATGACCGGCGCAATAGGCTCACGGAACAGGTAGCCGATGACGTTCGCGCATGCCTGGGCGACCTTGTTTTTTCCACGGTTATTCCACGCAATGTCCGCTTGTCCGAGGCTCCCAGCCATGGGGTGCCCGCCCTTATTTATGATTTCCGCTGCTCAGGATCAGAAGCCTATATGCGTCTAGCCCGTGAATTGATCTCGCGCCTGCCTCGACAGGAGGCTGCAGCTTGAGCAACGAAAATGATGAGAAGTTGAAGGTTGGCAAGCGGCCACATGGATTGGGACGTGGCCTGTCGGCTCTGCTGGGGGATGTCGCTCGGGAAGAGCCCGTCGCTCCGACGACGCCCTCTGCCTCGACCAAAGCCATTCAGAGCATTGAAGTCGCGCTGATCCAGCCTCATCCGGAGCAGCCCCGCCGCCACTTCGACGAGGGCGCCTTGGCCGAACTTGCTGACAGTATTGGCAAGCGGGGCGTCATCCAGCCCATCATCGTGCGCCCCCATGGTGGTGGTTTTCAGATCGTGGCTGGGGAGCGGCGCTGGCGCGCGGCGCAGCGGGCGCAATTGCACCGAATCCCGGCGATCGTGCGGGACTTCGATGAAGCGGAAACGTTGGAAATCGCGCTGGTCGAGAATATTCAGCGCGAGGATCTGAACCCCATTGAAGAGGCAGAAGCCTATCGCAAGCTGATTGCCGACTTTAATCACAGCCAGGAAGCCCTGGGACGCCTGGTCGGCAAATCGCGCAGCCATATTGCTAATCTTATCCGCCTGCTCGATTTGCCCGCGGCCGTGCAGCAGCAGGTTGTAGAGCAGAAGCTCTCCATGGGTCATGCCCGCGCGCTGATCGGCGCGCCGGATTGCGAGGTGCTTGCCCGCACTGTCGAGGCCAAGGGTCTGTCGGTGCGCCACACCGAAGATCTGGTCCGCCGCACGAAGAAGGGCGATGGAGCGCCACCCCGCGCCCTCAATGTAGCGGCTTCGAACGGGAAAGATGCTGACATCGAAGCGCTGGAGCAGCATTTGGCTGACATTTTGGGGCTGAAGGTGGATATCGCCCATGGAGAAGGCGCGGGCGGCACCTTGTTGCTGCGCTACTCGACACTGGATCAACTCGATATGCTGTGTCAGCGCCTGTCCGGGGAGCGGATCTGATCCGGCAGACTAGCTCGGCGTAATTAGATCGCTGCGCTACTGGCCTTTTGGTGGGCGGCTTCTTAGGTTGCAGTCATGGCCGATATGCAATCCACCAACGCCGCCTCTCCCGCAATCATCCGCCGCCAGGACTACCGGCCGCCGGATTGGTTGGTGCCCGAAATCGACCTGGATTTTGCGCTCGACCCCGCACGCACTCAGATACGCGCGGTCCTGAGCGTTGCGCGTAACGGCGCTCATGACCGCTACCTGAAGCTTGATGGCGATGGCCTCGTCCCGTTGGAAGTGAAGGTGGATGGCCGTCCGCTGGAAAGCGGGGAGTGGACATTGGATGGCGGCGCCTTGATAATTCCGCTGACGGGCGACGCGCATCAGATTGAAACACTCGTCGAACTCGCGCCGGAGAATAATAGCAAGCTGATGGGGCTCTACGCTAGCGGCGGGCTTCTTTGTACCCAGTGTGAGGCAGAGGGTTTCCGCCGCATCACTTTCTTCCCGGACCGGCCGGATGTGCTGTCGCGCTATTCAGTGCGCATGGAGGCGGATCCGGCGCGTTTTCCGGTTCTCCTGGCCAATGGCGATCCGATTGAGCAAGGCAGTTCGGCGGATGGGCGGCATTGGGCGCGATGGACCGATCCTTTCCCCAAGCCCTGCTATCTCTTTGCACTGGTGGCTGGAGATTTGGCCTGCAACGCGGACAGCTTCGTGACGATGAGCGGCCGCGAGGTGAAGCTCGGCATCTGGGTGAAGGAAGCTGACCTGCCCCGTACCGGGCATGCGATGGAGGCGCTCAAAAACAGCATGGCATGGGATGAGCGCGTTTATGGGCGCGAATATGATCTGGACGTGTTCAACATCGTCGCCGTCGCCGATTTCAACTTCGGCGCTATGGAGAATAAGGGCCTTAACATATTCAATTCACGTTATATTCTGGCGGATCCGGAGACGGCTACCGACATCGACTATGATGGGGTTGAGGGGGTCGTAGCGCATGAATATTTCCACAACTGGTCGGGTAATCGGGTCACGTGCCGTGACTGGTTCCAACTGTCGCTGAAAGAAGGCTTTACGGTCTTTCGGGATCAGAATTTTTCGGCAGACATGGGCAGCCATGCGGTCAAGCGGATCGAGGACGTCCGTGTTCTGCGCGCCGCGCAGTTCCAGGAGGATGCCGGGCCGCTTGCGCATCCGGTGAGGCCGGAATCCTATATTGAGATTAGCAACTTCTACACCGCGACCATCTATAACAAGGGAGCGGAACTGATCCGGATGATGGCGCTGATGCTGGGTCCCGAGCGGTTCCGGGCTGGCAGTGATCTCTATTTCAAGCGGCACGATGGCCAGGCGGCGACCTGCGAGGATTTTGTCAGGGCCATGGAAGAGGGGGGCGGGATCGACCTTGGTCAGTTCCGCCGTTGGTATGAACAGGCCGGGACGCCGCATGTCCGCGCCACCCTGCGACATGATGAAGCGACGCAAACCGTCGAACTGTTGTTGGAGCAAAGCATGCCGCCGACGCCGGGACAGCCGGACAAGCAGCCCATGGCGATACCCCTGCGGACTGCCCTTTTTGATAGGATCGGGAGCGCGCACAAGGGCGAAGAGCTGTTGATGCTGACCCAGCCGCAGCAGAGCTTTACCTTTGGCGGTTTCGCTGAGGCCCCTGTCCTGTCGATCAATCGTGGCTTTTCCGCGCCGGTGATCGTTGCGACGGACCGTAGCCAGGGCGATCTAGCGTTTCTGTCGGCCCATGACGATGATCCCTTCGCCCGCTATGAAGCTATGCAACAGCTCATGGTCAATGTGCTTGTCGGCCGTATCGCGGGGCAGAATGTTGATGAGGCGGCGGTTGTTGCGGCGATCCGTGACACGGTTGTCGATCCGCATCTCGACCCCGCCTTTATCGCTGAGGCAATCCGCCTGCCGAGCGAAGCTTATCTTGGCGATCAGATGGCGAAGGTGGATCCGGATGCGATCCACATTGCGCGCGATGCGCTTCAACGGCGGATCGGGCAAGAGTTGGAGCCGCTGTGGCGTGACATTCATGCGAGGACCAAGGCAAACAGCTTTTCGCTCTCATCCGCTGCCAAGGGCGCGCGCAAGCTGCGGAACACGGCGCTGATCTTCCTCGTCGCGTCTGGCGTGCCGGATGGCGCGGCAGTCGCCTTTTCGCAATTCGACGAGGCCGACAATATGACCGAACGGCAGGCGGCGCTCGCGACGCTCGCCAACGGGGCCAGTGACGAGCGGGAAGCGGCGCTGGATATTTTCTATAATCGCTACCGCAATGACGCGCTGACACTGGATAAATGGTTCCAGACGCAGGCTTTCGCCCTCCACCCCGATACGGTCGATCTGGTGGAAGAACTGGGGCGGCACCCGGATTTCACCCTGTCCAATCCCAATCGGGTCCGGTCGCTTTACGGCGCCTTTGGGGGCAATCAGTGGGCGTTCCATCACAGGTCGGGCAAGGGATACCGGCTGGTCGCCAACTGCATCATCGCACTGGACAAGCTCAACCCGCAGACCGCGGCGCGGCTGGTGCCGCCGCTGGGCCGGTGGTGCCGGTTCGATGATGAGCGCGCGGCCCTGATGCGGGGAGAGTTGCAGCGCATCCTGGCTGAACCTGGTCTGTCGAAGGACGTGACCGAGCAGGTGGGCAAGAGTCTGGAATAGGGTGATTGTCATCCCGGCCAAGCCGGGACGACAAGGGTTAGCGGCCGGTGGCCGCCAGCCAGGCCGCTACGTCGCTCGCGACCTTGTTCGCAGCCTGGTTTAGCGGAACACCGATATTCCCGGCATCAATCTTGCCACCCACCGGAGCGCTGGCGGTGAAGCGTTGGCGGGCGAGGGCGGTGCCGCCTGGGCCAGCGAGAATGGCGTCATAGGTGACAACGGCATTGTTGCTGGATTCGTCGAGCCCGAATTCGACCAGTTCGCCCATCAGCCGTTGGCCGGCATCCGCCGAATATTGGCCGGGATCGAGGACGATGCGATTGCTGGTCGCGGCGATGGTTTCCGACAGCAGCTTCTGGAACAGATGACGGGGCGTGTCGGCCCATTGCACTTTCGTCACATAGGCGATCGAGGTCGGCGATGTGCGCACAGGCACGCGAACCGTGTCCAGCAGCTTGGGCGCTTCGGGATCGGCGACCGTGATCGTCGAGCCTGCGGACACGGTGCGTAGCGTTCCCGGCGCTACCTTCTGCGCCGCATCCAGAGACAGCAGCCGTTCGGGAGGCTTGCCGCCGAAGGAGACGCAGCCGGAAAGCGCGGCAACCAGGGCTAGGGCGAGCGGAACAGGTTTCTTGTGGAACATCATCTCGCTCCCTCTCATGGCTTGTAATCGGGCAGTTTGGGTGATCCGACGATCGAGCCCGCGCCCTGCTGATCGAGCTTTTCGGCGACGCCGCGGAAGGCGCGCGACATTTCACGAAGGTCGCGCACCAGCTGATTCACTTCGGGCATCGTCTGGTTGCTGAACGCGCGAACCCCCGGCTGCGCTTCGGCGATCGTCTTGTCGAGCGTGTCTATGCTGCGGGTTGCTGACTGCACGCTCTTGCGGAGATCAGCCATCAGCGGCTTGCCTTCATCCGTCAGCATGGAATCCGTGGTCGCGGCAAGCTTACCAATTTGCTCGGCGGCGATGCCGGTGCGCTGAACGGCGACGCGTGCCTCGGCTAGCGTCGCGGCGATTTCGGGGCTGCGGTCGGCAAGCGCCCCGGAGACACGCTCGACATTGGCGAGGATGCCGGCAATCGACTGCTGATTCTTGTCGTTCAGCAGCTCCGTCAGCCGTTCCGTCAGGGTCGATAGCCGCTCCAGCAATTGCGGCGCATTGTTGAGCAGTTCGCCCAAAGCGCCGGGCTTGGTCGGGATGACGGGAACGCCATCGGGGCAGGCGGAGAGCGGGTTTTCGGCAGGGCAACCGATGGGCGGCGCGCCCTTCACTGCGCCATCCAGCACAATCTCGCTGACGCCGGTGAAGCCGACGCCCGCTATGGTCGCGGTTGTGCCCTGAAGGACTGGCGTCCCCTCCTTCACGGAGATGCGTACTTTCACGAAGCTGGGATCGCGCTTCCACAATTCGATCTTCTCGACCTGGCCGGAAGGAACGCCCGAATAATTGACGCTCGATCCTTTAGCGAGGCCGTTCACCGACTGTTTGAAGAAGATGTCATATTCCATGTTGTCGCCCTCCGAGAGGCGCGAAAACCAGAAGGCGGCGATCATGATCGCTGCCAACAGGAGCAGCGTGACCGTGCCCACCAGCACATGGTTGGAGCGGGTTTCCATATCCTATCGCCTTCCGTCCGATGGCTGTTCGGCCGTCTTCTCTCGCTCGCGGGTCACGGCCGCGGTCGCGGCGCGGCCACGAGGACCGTTGAAATATTCCTGGATCCAAGCGTGATCGGTCGCCAGCAGCTCGTCGATGGTGCCGACCGCAATCACTTTCCTGTCCGCCAACACCGCAACCCGGTCGCAGATCGAATAGAGCGTGTCGAGGTCATGGGTAATGAGGAAGACGGTGAGGCCCAGCGTCTGCTGCAACCTGCGCGTTTGATCGTCAAAGGCCGCCGCGCCGATGGGGTCGAGCCCGGCGGTCGGTTCGTCAAGGAACAGCAGGTCCGGATCCAGCGCGAGCGCGCGCGCCAGACCAGCGCGCTTCTTCATGCCGCCCGACAATTCGGCGGGATATTTCGGCCCCGCCTCAGCGGGCAAGCCGGTCAAGCGGATCTTGTAGGCCGCAATCTCGTCGCGCAGTTGGGAACCGATATTGGGGTAATATTCGCGGATGGGCACTTCGACATTTTCAGCGACCGTGAGGGTCGAGAAGAGCGCGCCCCCCTGGAACAGCACGCCCCAGCGCTTGCGGATGGCGAGCGCCTCATCGTCCAAGCGGCCAATCATGGATTCGCCGAAGACGCGGACTTCGCCTTCATCGGGCGTTTGCAGGCCGATGATCGACCGCATCAGCACCGACTTGCCCGTGCCCGATCCGCCGACCACGCCCAAAATCTCGCCCTTGCGCACGTCGAGGTCGAGCCCTTCATGGACGACCTGGTCGGCAAAGCTGTTTTTGAGATTGCGCACCGAGATGGCGATGTCGCTTTTTTCGACAGCCTTGTTGACGCGAGCCTCCTCGGCGGCGACTTCCTCCTCCTCCGCCATCAGTTCCAGCCCAGCCAAGTGAAGAATACGGCGAAGAAGGCGTCTATGACGATGACGAGGAAAATCGCCTGAACCACGGCCGACGTCGTGCGGAGGCCAACCTCCTCGGCATTGCCCTTCACCTGCATGCCCTGGAAACAGCCCGCGAGCGCGATGATAACGCCGAAGACGGGCGCTTTGAGCAGGCCTACCCAGAGATCGGTGATGGGGACCACCTCACGCAGCCGTTGAACGAAGGTGATGGGCGGAATGTCGAGGGACACGGCGCAGAGGAAACCGCCGCCGATCACTGCCACGACCGAGGAATAGAAACCGAGCAGCGGCATCATGACGACGACTGCGAGCGTTCGCGGCAGCACCAGCGCTTCCATAGGCGACACTCCGATCGTGCGCATCGCATCGATCTCCTCGGTCAGCTTCATCGTACCGAGCTGCGCCGCAAAGGCGGAGCCGGAACGGCCCGCCACCATGATGGCGGTCATCAGCACGCCCAGCTCACGGAAGGTGAGACGGCCTACGAGATTGATCGTCAGCATCTCCATGCCGAACTGGCGCAGCTGGACCGATCCCTGTTGGGCGATGACGATGCCGATGAGGAAACTCATCAGGCCGATGATGCCGAGCGCCGATACGCCGACCACTTCGAACCGCTGCACCACCGCGTTAACGCGGAAGCGACTAGGATGGCGGATGACGTTCCAGGTCGCCAGCAACGTACCGCCGAAAAAGCCGACGAGGCCGAACAGGGTGGAGCCCGCGGTGACGACGGCTTCGCCGATCTGACCGACGACGCGCTGCATGGGTGGGACATAATCGGGTCGGATATTGACCGGCTCGTCCAGCTTTCCAACCGCCTCTATCAGCCGCTGCACATCGTCGCCGCCGCCGGTGACGTCGCAATTCAGCCGCTTGGCGGTGCGGTGCACGGTCCAGGCGCCGATCGTGTCCATATGATCGACGTCAGACAGATCGATCGCCGCGACAGGTCCAGCAACAGCCTCCAGCCGCGAGGGGAGATCACGCAGGCATGCAATGGAGAGATGCCCTAGAAGCCGAATGACAGTACCGCCATCGCGCGTTTCTTCGACAAGATCGGCGGCTTTGTTCATCAAGGCGGTTTAGTGGTCCATTATCGGTTGCACGGCAAGCCGAAACGGCCCATCCGCACGATAGAACGACAGCAGGACCCAAAAGTTTCGGAAACGGCATGACGCACCGTCTCGCAATCTACGACATGGACCGCACGGTGACCTTTTCCGGCACCTATACGGGCTTTCTGATCCACGTTGCCAGGGCGATGGCGCCATGGCGGCTGGTGCTGTTTCCCTGCGTCATTCTGTTGATGCTGGCTTATGTAGTGAAGCTGATCAGTCGCCAGCGCCTGAAGGAGCTGAACCAGGCGCTCATGATCGGCTATAATGTCGAGCGGACCAAGCTGATGCCGCATGTCGAAAGCTATGCGGCCAAAGTGTTGGCGACCAATGTTCGCGCAGGGGCGCTCGCCCAGATTGCGCGGGACAAGGCGGACGGTTACCAGCTGGTGCTCGCCACGGCATCCTACCGTCTCTATGTCGAGCCGATTGCGCGGCGGCTGGGTTTCGACGCGGTGATCGCAACCGATCATCTGAGCCAGGACCTGCGTTATGTCCGCGCCAAGATTGCGGGCGAGAATTGCTATGACACGGGCAAGCTGCGGATGATCAAGGCGTGGATGGCCGCCGAGGCAATCGATCGCGCCCAGGCGCAGATCCGCGCTTATTCGGACCATGTGTCGGATGCGCCGATGCTGGAGTTTGCCGACCTGCCCTTTGCTTCCAACCCGCATAAGCCGCTGGCGAAGCTGGCGGCACAGCGCGGCTGGACGCGGGTGGACTGGTCCTGAGGTCAAGCGGGACCCTCGGTAACCGGCGACAGTAGCGGTTTCCCCGCAAAATAAGCCTCAAGATTGGCGAGCAGCATCTGCGCCATGCGCCCCACCGCTTCATCGGTCGCCCCGCCAATATGTGGCGTCAGGACGCAGTTCGGCACGTCGGCCCAACCAACGGCGGGCGTCGGTTCCTGCTGGAACACATCAAGCGCAGCGCCGCCCAGGCGGCCGTTGCGCAGGGCGTTTTTCAACGCGCCTTCGTCCACCAGCTGTCCCCGCGCCACATTGATGAGCAGACCTTCCGGGCCGAGCGCATCCATGACGGCGGCATCGATCATGCCGCGATTGTCCTCATCGGCGCGCGCGGTGACGAGCAGAATGTCGCTTTCCAGCGCCATCGCCTCCAGGCTTTCTGCGCGCGGCCAGGAAAGGCCGGGCTTGTCGCGCGGTCCCCACCAATGGATGCGCATCCGCATAACCTCGGCGCGGCGGGCGACCGCCAAGCCGATATGCCCCATGCCGACGATGCCCAGTCGTGCGCCGCCCATGGAGCGGGTGCGCGTCTTCGATTCCGGCGTCCAAAGTCCGGCGCGCAACTGCCGATCGCCTTCGACGATCCAACGGCGGTGGGCCAGTATCAGGCCGATCGCATGGTCAGCCACATCTTCCGCATTGGCGTCTCCCCCATGCGTCACGGCAATGCCGCGCTGGCGTGCCACCTGAAGATCGACGCCGTCATAGCCCACCGTGAAACAGGCGATGAGGCCGAGCTGCGGCATGGAGTCGAGCAGGGCGGTAGGAAGTGCAAATTCACCAGCCCAGATGATGGCCCGCGCCTCGCCCCGCTGCTCCTCTCCTTCATCCTCCCACAGAGGCAGCGCATCATAGTGCGGCTGTAACAGGGGCAATAGCGGTTTCAGCAGCGGCTGGCCGATCAGGATGACGGGGTGGCCCAAGCTCATCCCACCGCCTTCAGCGCCTGGGCGAAGTCGGCGATCAGGTCGTCGGCATCCTCGCAGCCGATGGAGATCCGGACCATATTGTCGCCGATCGCCAGCGCCTTCTTGCGTTCGGCGGGCACGGACAGATGCGTCATCGCCGCTGGATGGCTGGCGAGCGTTTCCGTGCCGCCCAGGCTGACCGCGAGCTTGGCGATTTTGAGCGCGTCGAGAAAGGCGAAGGCTTCCGCCTCGCCGCCCTTGAGGTAGAGCGAGAAAGTGGACCCCGCGCCGGTGCAATGCCGCTGGTAAATGTCGGCCTGCCGCTCCGTTTCGGGGAATCCTAGATAGACGACCTTTTCGACCTGCGGCTGGTCCTTCAGCCAAGCACAGACCTTGGCGGCATTCTCGCCCGCGCGGGTCATGCGCAATTCCAGCGTTTCCAGGCTGCGCAACAGCATCCACGCGCTGTGCGGGTCCAGGATCGTCCCGATGGTATTACGCATCAGCCGGATCGTGTTGATGAGGCCATTGGGGCCGAGTACGCCGCCCGCCACCAGATCGCTATGACCCCCCGCATATTTGGTGAGGCTGTAGATCACCAAGTCCGCGCCATGGGCAAGCGGATGATGCCACAGCGGGCCAAGGAAGGTGTTGTCGATCGCGACGGGCGGCACATGCGCTTCACCGCCGAACAGTTGATCGCGCCGCGCCACCACTGCTTCCACATCGACCAGCACATTGGTGGGATTGGCCGGGCTCTCCAGATAGATGAGGGCGACGCGGCCCAGCGCCTTGGCCTGTTCGATGACCGCGCCAATCTCCTCTTCCGTCGCGCCCGCGGGGAAATCGAGCCACTGTACGCCGAACTTGCCGAGGATGCGGCCGATCAGCGCTTCGGTCGCGGCGTAGAGCGGCGCTGAATGGACTATGACGTCGCCGGGCTGCACCAAGGCAAGCAATGTCGTCGCGATAGCGGACATGCCGCTGGAAAAGAGCAAGGCGTCCTCCGCCTCTTCCCAGACAGACAGCCGGTCTTCGGCAATTTCCTGATTGGGACCGTTGAAGCGGGAATAGACGAGCCCCTCGGCGCCGCCCGGCCTGATGCCGGTCACGCCCTCGAAATGGCGCTTGCCCGCAGCCGCGCTTTCGAAAGCGAAGGTGGAGGTGAGGAAGATCGGCGGCTTCAGCGAGCCTTCGGACAGGGTGGGATCATAGCCATGGCCCATCATCAGGGTCGCGGGCTTCAGCTTGCGGCCGCCAATCTCCATGATCGCGGGTTTGGGACGTCGGCGGTTGCGGGCGGGTTCCGCACCAGTGAGATCGGCCTCGGTTTCGCCGGTCATCGTATTTCTCCTGCTTGGGCGGCATTCTGCTGCGCCGCATCGATTGCAGTGTAACGCCTTGGCAGGGCAAAGGGCCACAACCGCATGGCGGCGCTCGACAGAATGGATCGCTCGCCCGGCCCGTGACAGCGCTTGCCCGGCACCCTACATCCCGTTCATGAGCCAAGCCCTACCTGAACCGCTGGAGCAATGGTTCACCTCTCGCGGCTGGACGCCGCGCCGTCACCAGATGGACATGCTCGCCGCCGCGCGCGTCGGGGATCATGCGCTGCTTGTGGCGCCCACGGGGGCGGGCAAGACGCTGGCGGGCTTCCTGCCGACGCTCGTCGATCTGATCGACAGTCCCGGTGAGGGGCTTCATACCCTCTATGTCTCGCCGCTAAAGGCGCTGGCGGTGGACGTGCGCCGCAATCTGCTGACGCCGATCGAGGAAATGGACCTGCCGATCCGGGTGGAAACCCGGACAGGCGACACGCCATCCGATCGCAAGGCGCGGCAGCGGGCGCGGCCGCCGCAGATATTGCTGACCACGCCCGAATCGCTTTCGCTGCTCCTGAGCTATCCGGACAGCTTCCTGATGTTCGCACAACTGCAGACCGTGATCATCGACGAGGTTCACGCCTTCGCGACGCAGAAGCGCGGCGACCTGCTCAGCCTGTCGCTTGCGCGGTTGCAGAGGATCAACCCGGACTTGCGCCGCGTGGCGCTGTCGGCGACGGTCGCGGATGTGGATGCCTACCGCGCCTGGCTTGCGCCCGATGGAGACATCAACAGCGTGACGCCGGTCATCGGGGAGCAGGGGGCCGATCCCAACGTCGCCATATTCATTCCCGAGGGGCGTATTCCCTGGTCGGGCCACTCGGGCAAATATGCCGCGAAACAGGTGATGGCGGAAATCGAGCGGCGGCAGACGACGCTGGTTTTCTGCAACACGCGCGGGCTTGCCGAACTCATCTTCCAGGAACTGTGGACGGTGAATGAGGCGAACCTTCCTATCGCCATCCATCATGGCAGCCTGTCGGTCGAAGCGCGGCGGAAGGTCGAGAGCGCAATGGCGGCGGGGAAGCTGCGCGCGCTCGTCGCAACCGCCAGCCTCGACCTGGGTGTCGATTGGGGCAATGTCGATTGCGTGATTCAGATGGGCGCGCCCAAGGGGTCCTCCCGCCTGCTCCAGCGAATCGGCCGCGCTAATCACCGGCTGGATTGCCCCAGCGAAGCCATTCTGATCCCCGGCAACCGCTTTGAATATCTTGAAGCCCGTGCCGCGCTCGATGCGGTGGAGGAGGGGGAGCGCGACGCGGACGACTTCCGCCCCGGCAGCCTGGATGTCCTGGCCCAGCATGTCATGGCGCTGGCCTGCGCCGCGCCCTTTCGTGAAGAGGAGCTGCTGTCGGAGATACGTTCCGCAACGCCCTATAGCGCGCTGACCGACGAGGGGTTCGCCAACGTCCTTCACTTCATAGAGGGGGGCGGCTACGCGCTGCGGGCCTATGATCGTTTCAAGCGGCTGATGCGTGAGGCCGACGGGCTATGGCGCGTCTCGCATCCGCGCTTCATCCAGCAGCATCGGTTGAATGCGGGCATCATCGTCGATCAACCCGTCCTCGACGTGCGCTTCCCCAATGGCCGCAAGCTCGGCACGGTGGAGGAGGGGTTCGCCGCGACATTGCGTCCGGGCGACAGCTTCTTCTTCTCCGGCACTGCCCTGGAGGTGGTGCGCATGGACCTGACCGACCTTGTCGTGCGCGCCACATCGAAACAGGCGCGAATCCCCACTTGGGGCGGCACCCGCATGGCCATGTCCACGCGGCTTGCCGACCGGGTCCGTCATTTCCTAGCGGAGCCGGAGGAATGGCGCCGCTTCCCGGACGATGTCCGCGATTGGCTGGAAGTGCAGAAATACAGGTCCGCCTTGCCCGAGCCGGGGCAGCTGCTGATCGAGACATTCCCGCATGAGGGGCGCCATTATCTGGTCTGCTACAGTTTCGAAGGGTGGAACGCGCACCAGTCGCTGGGCATGCTGCTGACCCGACGTATGGACGCGCAGGGGCTGATGCCGCTTGGCTTTGTTTCGAATGACTATGCGCTGGCCGTCTATGGGTTGAAGCCCGTGACGGATCCGCAAAGCCTGTTTTCGGCCGACATTCTGGATCATGAATTTGTCGAATGGGTGGAGCAATCCAGCTTGCTCAAGCGGGCCTTCCGCGATGTTGCAGTGATCGCGGGACTGATCGAGCGGCAACATCCCGGCAAGCGCAAGACGGGACGGCAGGTCACTTTCTCGACCGACCTCATCTATGAGGTACTGCGCAAATATCAGCCCGATCATCTGCTGATAAAGGCTGCCTGGGCCGATGCCCGGGCACGGATGACGGATGTGGGGCGGCTGGGCGACCTGATCGACCGCGCGTCGGCGACGATGCTGCATATCGATCTCGACCGGGTGAGTCCTTTGGCCGTACCCGTATTGATCCTGATCGGCCGCGAACAGGTGGCGCAGACGGCGGCGGAAGATGCCTTGCTGATCGAAGCGGAAGCGCTGGTGGCCGAAGCGATGCGGACGGACTAGAAATCCTCGCGGACGCCGCCGCACCCTTTCAATGTTCCTTCGCCGAAAGACACTGCGACGCGGTCGGCCCAATGGGCGTCACTCATGCCGTCGCTGCAGGGGCCTTCCGTGACGATTATGGAAAAGCCGTCGCCGATGTAACGAACCGTACGGCCGTCGTCCGCGCGGGTGATGGGGTAATGCGCAGGTGACTTGTCGGGGCGCTCCAGCGTGGCCGTCGATCCCTTGACCGTTACGGCCCAGAAGGGCTCCGTACCCAGCGCGCGATAGCGAGTCTCGTTGCTGAGTGGAGTCGTATCGACGGGAGTTGGCGCGGGCGAAGCCGATTCGCGAGGCGTAGAAGACATAGCGACCTGTGGCACAGATGGTTGGGCGGCGATCACGGTTTGAGCAATCGGCGCATCATTAGTGCTTAGGTCCGCCATCGTTTCTTTACGGCCGCACCCGGTTAAAAGCAGCATGCCCGTAATAAACAGCCATGCTTTCATACTTCGCCTCCCTTTTAGCAGTTTATAAATATATCGTTGGGTATATATGGACTGTTAGCGTAGGTCTTAATTCGTAATTAACCACGCTATTTAAGCAAATGCACAGCATGCGCGAGTAGAAAATCCTCTGTGTTTGGTGGATTTTTCATGCTGCATGCCATTTCAGGCCGATTGCTGCGGCCCCAGCTGGGGAGCCGGCGGCGTTTTCAACGCGCTGGCGACACAGCATTATCCCCTCGCAGGCTTTTTGCCGCGCTGTTCAGCGATGCCAACGGCGTTGCTCTGGTCGAAACGGCAATGGTCGCGCCGTTTCTTGCCCTCACCATCATGGGTACGGTTGATATCGCCCGCTACGGCGCTGCCAAAATGAAAATACAACAGGCTGTAAATCGCGGCCTGGAAATGTCGTGGATGGGGGGCAAGGATATCGCCGTAAGCGATATACAGGCGCAGGCGGCGGCCCAGGCGAATGTCGATGCGGCGGGGGTAACTGTCACCCAGACACTGGAATGCGGCGGAACTGCGACTAGCTGGAGCAGCACATGCGCTTCGGGTGAAACGGCGCGCTACACGCAGATTCAGATTTCAACGACCTTCACGCCGTCCTTTGCGCTCAGCCCCCTGACGCGAGCGCTGGGTAATTCTAACGGAGTGGTGCCCATTTCCGTGACCGGAGTGCTGAGGATACAATGAGGTTCTTGCGCCTCCTCTGCAAGCTCGCGCTGGACTGCCGTGGTGTCGGCGTGCTCGAATTCGCGCTCGTCGCGCCGGTCCTGCTCGGCATGCTGATCGCTATCCCGGCGCTGGGCGTCCTCTTTTACGCGCAGGCGGGACTGCGGAGCACCGTCGAAGACGCGGCGCGATATGCGACCACATGGCCCAAGCCCAGCGAGGCCGACATTCAGGCGAGAATAGCGGCCAAGCGATTCGGGATGGAACCGGCGAACATCGTCGCGCCGACCGTCACCTTCACAAGCGGAACGCCGAGCTACGTCACCATCACGATGGGCTATAATCTGACGATAAATTATGTGCTCGGCAGCAAGACCATCGCGCTGTCGGAAACGCGCAGAGCCTATGTCATCAGCTAAGCCGAGGACCTGACCATGCCATTCCTCAACCGCCTTGCCGGTCTTCGCACGCTCTGGTCCGACGCGCGGGGCAATGCGCTCATGCTGACTGCCCTGGCGCTGCCTGTCGCAATCGGCGCAGCGGGTCTCGGGGTCCACACGATGCAGCTGGCGCATGTGAAGCGGGAATTGCAGCGGGAGGCTGACTCTGCGGCGATGGCCGGAGCCTATTCGCTCTATCAGGACCAGACAAATAGCACCGCCACTGCACAGGCGAACAAAGCGCTGACGCAGAACCCCCTTGTTCCGAGCGCAACCGCCACGATCACGCCCGGGGCCTATACGAGCGGCAGCACTACCTACGCATCAGCGATGTATGTGCGCCTTGTCAGCACTCAGCCGACCCCCCTCATGGCATTGTTCGGCCGCTCTACATCCGATGTAGCCGCCGAAGCGCGAGCTGCGGTGGTTTCCGATGGAAAGGTCTGCTTCTTTGCCAAGGAAAGCGGCAACAACACCGGCATTACTTTCGCGGGCAATTCGACCTTAGATCTGGGGTGCGGCGCAGGGACCAACTCGATCGCCACGAACGCCGTGAATGTGAACGGTCAGCCTACGGTGAGGGTGTCGCCGATCGTCGCCATGGGGGGGATTCCTTCATCGACAGCATATGCAAGCGGCACATTGCTAATGCCCAATCACGCCGCATTGACCGACCCGCTAGCAGGCAACAATTATGATCCCAGCACCAGCGATGTTTCGAACGGCGCGTGCAAAATCAATAACAATACTTGGAAAGTTATCGACGTTCCGTCTGGAACGACCGACGACGGATCTACTCATCCGCCGGGCTGTTATGGAACCATCAACGTTCAGGGCAACCTCACACTGTCGTCTGGAACCTACTATTTAGCTAATGGCGCCAACAATGCCGGTCTGCAGGTAGGAGCTCAGGGTCATCTCACTTGTTCGGGTTGTACGTTTGTGCTCACCAGCACTACGCCAAACAACGCGAACAGCTTCGCAACTATGGACATCAATGGAGGCGCGGAGGTTGATCTTACTCAATCGACCAGTGGCACCTATAATGGCATCACCATATACCGGGACAGTAGGGCGGCAGCGAGCAATCAATGCTGTCAGATCAATGGAAATTCAAACTCGACGCTGAGCGGAGCCTTCTATTTCCCCAACGATACGCTGACATTCAACGGCACGTCAGGCATGTCACTAAACTGTTTTCAGATGGTCGCGCTGCGCCTCTCCTTTAGTGGCAATGCGACCATTACTAATACGTGCGATCTACCCGGCGGGAACAACAAATGGTCGTTGACTGCGGTCCGGCTGATAGGTTGAAGCGGCTATCAAATAACCGCTTCAACCCGAAAAATCACACATCCAGATTAGCGACGTTCAGCGCGTTGTCCTGAATGAACTCCCGGCGCGGCTCGACCACATCGCCCATCAGGCGTGTGAAGATTTCGTCGGCGACGTCCGCCTGTTCGACCTCTACCCGCAGCATGGAGCGATTGTCCGGATCCAGTGTGGTTTCCCACAGCTGTTCCGCATTCATCTCGCCCAAGCCCTTGTAGCGCTGGATCGATAAGCCCTTGCGCCCGGCGGTCAGCACCGCTTCCAGCAATTCGCTCGGCCGCGTTACTGCCACCGCGCCCTTCGCCAAGACCGGCAGATCATCCTCGCCTGCCTCCTCGGCGGCGGCAGCGGCCTTGGCGGTTACGAGGCGGCTGGTGTTACGATAGCTGTCGGCTTCCTCGGCGGCGATGGTGTGCAGCTTGCGCGCCTCGGCCGATCCGATAAAGCCATGTTCGATCATGTGATGATCGGTGACGCCGCGCCACAGACGTTCGAAGTGGAAGCCGCCCTCTTCGGCGACCCGCCCGCTCCAGTTGCCCTCATTGTCCTGCGCATCCATCCACTTGACCGTGTTGTCCAGGCGCTCGGCCTGCGCGTCATTGCTGAGTTCCGGATCGAGCGCGCCGTTGATCGCCAGCGCCTCTATGATCGCGGGATTATAGCGGCGCGGCACATAGCGCATCACCGCCCGCATCCGCCGTCCATGCTCGATCAATGAACGCAGGTCGTCGCCCGACCGCTTCCCTTGGGTCGTTTCCAGCGCCATGGATTCGACGCCATTATCGACCAGATATTGTTCCAGCGCCGCTTCATTCTTGAGGTACACCTCGGACCGGCCACGCGTCGCCTTATAGAGCGGCGGCTGGGCGATATAGAGATGCCCCGCCTCGATGATCTGCGGCATCTGGCGGTAGAAGAACGTCAGCAGCAGCGTGCGGATATGCGCGCCATCGACGTCGGCGTCGGTCATGATGACGATCTTGTGGTAGCGCAGCTTTTCCAGGTTGAAATCGTCGCGGATGCCCGTGCCCATCGCCTGGATCAGCGTGCCGACTTCCTTGGACGAAAGCATCCGGTCGAAACGGGCGCGCTCGACGTTCAGGATCTTGCCCTTCAGGGGCAGGATCGCCTGATTGTGCCGGTTGCGGCCCTGCTTGGCGGAGCCGCCGGCCGAATCACCTTCGACCAGGAAGAGTTCGGACTTGGCGGGGTCGCGCTCCTGACAGTCGGCGAGCTTGCCGGGCAGCGAGGCAATGTCCATCACGCCTTTCCGCCGGGTCAGTTCACGCGCCTTCTTCGCGGCCTCGCGGGCGGCGGCGGCATCGATCACCTTCTGCACGATCATCTTGCCGTGCTGCGGGTTCTCTTCCAGCCATTCCGCCATCTTGTCGGCCATCAGGCTTTCCAGCGGCTGGCGGACTTCGGAGCTGACCAGCTTGTCCTTGGTCTGTGACGAGAATTTGGGATCAGGCAGCTTGACCGAGACGATCGCGGTCAGGCCCTCGCGCATATCCTCACCGGTCAGCGACACCTTCTCCTTCTTCAACATGCCCGACTTGTCGGCATAATTGTTGAGGGTGCGGGTCAGCGCGGCGCGGAAGGCGGCCAGATGCGTGCCGCCATCCCGCTGCGGGATGTTGTTCGTGAAGCAGAGGACATTCTCATAATAAGAATCGTTCCACTCCAACGCTACGTCGATGGTCACATCGTCGCGGCTGCCCGAAATCGCGATGGGATCGGGCATCAACGGCGTCTTGTTGCGGTCGAGATATTTCACGAAGGCCGCGATGCCGCCTTCGTAGAACAGCTCGATTTCCTTCTTTTCCTCGTGCCGTGCGTCGATCAGGAACAGCCGCACGCCCGAGTTCAGGAACGCCAGCTCGCGGTAGCGATGCTCCAGCTTCTCGAAATCGAATTCGGTGTGATTCTTGAAGGTGCCGCCGTCGCCGGGGACCTTCTCGGTCGAGGGGAGGAAGGTGACGCGCGTACCCTTTTTCCCCTCGGGTGCGTCGCCAATGACCTTCAGCGGCGCGACGGCATCGCCATAGGCAAAGCGCATATAATGCTCCTTGCCGTCCCGCCAGATATTGAGATCCAGGAACTCGCTGAGCGCGTTCACCACGCTGACGCCGACGCCGTGCAGGCCGCCTGAGACCTTGTAGGCATTGTCGTCGTTGGTGTTCTCGAACTTTCCGCCCGCATGCAGCTGGGTCATGATGACCTCCGCCGCCGACACGCCTTCTTCCTTGTGAATGCCGGTCGGAATGCCGCGCCCATTATCCTCCACGCTGACCGACCCGTCGGGGTTGAGCGTGATCAAGATGCGGTCGCAATGTCCGGCCAGCGCCTCGTCGATCGCATTGTCGCTGACCTCGAACACCATATGATGCAGGCCCGACCCGTCATCGGTGTCGCCAATGTACATGCCGGGCCGCTTGCGCACGGCATCCAGCCCTTTCAGGACCTTGATGCTGTCGGCGCCATAGGCGTTGCTGTTGGGGCTGTTCTGACTTTCCTCGCTCATGGCGAGCATATAGGGACATCCCCTAAGAAACTAAAGCGAAACATGGCATCTTCCGCTTGTCCCCGCCGGGGTTTATCAGCGTGGAATGCGCGCCATTCTTCCTTTTCTTCTCATGCTTGGCGCCTGCTCCGACAGCAGCGACGTGCTGCAGGATTTGCCCAATAGTTCTATCGCCGGCGCACCCCGTGAAGATATGCCGGAGACGCGGCTGGAAGCGAAGATCAGGCGTCCGGTGACGATCGGGGAAGATGGCCCTCGGCTCGACCCATGCGGTGCGATGGGGCAGGCGGTGCGCGTCGGCGCTCGCGGCCTCGCTATCCGTGCCGCGCCCTTTGCCGAGGCGCAGGAAGTTGCGCGTCTGGCGGAAGGTGGCCGGGCCTATGTCTGCACGCGTAGCCTCGACCAGAAATGGCTGGGCGTGGTCGTGGAAGATACCACCAGAGATTGCGGTTTGTCGGAACCAGCCGAACGTAAGCAGTCCTATGAAGGGCCTTGCTTGAGCGGTTGGGTGTCGAGCGCCTCGATGCGGCTGATCGGTCGCTGATAAAAGAAAAGGACCGGCCAGCGGGCTCTGCTGGCCGGTCAGGGGGCAAGGGTCTTCCGCTGGCTTGCAATAAAATGGCCTTTTACAACACATCCATTTGACGATAGGTGGACTTGTCGTTCTCCTCTTGAAAAGAACTGGTCATGTCCACTTCCGCGCTTCGCCCTCCTTCGCTGCTTCGCCTGCTGGGCGCCTGGCGGGTAGAGGAGAGCGCCGAGCCGGCTTATCGCCAGCTGGCCCAGGCGTTGCGCATGCTGGTGCTGGACGGGCGCGTCGGCCTCAATGTCCGGCTGCCCGGCGAGCGGGAGTTGGCCGCTGCGCTGGGCCTCAGCCGCACGACCATCGCGGCCGCTTTCGATCGGCTGCGCGATGAAGGCTATTTGGAAAGCCGTCAGGGTTCCGGTAGCGTCACTCGTCTGCCACCAGGCCGGGTGGAGCTGGAGACGCCTGAGATCGACATGGTTTCTCATGGCAATATCCTCAACTGGACCCATGCCGCCTTGCCAGCCGCACCGGGCGTTGGCCGCGCCTGCCAAGCGGCGGTGGAGGCGCTGCCCGCTTTCCTGGGAGAGCTGGGCTATGATCCGTTGGGACTGCCGCCGCTGCGCCGCGCCATCGCTGCGCAGTTCGAGCGGCGCGGCTGTCCCACCAGCCCCGACCAGATCATCGTCACCAACGGCGCGCAGCAGGGTTTCGCTCTCCTGCTGCAATGGCTGACCGGACCGGGTGACCGGGCGGTGATCGACCATCCGACCTATCATAATGTCATCCAGGCGCTGCAGCGCGCCCATGTCGTGCCAGTGCCCGTCGGCCTCCCCGCGCAAGGGTGGGACATTGACGCCATAGAGGCGGCCTTCCGCCAGACCAGCCCGCGCTTTGCCTATGTCATCGCCGACTTCCACAATCCCACTGGCCGCAGCATGGATCCAGCGACCCGGCGCGCGCTGGTCGCCGCCGCAACGCGCAGCCATACGCCGCTGATCATCGACGAGACGATGGTCGCGATGGGGCTCGACTTCCCTGCGCCGCCGCCGGTGGCGATCCATGATCCTTCCGGCCGCCAGGTCATCACCATGGGGTCGGCGAGCAAGATCTTCTGGGGCGGGCTGCGCGTCGGCTGGATCCGCGCCGATCCGCAGACGATCGCAGCGCTAGGGCGGCTGCGCACGACGATGGACATGGCCAGCCCGGTGGTCGAGCAGCTTGCCGTTGCGCAGCTGATCGACGGCGATGAGGGGCTAGGACCTCGTGCTGATCTGTTGCGCGCCCGCCGCGATCATCTGATCGCCCAGATCGAAAAACATCTGCCGCACTGGCGTGTCGAATCGCCGGCCGGTGGTCTCTCGCTCTGGGCTGAATTGCCCCGCGCCGAAGCGACCGCGCTGGCGGCGATCGCGGAAAGTCACGGGGTACGGGTGGCGCCGGGGCCGCGCTTCGGCGTCAGCGGCGCGTTCGAACGGTTCCTGCGTCTGCCCTTCACCTTGCCGGAGGAGCAGCTGACGATGGGGGTCGAGCGATTGGCGGAAGCCGACGCCCGGCTGCACGCCCGCATGCCGCGTGGGCGGGATTCGCTTGCCGCGGCGCTAGAGGCGGATCGGCTGATTTGATGTTTGTCGTCGATGTGAGAGGTTGGTGTGGATGGGAGGTGACGCGCCACCTTACCGTCACCCCTGCGGAAGCTGGGGTCTCAGGCCATGTAGCGCCACATCTCCTGAAATTCCAGCTTTCGCTGGAATGACGGTTGGTGGCCGACACCGGGCATGAAAAAAGGCCGCGCAGGACATCTCCCGCGCGGCCTCTTTAACAGTTGAAGTGGCGCTTACGCCGCCTTCTTCTCAGCCTTGTAGCGTTCGATGGCCTCGATGGTGATGCGGCGGGCGTCTTCCGCGCCGCCCCATGTGCCGACCCGCACCCACTTCTGCTTTTCCAGATCCTTATAGTGGGTGAAGAAATGCTCGATCTGCTCCATCACGATTCCGGGCAGATCGTCCTTCTCATCGACGTCGCTATAATAAGGGAAGGTCTTGTTGTCGGGAACGCAGACCAGCTTTTCGTCGCCACCGGCTTCGTCTTCCAGATTCAGCACGGCGATCGGACGCGCGCGCACGACAGAGCCGGGCACGAAGGGCGAACGCGCGATCACCAGCGCGTCGAGCGGGTCGCCATCGGGCGACAGGGTGTGCGGCACGAAGCCGTAATTGGCGGGATAGCGCATCGGCGTGTGCAGGATGCGATCCACGAACAGCGCGCCCGATGCCTTGTCGAACTCATATTTGACGGGCTCGCCACCCACGGGGACCTCGATGATGACGTTCAAGCTGTTGGGCGGATCGTCGCCGACCGGGATCAGTTCGATATTCATGGACTTCAAGCCTTTTTCGATACGCGTTGGCGTTACGGGTGATTCATGTTTTCGGTCTGAGCAGCCGGTCCAGGCTGCCTTCACCCTCTCCTGTCTTTTCGAGGCGCGGATAGCGCAGCCCGCCTGAATATGCGAGCGTCAAAGTGCGATAGTATTTATCCTGTTTGACGATCATCTGCATCGGTTTTGCGGCCTTCAGTGCAGCCTTGAAGACGTCGGCGGAATATTCGTCGCCATTGATCGCGACGATCTTCGCGCCGGTGACCAGGCCCGCCTTGAAGGCGGCACTGTCCCAGACGACGTTCGAAACCTCGCCATCGCCCTTCACGATCAGGCCGATACCGAAGCTTTGGTCGAGATTCTTGCCCTCGGCCGCCTTGGTAAAAGCGTTGGGCGTGTCGCCATAGACGAGCTTGTATCCGCCCAAGGCGAAACCCCCTTTGGGTGTTTCGCGCGTGGTGCTGTCCACATATTTGTCGAAGAAGCCGGTCCAGTCATAGGGAGCGATGGCGTTCAGCGTCTTGATCACCTCGCCGCGATTATAGACGACCTGTCCCCAATCCCCCGGATTGATGCCGAAAAAGGCTTTGGCGAAATCATCCAGGCCCTTGGCGCCCTTGGTCTGCTGGCGGATGATCGCATCGGCCTCCAGCCAGATCATCAACCCTTCATTATAATAGTCTTCGGACCGCTGCCAGCTAGACCAGCCCTTGGGCCGCCGCGCCGAGATGATGGGGTCGTGGGTCGTGTCTTCCATCGGCCGCCATTCGCGGCCGCGCGTTGTGTCCAGTTTGGCCGCGATATGGGCGTAAGCGTCCAGCGTCTCCTGTTTGGTGAACAGGCCCGAGCGCGCGCCAAGCACATAGCCCCAGAATTGCGTCTGCCCTTCATAGACCCACAGCAAATTGTCCTGCATCGGCACGTTGAAATCGGGCGTCCACAGCTGGTCGGGGCGGCGAAACTTGCCGTCCCAGCTATGGGTGAACTCATGGGGCAGAAGGTTGCGGTCAAGCAGCGCCTCGCCCTCGCTCCATTTCTTGAAATAGCCCGGCTCCACCTGATTTTCCGATGAGCGGTGATGTTCAAGGCCAATGCCGCCCATCTCGTCGGTGATGGCGAAGAGGAAATCATAATGATTGAAATGATAGGCGCCGAACAGCGCGCCCGCTTCATCGACCAGCTTCTTATGCTTGGCGATCTGGTCGGGCTTGGCTTCCAGCTCATCGGCATCATCGGCGATCATGTTGAGCGTGACATTGTGGCCGAGGTCCACCGGCTTGAAATAGCGACCGGCAAAGATCGGCGAATCCTGCAAGGCTTCATAGTCGATCGTCTCATAGGCGACGGTCGATCCACTCTTCTTCCCTCGCAACGCCGTCGCCGCCTGCCAGCCATCGGGATAGGTGACGGTCGCCTGCACCGGAATCTGGCGCGTGAAATAGCCGGCGGGATAGAGCGATACTGACTCCCACTGGATGTTCAGCATCTTGGGCGTGACAACTACCCGGCCCTGATTGGATTGGGTGGCGGACAGGAACTGGAACTCCGCGACGACCTGTTTCGTGCCCTGCGGCACATCAATGACAAAGCCATAGACGTTCAGCGGGTCGCGTTTCCAAGCCAATGGCTTTCCGTCCGCGGTGAAGGTGAGGCCACTGAGCTTTTCGATTTGCCCGCGCGGCGCATGATTGCCGGGCAGCCATTGCGGCATCAGCAACGTCATCGGGCCGCTCGCTGCCACCGGGATGGTTTCCTTCACGCGAAAGATGCGCTGCACCGTATCACTGGCATCGACCTCCAGGCGGATGGCGCCGCCCGGATAAGGAACATCGCGCGGCGCAGGGCTCGCGTAGTTGACGGGCAGGGCGGCAGGCTTTGACCTTACGGCATTCTGGGCGAATAGGGGGCTGGCGATTGCGGTGGAAAGCAGAAGAGCGGCAGCAAGGCTGCGGATCATGGCCATCTCCGAAAAAAAGATGCGGCTGGAACGCCTTAAGGAGCCCAGAATGACGAGCCGGACCGGCGCCGTCCACCCCCATTGGCCGAAGCCTTATCATATGGCAAAAAAGCGCGTTTCCATGGGGCTTCTTTGCCGCTAAAGGCGCATCCCCATGGCGAAAATCGAAACCCCGCGTCCGGTGCGCGGTACGCAGGACATGCTGGGTGGTATGAGCGAGGCGTTCCAGGAACGCTTCGCCCATGTCGTTGCGACCTTCGACCGGGTGCGCAGGCTCTACGGCTTTCAACGCGTCGAAGTGCCGGTGTTCGAAGCCACTGCCGTCTTCGCCCGTTCCTTGGGTGAAAGCACGGATGTCGTTTCGAAGGAAATGTACACGTTCGAGGATCGCGGCGGCGACAGCATCACGCTGCGTCCGGAATTTACTGCCGGGATTGCGCGCGCCTATGTGACCGAAGGCTGGCAGCAATATGCGCCGCTGAAGGTCGCCACCCACGGTCCGCTGTTCCGCTATGAGCGCCCGCAAAAGGGCCGTTTCCGCCAATTCCACCAGCTTGACGCCGAGATTATCGGCGCGGGTGAGCCGGGCGCGGACGTGGAATTGTTGGTCTTCGCCGACCAGCTGCTGCGCGAACTCGGCGTGTCGGAAGGCGTGACGCTGAACCTTAACACGCTCGGCGACGCGCAGAGCCGCGAAGCCTGGCGCGCCGCTCTGGTCGCCCATTTCGAAGCGCATCGCGATCAGCTGTCGGAGGAAAGCCTCGACCGTCTGCACCGCAATCCTTTGCGCATTCTCGATAGCAAAGACCCGCGTGACCGGCCTGTGGCGGATAGCGCACCGGATATCGACCTCTATCTGACCGACGAAGCGCGCAGCTTCTTCGACAAGGTGACGGCTGGCCTTGATGCGGCAGGCGTCGCCTGGGAACGCAATGCGCGGTTGGTGCGCGGCCTTGATTATTACCGCCATACGGCGTTCGAGTTCATTACCGATCGCCTCGGTGCGCAGGGGACCGTGTTGGGCGGTGGGCGCTATGATGGACTGATCGAAAATCTCGGCGGACCGTCCACGGCTGCGGTCGGCTGGGCGGCGGGGATCGAGCGGTTGGCGATGCTGATCGAGGCGCCTGAACTCGACAAGCCGAGTGTCGCGGTCATTCCGATGGGTGAGGCCGCCGAAACCAAGGCTACAGGCATCATCGCTGATCTGCGCCGTGCAGGATTGGCCTGTGACATGGGCTATCGCGGTAATATGAAAAAGCGGATGCAGCGCGCCAATGCTTCGGGCGCTGTCTGGGCGATCATCCTTGGCGACGATGAACTGGCCCGAGGCGAGGCGGCGTTGCGCGATCTGCGCTCGGGCGAGCAACAGGCGGTGCCGTTAACCGCGTTGGTTGAGACGCTGACGGCCACCTGATGCATATTTCCGCCGAACGCATCGCGCAGATTGAAGCGCGCCGGGACGAGGTGCAGGCGTCGATGACGCGCGCCGATCTCGCGCCCGACGAGTTCGTTCGGCTGTCCAAGGAATATGCCGAGATCGAGCCGGTGGCCAAGGCCGCGCATGAGGTGCGGCGGCTGCGGCAGGAGCTTCAGGCGCTCGAATATATGGCGGGCGGTGACGACGCTGACGCTGATGCCGCCATGCGCGAAATGGCGCAGGAGGAAATGCAGCTGATCAAGGGCCAACTGCCCGCGGCTGAGCGCGCCCTCGCGCTGCAACTATTGCCTAGGGACTCCGCGGACGCGCGTCCGGCGATGCTGGAAATCCGCGCGGGCACCGGGGGCGACGAGGCCGCACTTTTCGCGGGCGACCTGTTCCGCATGTATCAGCGCTATGCCGACGCGCAGGGCTGGAAGATGGAGATGATCTCCGCCAACGCGGCTGAAGTGGGCGGTTTCAAGGAAGTCGTGGCCAGCGTCACCGGCATCGGCGTCTTCGCCAAGCTCAAATTCGAAAGCGGCGTCCATCGCGTCCAGCGCGTGCCCGTCACCGAGAGCGGCGGGCGTATCCACACCTCCGCCGCGACGGTAGCCGTGCTGCCGGAGCCGGAGGAGGTTGATGTGCAGATCGCGGACAGCGACCTCAAGATCGACATTTACCGCGCTTCGGGCGCTGGCGGCCAGCATGTCAACACGACCGACAGCGCCGTGCGCATCACCCATCTGCCCAGCGGCATCGTGGTGACGCAGCAGGACGAACGATCCCAGCACAAGAATAAGGCGAAGGCGATGCAGGTGCTGCGCGCCCGCCTTTATGAAGCAGAGCGGGAGCGCACCCAAAGCGAGCAGGCGGGGGCCCGCAAGGCGATGGTGGGGTCCGGCGATCGCTCGGAGCGCATCCGCACCTATAATTTTCCGCAGGGCCGGGTGACGGATCACCGCATCAACCTGACCCTGCACCGCCTGCCGGAAATTCTCGAAGGCCCCGGCCTCTCCGAAATTATCGACGCGCTGATCGCTGAAGATGAAGCGGCGCGCCTCGCCCAGTTGGACGGCATCGGGTGAGTATCGCGCAGGCGCTGCGTGATGCGGCCGCCCGTCTTCAAGAGACCAGCGATACGCCTCGCCTCGACGCCGAACTGCTGCTCGCCCATGCGCTAGGCTTGGATCGAAACGACCTTCTGCTCCGCCAGCGTGAACTGGCTGTGCCCTCCGGCTACCGGGCTTTGATAGAGCGCCGTATCGCTGGCGAACCCGTCGCCTATATCATCGGCATGCGGGATTTTTGGACAATCAGCCTACATGTCACGCCCGATGTTCTCATACCCAGGCCGGACACCGAAACGCTGATCGAAGCGGCTATCGAACATTTCAAAGACCGGCCACCGGCCCGCATCCTTGACCTGGGGACCGGTTCGGGCGCGTTGTTGCTCGCGGCGCTCGACCAATGGCCAGAGGCGACGGGGCTGGGCGTCGATATCTCTACCGCTGCGCTGGCCGTGGCGCGGGGCAATGCGGAGCGGTTCGGGCTGGACAGCCGGGCGTCCTTCTGCCTTGGGGACTGGGGGCAGGGCGTGACCGGGCCGTTTGACCTGGTCCTGATCAACCCCCCCTATATCGCTCGCGATGCGGCGCTTGCAGGGGATGTGCTGCATGAACCGCAAGGCGCCTTATATGCAGGTGCCCAGGGTCTCGACGATTACCGGCGGATCGCGCCCATGCTGCCCCGCCTGCTTACCGCGGATGGAATGGCCGCAATCGAGATAGGTTATGATCAGCGCGAAACCGTGTCTGCTTTGCTTTCCGATCAAGGGCTTAGCGTCGCCTGCCGCTCGGATCTGGCGGGGCATGACCGTTGCCTTGTCGCGACGCTGCCGGGGACCTGCTGAACCAGAGGCGGAATTGCATGGCTCCGCGTGAAATTTGCTTGGTTTATGGCTTTAAAGACACTACATGAGGAGCAGGGACGGCACTATCCTGAGGATCTGCCCTGTGGGGCTTAGCTGAGAAAAGGCCGTTTTCCCGCTCCTTCAAAGTCACGACGGCGCTGCTGCGCAAGCGCCTCTGGCAGCGTAAGGGCAAGGGCTGTCGCAGCCCCTGTCCGGCGGAGCCCTACCCGGCCTGATAAGCGGGCCGTGCTTTAGGATAGCGACTGAACTATGATTTCAGTGAATGTTGGCAAAGTGAACGCAAGGACCAGGTCTTGATCAACAACAGGCAGGCCGGTCGCCGTAATCGCGGCCGGAACAATAACGGTCGTCCCAATGGTGGTAATCGGGGCGGCGGCGACAACGGCAACCGGATTGACAGCCGCGCACGCGGCAATGCGGCTCAGCTTCTTGAAAAATACAAGAATATGGCCCGCGACGCGCAGATGGCCGGCGACCGGGTGAATGCGGAATATTATCTGCAGTTCGCCGATCATTATTTCCGCGTCCTTGCCGACAACCGCGCCCGACAGGAAGAGCAGCAACAGCGCTATCGCCGTCCGGACGACAATCTCGATTATGAAGGCGATGATTTCGACACCTCCGAATATGGGGGTGAGGATAGTCGCTCTGAACCGCAGCAGCCGCAGCAGCAGTTTGACCGTGGCTATGAAGGCGAGCGCCGCCGGGAACAGCCCCGCGACTATCAGGACAATCGCGACGGCCGCAACCGCCGCGACCGTCCGCGCCGTGATCGCCCCGCCTATGAAGGCGGTTCCGAACAGCCGCAGATGGAGGTAGTCGAGGCGCCTGCCCCTGTGACCGATCGCGCGCCAGAACCGCAGGTGGCCGCGGAGGCCGAAGCGCCGCGCCCCCGCCGGGGCCGGCCGCGCAAGGCCGAAGTTGTAAAGTCGGAGGGCAGCGAGGGGTTGGACCTGGCCGTCCTGCCGCCATCGATCGCGCGCGCTGACAATGACAGCGAGCCCGCTGCAGAGGAAGCGCCCCGCAAGCGCACCCGCCGCGCGCGTCCCGCTGCCGAAGCGGCTGAATGAACTGAATAGGCGGCGCTCGAAAGAGCGGCCTTCGGAATGAAAAAGGGAATGGCGCGTGCGTCATTCCCTTTTTCATTTGCGCGTCAGCCTTCGGGCAGCACTCTTGGCCGATGCTCTTCGTCCAGCGCTACGAAGGTGAACAGACCGCTGGTGAGATCGACCTCCTGCTGGTCCACGCCCCGTGTCGCGACCACATCGACGCGGATGCCGAGCGAGGTCCTGCCTCGCCTTTCTTCCCGCCCATAGACAGCCACGACATCCCCCACCAGCATGGGGGATATGAATTTCATGCCATCAATCGCCACGGTCGCAACCGCGCCGCGCGCAAGCCGCCCGGCCACGATTCCTCCGGCGATGTCCATCTGGCTCAATATCCATCCGCCGAAAATATGGCCGTTGCTGTTGATCTCCGTTAGGCGCGGCACCACGCGCAGGACCAGTTCGCCCCTATTGTCAGTCGTCAATGGATACCTCGTCCTTCAGCGGGTCAATCACCTGATCGTCATGGCCTGTTCCGCTCGACAGGAACACGAGCGCCATCAAAGCTGTCCCGAGCATGAAGGTCAACCAGACCCCAAGGACGGTCGCCAGGATCATGTGGAATGGCATGGGTCCGGCCCAAAGGCGAAGGCAGATCAGCGCGATGCCGACGCACAGTGCACCGCCTGCCGCCATCCACAGCATGATGCGGCGAAACCGCCTCCATGCCGTTGCGGCGATCTGCGGATCATCCAGGGCTTGCGGGTGTCTCATCCCTTTTCTTTGGGGTGTGAAAGTGGGATCATCAAGGGACTGGACCATAAAGTCATAACGGCAAGGAGACGGGGCATGACGATCACCGCGATTCTGCAAGGCAAGGGGCGCGAAGTCACTCAGGTCAGGTCGGACGATAGCGTCCTCTCAGTCGTTCAGCTTTTGTCGGAGCGGCGGATTGGCTGCGTTCCGGTCGTCGATGACGGCCGGGTGCTCGGCATCTTCTCGGAACGCGACCTTGTCCACCATATAGCCCGCGACGGAGCGGGGGTGCTGGAACGGCGCGTCGGCGACGTGATGACCGCGCCGGCGATCACCACCGATGATAAGACCCCCGTCATCCACTGCCTCTCATTGATGACCAAGAAACGCGTGCGTCACTTGCCGGTCGTGGTCGATGGCGTTCTCATCGGCTTGGTGTCGATCGGCGACCTCGTCAAATTCCGCATCGATACGATCGAATCGGAAGCAGCGGCGCTGCGCGATTATATCCAGTCCGCCTGAGCCATCAGGCGGAGGCGGGCTGTGGCGGCGCCCGGCGAATCACCAGGGCCGCCAACTCCATCATCGTGCCGCGCGCGCACAGCATCAGTGCGGCAAGAAAGGCAAGGCCGCCTGCGGGCACCAGCACGCTCAGGCGGAGCGGTGCAGGCAGTGCAGGCAAGAGCGAATCGAGTATCGCTACCGCGCCCGCCATCAGTATCGAGCACCCAAGACCCGGGGCCGAAGCGCGAATCAGGTCCACCAATCGCAGCCCCATGGGCTGTCCAGCCAGATACGCCGTCACTGCCGTGAGAATCGGAAAAGCGCCCAGCCATGCCCAGGCCAGTCCAATGGCTCCGAACTGGATGCCGACAAGAAAGGCAGCGGGCATCAGCACTGCACCGACCGCCGCGATTCGCGCCGTGGTGCCGGGCCGCCCCAATGCGTTGCTGACCGGTGCGAACATCACCTGCAGCGTCATGAAGGGCATCGCCAGCGCGAGCACCGATACGAACGGCGCCATCTCCAGCCATTTTTCACCGAACAGCGTTTCGACCAGCGGCTCGGCCGTCACCGCCATGCCCAGATAGACCGGGCAGGAAATCAGCAGCAGCAAGCGCACCGCCTTGCAGAACGACCAGGCGATTCGCCCGGGATCTTTCTGCATCCGCGCATAAGCGGGGAAGGCGACGTCGTTGAGCGGGGGGATGAATTTCGACACGAAAATCTGGGTCAGGAACAGCGCTTCGGCATAAAGGCCAAGCTGATGCGGA